>CAZBDC010000020.1:1971-45737 GCA_964490575.1 uncultured Anaerolineaceae bacterium | reverse complement strand
CAGTCCGGCGTTGGGGATGCAGGATATCGGCAGCGGCGACTGCTCTCCCAGGATGCGGAGCGGTTCGCGCATGTAATCCGGGCCGGTCGAGCAGTTGAGCCCCATCGCGTCGATACCCATTCCTTCCAGGATCGCCTGGACGGCCTGGATATCGGTCCCCAGCAGCATTCGCCCGGTGGTGTCAAGGGTCACCTGGGCCTGGATGGGCAGCCAGGTCCCTGTGGCTTCAAAGGCGCGGTGGATGCCATGGATGGCTGCCTTCACTTCCAGGATATCCTGGGAAGTCTCAATCAGCAGCAGGTCGACGCCGCCCTCGATCAAGCCCTGGGCCTGCTCGCGGAAAATATCGGCCAGCTCATCAAAACCGATGTTCGACAGCTCCGGGTCATCCATCGATGGCAGCTTGCCGGATGGGCCAATCGATCCGGCCACCAGGCGCTCCTGGCTGGTCTTTTCGGTGTATTCATCCGCCAGCCGGCGGGCCAGGGCAGCCGCGGCCCGGTTGATTTCGTTCACCCGGTCCTGCAAACCGTATTCCCCCAGGGTCAGCCGGTTGGAGCGGAAGGTATCGGTCTCGATCACATCGACGCCCACTTCCAGGAAGGAGCGGTGGACCTTCTCGACTGCCTGTGGGTAGCTGATCACCAGGTAGTCGTTACAGCCGGCATACTGCTCGCCGCCGAATTCGGCTGCGCCCAAATCTTGCTCCTGCAGGCTGGTTCCCATCGCGCCATCGAAGACGATAATCCGTTCTTGCAGCGCGTCTAAATACCGTCGATTGGTGTATTTGCGTTCCATGTTTTTGATCATCCCCAATTACAACGCGGTTTTGTGTAACAAAATGCCTCTCTGGATATTGAGAGGCACGCAGCTTGCACGGTTCTTCTCATCTTCCAGAAACCGGAGCCCCCCACTCCTTCGATCTGTTTCTGCCGGAATTGGCACCGCCATTTTTCTGGCGGTTGCCGAGGTTTCATCGGGCCGATCCCTCCACCTCTCTGGATGAGCGGCCAGGTGATGCACCCGGCCAGGTCAATTGTGATGAAATCTTACCACATGTGTGGGAAATATACAAATCTCGATTGGCTCTGGTCTTGTCTTATCTCGCCTTTGTAAGCAATCGACCTGCTTTACAGAAGGTGATAAACATAACTTGCTCCGGTGATGCAACTTATGATATAAAACTTGAGTTCGTTATTTCGTTTGTACAATACGCGGTTCTTGTCCTGTCATGCCTTACCACTTGGTTGAGATTGCATGAACAGTTGTGATTTTCAAATTTAATACCTGGTCTGGTTAAGTAATACGTCGAAAGAACTTTAACAAACGTGATAAACTGAGGGCATGCCGAAAGCCCGAGATTACCACCTAAAAGATCAGCAACTGGCAGAGATCGAAAAAGCGATCCGCCATGATAAACGACCAGAAGTACGACAGCGATGTACAGTCATTCGCCTCCTTCACATGGGGCATAAACCAGAGGAAATCGCCAAGATGCAGGCCATCAGCATTCCAACGGTGTATGGTTGGCAGCGCGATGGCATTGAAGGACTGGCCAACAAGCCAAAATCAGGACGACCCGCCAAAGCCGATGATGCGTACAGCCAGGCATTAGAGCGTGTTCTGGAGCAAGAGCCGAAGGAACTGGGATATGACTTTGCTATCTGGACGGTCGACCGCTTACGCCAGCATTTAGAAAAAGAGACCGGCATTGCTTTGAGTGAGCCGCGGCTACGGGCTTTGATGAAACGAAAAGGGTACCGATATCGCCGCCCCAAGCATGATCTGGGCCACTTGCAGGATAAAGAGGCCAAAGCCCAGGCGGCTGAGCTGCTGGAATCGCTCAAAAAAAGAGCCTCGGGGACGATTTCGAGCTCATCTTTGTGGACGAAACAACCCTGACGCTCGATCCGCCGCTGCGGGCTTGCTGGATGAAGGTCGGAACGCAAAAAACGGGTACCGGCCACCCGTCCGGGCGAAAAGCAGAAGCGGCATGTCTTTGGTGGTTATAACTGGGCGAAAGACACGATCACCTGGACTACGGCGCTGATCAAAAACACAGCTACCTTTATCGTGTTTTTGGAAGAACTGCTGATCAAGCAATACCCGACCGGGCGCATTGTTTTGGTGATGGATAATGTCTCGTATCATAAAAGTGCCTCGGCTTTGGCCGCTCTCAGTCTGTTTGAGCATCGGGTAATGGTGATTTGGTTGCCGACTTACTGCTCCGATCTAAACCCAATCGAGCGGTTCTGGCGCTTTCTCAAAGATCAAGCATGTGCCAACCATCTGGAGGATGACATTGCTTGTGTGCTGGAACAGGCCGAACGAACCATGACCCGTCAGAACATCCTTGATGCGGAAAACCGCTATCACGTTTCTAAAGACTTATGACACACTACTTATCCGAAAGCAGGTTTTAGTTTGTATATTCTGCTGTTCAACCTTGCCGATTACTTCGCGGTCAGCTTACTCTCCGGGAGATTAAAGGTCTTCGTGCCCCCCAGGATCTTCTTCACCTCCTGGCCGATCTTCGGCCGGTCGAGCTGATTGCGGGTGAAGCGCAGTGTGCTCTGCCCCTCGGGCAGGTTCTTGACGCGTACTTTGTGGGCAAAGGCAAACATCGAGCAGGCCACCTGGGTCGGGTTGGCATATTTGTCCGCCGCCTCTTTGGTCAGCATGTGCCAGACGACTACCAGCAGCTTCCTGGCAATGGTCACAATGGCCTTTCGACTTGCCTATGTGGCTGGAGAGAGCTTCAAACTGTGCTTTCCAGTGGGCGTGGTCCGTGATGGCGTGGTTGGCTGCATCGACCATTGCCCGGTGCAGGTCGCGTCGACCGGCTTTGGTGATGCGTCCGGTCGAATAGGCCATGTCGCTGTCGTGCACAGCTTGCGGATGTCCTGATTCATGACCAATCCACATTGGTTGGGAAGCCTTGTGGATTGAAGTGGATACCTCCTTGCCTGCAGAACGCGTCATCCGAGTACTGGAGATGTTGATAGCCTGGCGTGGTTGTCCCCACCAAATGCGCATTGACAATGGCCCCGAGTTGATTTCACACCGCTTGCAACAATGGGCGGAGGAACGCAAGATTACCCTGGCTTATATCCAACCTGGAAAGCCAGCCCAAAATGCTTATATCGAAAGGTTCAATCGTACTTTCCGAGAAGATGTCTTGGACGCATATCTCTTCAGTTCGTTGACCGAAATTCGAGACATCGCCGAGCAGTGGCTCGAAGAATACAATGCTATCCGGCCGCATGAGGCATTACAGGGTTTGTCGCCCTTTCAGTATGCGGCAGAACATGCCTGATTTTTCCACTCTCAAATGGTACTAATTTCGGGAGGTTGACAACTGGGATGCGTGTCGGTGAGTGCTTCGATGATCTCTAGTTGCGATTTACACAAACCGGTATTACATACTTGCACGGCAACCATGCAAGTGATATACTCTTAGCAGAGGTCACAATGATCCATTCCTTTGGAGATGCGGCTACCGAAGACCTTTATCATGGACGCCAAACCTTACGAGTGAGGCGATTACCACAAGCACTCATACCGATCATCTTACGGAAACTCGATATGATCAATGCGGCTCGGGAATTGGTGGACTTACGGATGCCTCCTGGTAATCGATTGGAGGCGCTGAAAGGTGATATGCAAGGATTTTATAGTATTCGAATTAATGATCAGTGGCGAATCATTTTTCGTTGGGAAGGCGGCGGCGCAAGTGAAGTTTCGATTGTCGATTACCATTGATTGGCTATTTACAAGAGAGGTTGGCCATGTTTCCTGAAAATCGAATTCCTACTCATCCTGGTGAGGTGTTACTTGAAGAGTTCTTAAAGCCCATGGGCATCAGCCAGGTAGTTTTTGCGAAACACGTGGGGGTCCCTCTGCAGCGCATTAATGAGATTGTTCGTGGGAAGCGGGGGATTACTCCTGATACTGCGTGGCGATTCGCTCAAGCATTTGGTACGACCCCAGAATTTTGGATGAATCTGCAGACCGCACATGCCCTTGCTCTTGGCCGGCCCACAAATAAAGTTGAACGGATGCGCCAGTTTGCTGACTGATCGATTTTGGATTTACGGATGCCTGCTGCGTTCATAGCGAGAAAGCTCTGATGATATAATTCAGCAGAGGTTAGCCGGTGTGATGAGTCAAAAACTTCCTTCCTTCAGGGCAATTTTATGGATCAGCCTGGTCCTGATCCTGATCGGATGGGGCGGCCTGGTCGTTTTGTTGATGCAGACCCTGCCGACCCTGGCGCCGCGCTGGTTGTTTTTCTTTCTTCTAATGCTGGCCCTGAGCGGCACGGCCCTGCCGGCGGCCTATTTTCTCAACCGGCGGTTTCCTTCCAACCCGCCGGTGGAAAGCGGGGTTGTTTTACGCGAAGCCATGTGGTTTGGCGTGTATGGCAGCCTGCTGGCCTGGCTGCAGATGGGCCGCGTGCTGACCTCTGGATTGACGCTGGTCCTGCTGGTGGGGATGATCCTGGTTGAGCTGCTGCTGCGGATGGGGGAGAGCAGCGCGTGGCGACCTGCCCGGGCCGAGCCGGGCGCCGGGTCAGACGACGGCGAGGAGGATGAGGGCGAGGATGCGTGAGCGGCTGCGCGAGCTCCCCTCGGTCGAGCAACTGCTGCAAGCCGGGCCGGCAACAGCGTTGATCGCTGCCTATGGCCGGGCGGCGACGCTTGAGGCGATCCGCTCGGTTTTATCCGACCTGCGCCAGGAGCTGCTGGCGCAGCCCGGGCAGCTTGCGCCTGTTTTCGATGGAGAGCCCGAGTCGAAATCTGAGAAGATTTTTACAACCGTCGAGGCGCGGCTGGCGGAGTGGATGAAGCCTTCGCTCGGGCCGGTCATCAACGCTTCGGGGGTCATCCTGCACACGAACCTGGGCCGCGCGCCGCTCAGCCGGGCGGCAATCCAGGCGGTTCAACAGGTTTCGCTGGGGTACAGCAACCTGGAGTACGACCTGGAGCGGGGCGCGCGCGGATCGCGCCTGGTCCACGCCGAGGCCCTGCTGAAACGCCTGACCGGGGCGGAAGCAGCCCTGGTGGTGAACAATAACGCGGCCGCGCTGCTCCTGCTCCTGACCGCGCTGGCGCGCCGCAGGCGGGTGGTGATTTCGCGCAGCCAGCTGGTGGAAATCGGGGGCGGCTTCCGCGTGCCGGAAGTGATGAGCCAATCCGGCGCGAAGCTGGTGGAAGTGGGCACGACCAACCGGGTCCACCTGGCGGATTATGAGAACGCGCTGCAAGAACCGGCCGCGGCGGTCATGCGCGCCCATCACTCCAACTTCAGGATCATCGGGTTCACGGCCGAGCCGGACCTGGCCGAGTTAGCCAGTCTGGCGCACCGCTACCAGGTTCCCCTGGTGGACGACCTGGGCTCGGGGGTGCTGTTGGATACCGCCCGCTACGGGCTGGCGCACGAGCCAACCGTGCAGGAATCCCTGGCGGCCGGCGCCGACCTGGTCTGCTTTTCGGGCGACAAGCTGCTGGGCGGTCCGCAGGCCGGCATCATCCTGGGCCGGGCCGACCTGGTTGCCCGGCTGCGCAAGCACCCGTTGGCGCGCGCGGTGAGGGCGGACAAGCTGTGCCTGGCGGCGCTTTCACAGACCCTGCTGCATTACTTGAAGGATGAAGCGGAGCGTGAGGTTCCGATCTGGCGGATGATTTCGATGCCCCTCGAACAAATCGAGGCGCGCGCCTGGGCCTGGGCCGCGCAGGTGGGCAGCGGTGAGGTGATCCCCGGGCAGTCGACGGTGGGCGGGGGCAGCCTGCCGGAAGAGACCCTGCCTACCTATCTGTTGTCCCTGAATGTCCCGAAGCCAAACCGTTTCCTGGCCCGCCTGCGCTCAGCTCCCCGGCCCGTGATTGCCAGGGTGGCTGAGGAGCGGGTCGTGCTGGACCCGCGCACGGTGCAGCCCGATGAGGAAGAGATCCTGCTGTCGGTCCTGCGGGATGCGCTGGACCGGCATGACTGAACTTTAGAGGTAATCAAGATGAAAAGCGATTTAGACGCGATCATGCAGGCGAATGATATCGATGTGCTGCTGGCGACCGGGCCGGCCCAGAACAACCCCGCCATGGTTTACCTGACCGGCGGGGGGCACCTGACCCAGGCCGACCTGGTGAAGAAACGCGGAGAACCGGCCGTGCTGTTTCATGCCGCCATGGAGCGCGATGAAGCGGCCAGGACCGGGCTGGTGACCCGCGGTTACGCGCGCTATCCCTATAAAGAGATCCTGGCGGAGGCCGGCGGAAATGGGGCAGCGGCGGCTGCCATCCGCTACGCTCGCATGCTGGCGGACCTGGGCATCGAGTCCGGGCGGGTAGCGCTGTATGGAAAAGCGGACTTGAGCACGGCGTTCCCGGTTTTTTACGAGCTGCAGAAGCGGATGCCGGGCATCACCCTGGTCGGCGATTTGAACGGCGAGATCCTCGGCGAGGCGATGGCGACCAAGGACGAGGCCGAGGTCGAGCGCATCCGCCGGATGGGCCAGGTTACGACTGAGGTAGTCGGCAAGGTAGCCGACTTATTGACCGGTCAGACCGTTCGAGAGGAAATCCTGATTCGCCCGGACGGCCAGCCGCTGACCATCGGGGATGTGAAAGGGAAGATCGATCTCTGGCTGGCAGAACGAGATGCGGCAAACCCGGAGGGCGCCATTTTTGCGATTGGCCGCGATGCCGGGGTCCCGCATTCCAGCGGCAACCCGCGCGACGTGCTGCGGCTGGGCCAGACCATCGTGTTCGACATCTTCCCCTGCGAGGCCGGCGGCGGCTATTTCTTCGATTTCACCCGCACCTGGTGCCTCGGGTATGCGCCGGATGAAGTCCAGGCAGTATACGAGCATGTGCTGCACGTCTTCCAGACCGTCACGAGCGAGCTGAAAACCGGCGTCGCCTTCAACCACTATCAAAAACGCGCCTGTGATCTGTTTGAGGCGCTGGGGCACCCAACTGTCCAAAGCAATCCCGACACAGAGGAGGGCTACGTGCACAGCCTCGGCCACGGGGTGGGTTTGAAGATCCACGAGCGCCCGTTCAGCCGCGACACGGCCCTGGAGGCCGATGTGTTGAAAGCGGGCATGGTTGTGACGATTGAGCCCGGCCTCTATTACCCGGAACGCGGCTATGGCGTGCGCCTGGAAAACACCGTCGCAATCCGCCCTGACGGACAGTTTGAAACGCTTGTAGATTACCCGCTCGACCTGGTTCTACCGGTGAAATAACTCAGAAAGATGGGGTTGATGATGACAGAGAAAGAAAAACAGTCCCTTCCTCCGGCGCGCGTACTGGGTATTGAAAGTTCGTGCGATGAAACGGCCGCCGCGGTAATCGAAAATGGCCGGGCGTTGCTGTCGAGCGTGGTTGCTTCGCAAATCGACCTGCACGCGAAATACGGCGGGGTCTTCCCCGAGGTGGCTTCGCGCCAGCACATCCGCACGATTTATGCAGTGGTGGAACAGGCGCTCCAGCAGGCGCACCTCGGGCTGAGCGACCTGGATGCGATCGCGGTGACGCGCGGGCCGGGCCTGGCCGGCTCGCTGGTGGTGGGGATGAACACAGCCAAGGGGCTGGCCCTGGCCAGCGGCCTGCCGCTGGTGGGAGTCAATCACCTGGAAGGGCACATTTACTCGGCCTGGGTCCATCCTGGCGATATGACCAACCCGCCAACCCCGCCGCAGTTTCCGCTGCTGGCGCTGCTGGTTTCCGGCGGGCACACGGAACTCAACTTGATGACCGATCACCTGACCTACCAGCGCCTGGGATCCACCCTGGATGACGCGGCCGGCGAAGCATTTGATAAAGTGGCCCGTTTGCTCGGACTGCCTTATCCCGGCGGCCCGTCTGTTCAGAAAGCGGCTGAAACCGGCAACCCCCATGCCTTTAATTTTCCGCGGGCGCGCCTGGAAGGTACCTGGAATTTTTCCTTCAGCGGGTTGAAGACGGCTGTTTTACGAACGGTGTGGGAGTTTGAGAGGTTTAACCGCCCGCTGCCGGTTGAGGATATGGCCGCCAGCTTCCAGGCCGCGGTCGTCGACGTTTTGTTCAGCAAGACGGTCGCCGCGGCGCGCAGCTTCAAGGCCAGCGAAATCCTGGTCGCCGGGGGAGTCTCCGCGAACAAGGCGCTGCGGGGAGCATTCATGGCCCAGAAAGAGTTCCGGGTCCATATCCCCTCTCTCGCGCTCTGCACCGATAATGCCGCCATGATCGCTGCCGCCGGTTACTTCCGCCACGCGCTGGGGCACCACGATCCGCTTAACCTCGATGTTATGCCGACCTGGCCGCTCTCCTAGGTTGTAACTTTAAAGGTGAAGGGATCATCTAATGAATCAGAACGTTGACAACCAGCAAGGAGCGGGACTTCAGCAAGAGGTTTCAGTGGAGGCGCTCAAGGCCGGGGATATGGCTGAGTTTGCCCGCCTGGTCGATGCATATTCAAACAATATCTATCGCGTGGCGCTCAAGATCCTCAATGATCCCCAGGACGCCGAAGATATCCTCCAGGAAACCTTTCTGAAAGCCCTGCGGGCCCTGCCTTCATTTGAGGGGCGTTCCAGCCTGTCGACCTGGCTGTATAGGATTGCCGTCAATGAAGCGTTGATGCTGGTCCGCAAGCGCCGGTCGAACTTTGTTTCGATTGACGCCGACCGGGAGGATGATGACAGCGACGTTGAGCCGGTCGAGATCGTGGATTGGTGCTGCCTGCCCGAGGGAGACCTGCTCAGCGCGGAGGCCAGGCAGTTCCTGGATACCGCGGTCCAGCATCTTTCGCCGGCGTTGCGGGCCGTTTTTGTGCTGCGCGACCTGGAAGGCCTGTCCGTAAAAGAGACGGCGGATGCGTTGAACCTGACCGAAACAGCCGTGAAAACCCGCCTGCTGCGGGCGCGCCTGAAGCTGCGTGAAGAACTTTCTGTGTACTACGCAGAGCGAATGTCAGAAAGGTTTTCAAAATGAGCGATCAAGAACATCAACACCCACACGAGCGCTGCCACGAGCTGCTCTCCACACTGGGTGAATACGTGGAAGGGAGCTTGAGCTCTGATCTGTGTCTGGAGCTTGAACGGCATCTGAAGACCTGCCATCGCTGTCGGGTGGTTGTGGATACCCTTAAAAAAACGGTCGATTTGTATCACGAAACAGCGGAAGACACGCCGATGCCGGCCGATGTTCGCCAGCGGCTGTATCTGCGATTGAAGCTTGACGATTATCGTAAATAATGCGCCTGGGCTTCCCTGCCCGCCAAAAGTGGTCTAAACACGCCAACAGGGTAAGTCGATCTTCCCTTTTCTCAGGTCCGCTCGCTGCTTGACAGGCAGCCAGGCGGGCCTCATTTTTTATCAATGATGTAACTTTTGAGGCCCTGCCGCGTCTAAGATAAGAAAGCAGAAATAAAGGACTTTTTTGAGCCAGTTTATCGATGGAGGAAACCATGGCAAGCATGTTAGATGATAAGATTAAGAGCCAGATTCGGGATCTCTTCGCGGATCTTCAACACCCGGTGGAAATCCTGTTCTTCGGCAGCCAGGATAAGGCGCGCTGCCAGTATTGTGAGGAGACGAAACAACTGCTGGAGGAAGTCAGCGGCCTTTCGGATTTGATCTCATTATCGGTTTACGACATTGAAGAGGATGCGGCTGTGGCCGGGCAGTACAAAGTCGATGGCACGCCGGAATTTGTGCTGGCCGGGCGTGATGGCGACCAGGTCCTGGATTACGGGATCCGCTATAAAGGTATCCCGGCTGGTCACGAGTTTACCTCGCTGGTCAACGACCTGGTGATGGTTTCGCGGCGCGACTCGAACCTGAGCGAAGAAACGCGCCAGTTCCTGAGCGAGCTGACCTCGCCGGTCCACCTGCAGGTATTCGTTACCCCCACCTGCCCATACTGCCCGCGCGCGGTTGTCCTGGCGCACCAATTTGCCCTGGAAAGCCCGATGGTAGAGGCGGATATGGTCGAAGCTATGGAATTCCCTGAGCTTGCTGACCGGTTTGATGTTTCGGGTGTCCCCCAGACGACAATCAATATGGGCGCCGGAACAGTGGTTGGCGCCGCGCCGGAGCAGCAGCTGGTGGATGAAATCCGCGCCGCGCTGGTAAAAACTGCTGTACAATAACGAAAGTAAATTGGCAGCAGCCTGGGAGGACTATGGACGCAAAAGTAATTTGGAAAGACAAAATGACTTTCGAGGGGTCGGCCGGGAGCGGTTTTTCGCTGCCGATGGGAGCCAGCCCTGAGGTCGGCGGCGATAACGACGGATTTCGCCCGATGGAACTTCTGCTGGTCGGGCTGGCCGGTTGTACGGCCATGGACGTGATTTCTATTCTCAAGAAAAAGCGCCAGGATGTCACCGGTTTTGAGGTCAAGGTCCAGGCTGAACGGGCCGCCGAACATCCCAAAGTTTTTACCGATATTACGCTTGAATATATCGTCAGCGGCCGCGGCATCAGCCCCGAGGCAGTCGAACGGGCGGTTGAACTGTCAGAAACTCGCTATTGTTCAGCCCAGGCCATGCTTGGCAAAGTGGCGAATATCGGGCATAAGATTACCATCCAGGAAACCGAAACGCAGTAGCCTTTGCCAGTGTATATCTAATGAACAGAGCGGCCGTCAAATCGAGGGCCGCTCTGCTTATTCTCCGCGCATAAACAGGCTGTTTCAGGGAGCCACAGCCGGCGCCTGTGACTGGATCTGGCTGGCGTTATCCGAGCACTCACAGGCGGTAACGGTCTGGCCAAAGCGCCGCAGGGTCCCCTGGTAAGGGGCGGCGCCGTTGCGCGCCAGCCAGCCTTCCAGATTGAAGGCCAGCACGCTGTCTGCCAGGATCCATTCACCATTGTATTTTCGGGCAATGTGGATGTGCGTGCCGGTCGACTTGCCCCCATCGCACGAGGGATGCCCAATCGGGTCGCCGGCGTTCAGGCGGGTTCCAACCGGGGGTGTGGAGCCGATCTGGAGATGGAGGTAGAAAACCACCCAACCGGTGCGCTCATCGCCGTCGCCGTCCAGGTCCAGCACGGCGATGCCTGTTCCTGTGCGGGCAATCACGCCGCTTGCCACCGCAGTGGCCCACTCCTCGGTGGGGGTGCACCCGCCAACCACGCTGGGTGGGGCAAAATCGATGGCGGCGCGCGTGGCATCTTCGTCGCCCCAGGCGTTATGCGGCCCGCCGGTAAAAGCCCAGGCCATGCCGGGTTTAAACGGCAGCCGCATGGCGGGCTGCTCCAGGCTGCCGGGGATGTGCGCCTCTACCGCGATCCAGGGATTGCCAAACAAGCTTTGGTAGGTTTGGGCCAGCCCTACGCTGGAAATTGCCCGCTGGTACGCCTCTCCATCCAATGTATGGGAAAAATAAACCTGGAGCGAAACGGTGGCTGCGTTCTGCCAGGGGTCCGGGCGCTCCAAGCGGCCGTCCATGTGCTCGAACGACAGCAGCTTCCCGGCGCGCCAATCGTAATATCCCTTATTGAGCAGGTCGGCTGCCCAGGCCAGCTGCCGGTAAAACCCCTCTTTGCGATAATCGGCCTTGCCGAGTGGGTAGCGGCTTGCGGGGGCGGTGGGGTTGGAGAGCGCCGCAACCTGGTACTCAGCCAGGGCCAGCAGCAGACGCGGGCTGACGCTGTAATTGGTCGCGACAAACCGGACCACTTCGCCGCCCCGGCGGTTCTCTCCATCAATATAGGTGGTGTAATTCTTCAACCAGCCGGGCTGGGAATCGACAAAGGCAACCGGGTCAAAATCGCGCTGGGCAGGGCCGTTGACGAACAGGCTGTCGGGGAGGATCTGATACGCGCTGCCCCACAACGGCCGGTAATAGATGGGGATCTTCATGGGCAGGCCGGCAGGCAGGGTTGTGGCAGAATCAGGGATGATCGGGTTCGCGGCGCGGATCTCTGCCAGGGTGGTGTTAAAGCGCGCCGCCAGGGCCGGCAGCGTATCGCCGGTTTGGGCCGTGTAGTCAACCAGTTCCCCGGGCAGGTAGCTTGGGCGGGTAGGCAGGGGCGTCGGCAGGGGCAGCGTCGGCGTCGGCTCGGCGGTTGGGGTCGATGGCGGCTGAGCGGTAGGCGCTTCGCCAATGCACCCGCTGGTGAGCAGGATCAGGGCGACCAGCAGCGCGAAGGTGAAGGGATAAGCGGAGTTGTGGCGCTTGCTTCTCATCTTACGGTGAAGCGTTTGGCCGGGTGACGCGCGACTCATAAGTTCCGTAAACAGACGAATAGACGGTCAGGTCATCTTTTGTGAGGGTGCCCATGTAGAGGATGGGGTCGGCATGCACGCGCCAGCCGCTTAACACCATCGGCATCGGACCATCCGCCAGGATCCATTCCCCATTGTATTTGCGCGCCATGTGAACATGCGTCCCGGTGGCCATTCCGCCCTCACAGGAAGGATGCCCGATCGGGTCGTTGAGGTTAACCCAGGTATTTATAGGCGCCCGGTCATTGGTGGCGATGTGGAGGAAAAGAATGGCCCAGCCGGTCTGTTCGTACCCATCCCCATCCAGGTCGAGGACGACGACTCCATTCTCGGAGCGCACGACCAGCCCAGAAGAAGAGGCTGTCACCCAATCGATCGATTCATAGCACCCGTGTTTGTCGGTTGAGGGGGCAAAATCCACGGCTGCGCGGGCGCCATCCGGCCCCCAGGCTGAATGCGGCCCACCGGTATAGCTCCAGGTATGCCCGGGCAAGAAGGGCAACTCCAGGGGCGGCTGGGTTAAAGTGGCCGGGAAGAGCGGTTCAACCGTCTGAGCGCGCATCCAGGGGTTGCCAAACATATTTTCATACAGGTCCAGCAGGCCATCCGGCCCATACAGGATCCCGGCCCATTCGGTCTGGTTATACAGCCGCGAGAACAGGTACTGCAGGGCTACCGTCCCGGCGTTCAGGTCCGGAGCCAGGCGCAGCCTGTTCCCGTCAGGGAAGCTAAGCTCGGTTACAGTGCCGTCTCGCCAGCCATAATAACCAATATTTAGCTGCTGGACGGCCCAACTGAGCTGGTAGTAAAGGCCTTTTTTCTCATTTTCAATCGATAGAAAACCGATCGGGTATTCTGTCTCGGCCAGGTTTTCCGGCTGCCCGTAGACCCAGTGGCTTTGCCATTCGAGGATCGCCAGCAGTAAGCGGGGGTTAATGGAATTTTCGATCCCTACTCGCTCGATGACCTTCGGCCCATCATGCCATCCGCTGGAGCGCCACTCTTTATAAGTCGTCAGGTAGCCGCCAGCATCCAGGACGAACCGCTTCAACTCAAAATCCAGCGCCGAGGGCGAGTAAACAATTTCGCTGTCGGGGATCAATTGGGTTGACGAGCTTGTCTCGCCCAGGCGAGGCGGGATCAGCAGCAAAATGCCCGGGTCGAACAGGCCTTCAGTTGGAATTGAGTTAGGGGAGGTAATTTCGCCGGACGACACATTGAAGCGAGCCGATAAGCCTTTCAGCGTGTCACCGGCCTGGGTGTAATACAGGATCGGCGAATCGGGTGTGGTATTTTGGGTTGGGGTTGGACCCGGGTCATCCCGGGTGGGTTCGGCGGTCGCGGAAGCTGTCGGGGCTGCCCGGGTGGGAGGTGGGATGGGGGATGGATCAACCGGGTCCTGCTCTTGTGGGACGGGAGTCTCAAACTCGACCCCACCGGCCGAAACAAGCTGGCCCGGGCTGATGGCGGTCGCGGTCAATTCGGCCGGGTAAATCAACCCACCCGAACAGGCTGCCTGCGCCAGCCACACCGTCAGAAGCGCCAGCGCAAGCGCTGCCCGTTTACCGCGCGCGGCCAGCCTAACGGCTGATTTGGTTTTCGTCTCGCCGACCAGCCCAAGCTTCAATGACTACTCCATCTTTCTTCAGGAAACCGTTATATTCTACACCATCCCCGCTGGAGATCCATCCATCCAGATTAAAGGGCAGCGAGGTATCAGCGGAAATCCATTCTCCATTATAACGCCGGGCGAGGTGAACATGCGTGCCGGTTGAAACACCTCCCTCGCAAGAAGCGTGCCCGATCCGCTCGCCGGCTTTCAGGTATGTGCCGGGCTGGACGCGGTCGCGCGTTTCAATGTGCATGTAAAGGAGGGTCCAGCCGGTTTGCTCCAGCCCATCGCCGTCCAGATCCTGTACCACAGCGCCCAGGTCAGCGCGCAGGATGAGGCCATCGGCCGCGGCCACGACCCACTCATCTTTCTGAACGCAGCCCAGCGCCGGTCCGGGGGGAGCGAAATCCAGCGCAGCCCAGGCTGAGCCATCGCCCCAACCACCATGTGGTCCTCCCGTGAACGACCACGAAGCGCCGGGTTCAAAGGGGAGCTGCAGGGCCGGCTGAGCCAGGTTGGGCGGCAGGAGCGGCTCGATGGCGTAGTCGAAAGGATACCCGAAGAGCCTGTTGTAGGTGTTGAACAGACCGGGCTCGGTGACCGCTTGCTCCCAATCGGCCTTATCCAGGAGCAGGCTGAAGAAATGCTGCACCCCGGCCGAGCCCGCATTCAGCGTGTTCGCGATTGGGATGACGCTCCCATCTTGCAGCACCCAGCTTGGGATTCCGCCCGCCCGCCACAGGTAATAGCCGCGATTGAGGTTGTTTGCCGTCCAGGCCAGCTGGCGATAAAGGCCCTTGCGATTAGGATCAAAGTACTGCATCGGATAGTCGCGGCTGGCTTCGACCGGTCTGGCCTGTGTGACCCAGCCGCTCCGGTATTCGAGCACCGCCAGCAAGAGGCGCGGGTTGACCGAGAATTCCATCGCCACGCGTGCGACGATCTCCGCGCCGGTGTAATTTCGCTTATCCACTTCTTCCCGGTAGGAGCTCAGAAAACCTTTCTGGGATTGGATGAATTCTGCCAGGTCGAAACCGGCGCTGGCTGGCCCGTATACCAGCTCTGAGTCGGGGATCACTTTGAAATTTGGGCCAGGCGGGCCTGGTTCGGCGGCCGGAATGACCAGCAACTGGCCAACTTCAATCCGGTCAGGGTTGGTAATTTCGTTGGCTTCGATCAGGGAGGCCAGATCGATCCCATAACGCCTGGCGATCAGCCCAAGCGTATCATTGGCCTGGACGATGTACTGGTCTGGTTCGGTCCGCAGCGGCGGAAGCTGCATGGGCGGGTTTGGGGTGGGTGTCAGGATCGGCGCGCCAGGCGCACGGGTCGCCGGCATCAACGGAGCACTCTCCTGGGCAGCAGCGTTTTTTTCTGCTTGTTCCCGGGTGGCAACCTGCCAGGGTTCCACGCCCGGCGCGCTGCGCGTGCAGGCCAGGCCGGCCAGCGCCCAAAACCCAATCACTACCCAATAGAATTTTATCCTCAATCGAAAAGCCCCTGTCGTTTGGAGTGCAACCTGCTGATCATTCCAGCCAATCCCGCCTGGAGAATTGCCGGCAGGTATTTACCCAATTACCCAATCTTCAGCTATTATCTTTTATCTCAAACCCAATTAATTATATCAAATCCTGAGGGCGCGTGATCAGGGAGCGAGGGTCGGGATTTCACCGGTCCGGCCTTTGCACATCACGTCATAATACACCAACTCATGGGCCTTGTTTTGCTCTGCCTCGGCAGTGGCGTCATCGCCAATGGTGATCACGTCATCGATGCGGTAGGCTGCGTCCATGCTCCAGTAGCGGGGAAGGGTCATCAGCGCATTGCCGGCGGGGATTTCGGGCAGCCAGTGTGGGTGGTTTGGGTTCGTCGATTCGGCCTGCGGGATCCAGTTGAACATCACCGGTCCGCGCGGGTTGGTGGTGAATCCCAGCCTGTAGCCCGCTTCGCGGGCCAGCTCAACTGCCCGGGCGGTGAAACCGCCACCAGGCCAGATAAAAGCGACCGGACGCTTGCCGTGGTGGGCCTCGATTGCTTCGATGGAGCCCAGCAATTCACCGCGGATGTATTCGTCGGTCGAGTATTCACCGATGGGGATATTGTGAACGACGCCATGCGCCTGCACATCCACCCAGCCGGCCTGCACAACTTCCTCGTTTTCCTTCCACAGGTAATCGGGCGTATCCTTGGCAGAGATCCAGGCGTTGGTGATCGTCCACCCGTATTCCTTCAGGAGGGGGATGAAGTGGGTTTCATAATATTCTTTTCGCTTGCGATCGTCAACGATCAATAATAGCGACCGGCGCGGGATACGTTCGTTGCTTTCCAGGAAGCCGGCCAGTTGGTCGGCGGTGATGGTCTCAAACCCCACTTCGCGAGCGTGTTCGAGCGTTTTGACCAGCTCAGAGTGGTGAACCTGCGACCCGTCCGGGCTGAGCGGGTTGTAATCTTCTGTCACGGAGTGGTACATGATGGTCATGACCACGGTTCCAGGCGAGCTTTTGTTCGGGTCCCAGCGGTTTTTTAAGTACAGGCACTGGTCTTCGATGTAGGTGACCGGGATGACATCTTTGTCCAGGACCCAGGACGTGAAGGTTGGCGGCAGCGGAGAAGGGGTGCGCAGCGGGGTCGGGCTGGGCGAGGGCGTCGGGGGAGGCTCTGTCGGGGTGGCGCTGGGCGGAACGGTGGGGGTGCCGGTCGGCAGCAGCGCCTGCATGGCCGTTTCCATGGCCCTGTCAAAGGCCTGGGTCAGCTCCGGGTCGGGGGTTGCGAGGCTCACCGGAACGGGAGCGGCGCTGGAGCAGGCGGAAAGCAAAAAAGACAGGCTGAACAGGATCAACCATGCTGACTGCCTGCTCCATACCAGCCAACTCGTAGAGGTTCGTACTTCGCGTAACTGTTTAGGCACCTGGATCCCGATACTCTTCACCCCGAATAAACGCTTCAGTCATTTCGCGCGCAACGCTATCTTTGTATTGCTGGGGAGGACTCTTCATCAGATAGGAAGCCGGGCCGACCAGAGGTCCGGCAATGCCCCGGTCAAGGGCCAGCTTGACGCAGCGGATTGCGTCAATGATAACACCGGCAGAATTGGGCGAATCCCACACCTCAAGTTTGGCCTCCAGTTTGAGCGGGACATTCCCAAAGGTGGTGCCTTCCATCTGGATGTAGCAAAACTTGCGATCGGTTAGCCACGGGACGTAATCGCTTGGACCGACGTGGACGTTTTCATCCTCCAGAGAATAGGGCAGCATACTGGTAACTGCGTTGGTCTTGGAAATCTTTTTGGATTCCAGCCGCTCGCGTTCCAACATATTCATAAAGTCGGTGTTGCCGCCAAAATTGAGCTGGTAGGTACGGTCGAGCTGCACGCCCCTGTCGACAAACAGGCTGGTTAAAACACGATGTAAAATCGTTGCCCCGACCTGGCTCTTGATATCGTCGCCAATAATCGGCAGGCCACGTTGGCGGAAGCGTTCAGCCCAATAGTCCGAACTGGCAATAAATACGGGAATGGCATTGATGAAACCACACCCGGCTTCCAGCACCTGCTCGACGTACCACTTGGTCGCCATTTCCGAGCCAACCGGTAAATAACTCACGACTACATCTGTATGAGTCTCACGCAGCAGGCCAATGATATTATCGGTTGGGCCGGGAGCCTTTTTGACGATCTGTGACAGATACTTGCCCAATCCATCGTGAGTCATGCCGCGGTATACCGGAGCATTCAGGTGAGGAACTTCAGAAAATTTATACGTGTTGTTTGGAAAAGCAAAGATGGCTTCGCTTAAGTCCTTGCCAACTTTGGTGTCGACCACGTCGATTCCCATGGTGAATTCGACATCACGAATGTGATACCCACCCAGGTTGACATGCATCAGGCCGGGGATGCGGTCATTTTCGGATGCATCCTTGTAAAACTGTATGCCCTGGACCAGGGAAGAAGCACAATTGCCTACGCCGATGATTGCTACCCTGACTTTTTTATCACCCATGTTACACTCCTGTGTCGTAATGGATCTGAAACCAGCCATTCTTTCCGTTCGCCAACCGGCGTGAAATTGATTATACCCGGCGGGTGTTACGATGGTAAAGTGTTTATGAAGATTGCGAGGTTAAGAATTTTTTAAATCTCGCCAAATCCCCAAACCTTGTCAAAATCAGGAAGGATGGTAAAATAATGATCACGGGGCGTGGCTCAGCCCGGATAGAGTGCACGGTTCGGGTCCGTGAGGTCGGCGGTTCAAATCCGCCCGCCCCGACAGGCACAGGCCGGAGGGTAAAACCTCCGGCTTTTGATTCCCGGATATCTGATGGTTCGGGTCTGTGAGGGGCGCTGCGCTTCAGGCGGTTCAAATCCGCCCGCCCCGACAGGCTAATAATTCTTCAAGCGGAAACTTTCCAGGATGGCCTTGATCACTGCCTGGTAAAGTTCCATCATCATCGGTTCGCCTTCAGCGGCGATATCAAAACCGGCGCCCTGGGCAACCACGAACAGGCGCGATCCTTCCAGCACTTTCCCTTCCCGGGTGTACGTGTACCCGACCCAATAGGCCGGAGTGCCCTCTGAAGTCACCGTGCTCTGGCGGTGGAGCTCCTGATAACTGCTGACGCTGCTGCTGAAGGAGGTGATGATCTCGTTGGCCATGGCTTCGGCGCTGACCCATCTGCCCGGCTGAGGCTGGATGCTCACGCACAGTTCTTCGGGCGCATCCAGGCATAATTGCTGCCAGTCACCGGAAATGCTGGGAACGAATACGTAGGGATGGTCGATGGTATAGGGGATGCTGTTAAATTCATCTGTGAAGGTCTGGTACGAGGCGCCGAGGGGCATCAGCGTCGGGCGACCGGCCTCTTCGTCCATGCCTGCGCCCGAACTGGAGGGTTGCATCACACGCACATCGTCAAAGTTGAACACAGCCTGTGTCCCGGCCTCCATGTCCACGATGAGGCCAAAGGTCCCGCCTTGGAAGCGGCTGTCTTTGAATGAAATTACAGGGTAGTCGTTCACCTGTACTTCATAAGCGCCGTTTTCTTCCACGACGATCAGGCGGTTCATCTCCCCAGGGATAAAGTGCCCGCTCTGCTCCGGCCCGGCCAGCTGCGACCACTCTCCATTCTGCAACGCGTAAACAGTTACTTCCCCGCTTTCGCTCAATTTTGCGTAATAAAAGTTCGAGTCATCCTGGACGCGGAAAATTGCGCCGCCAGCTACCGGGTTGTTGGCAGGCTGGAACGCGAGGCTGATCGTATAAAGGAAATCGCCTTCCGGCAGCGCGGCCGTTTCGTCCGGCCGGTTCCACAAAGTCGCCCCCTGAATAGCCTGCACCTGCCAGACAAAGAAGCCATCCTCAATCTTATACGTGGCGGTTACGCGCTGGCTATCATAAGGATCCAGGTCCCATTCCTCTGGAAAGGTCGAAAAATCCTGACTGTACACATATTCAAGCACCTCCACCTGGTTCTCCGCTTCCGTCGGGACCAGGGTTGGGGTGGGTGGAGGCGGCTGCGTGGGCGTGGGAGGAACAGCGGTTGCAGTTGCCGGGACCGGCGTTTCAGGAGCAAGGGTAGCAATTGCCGGTATTTTGGTTGGGGCCGCCGGCAGAATGCTGGTCGGGCCAGATTGATCGAACAGTTTACACGACAACAGAACAGCCGACACGATCAGCAAAATGATAATTTTTTTGAAGCGGCTGGATAGGAAAAAGTGATTGGGCATGATTTCCCCTTTTGAAAAGCTAACCGGAAGTTTATGAAAGTTTTAACCTGCTCGCATGCTATCATTATAGCACCGGGGTTTGAAGGATAAGAGTTTCTGTCATCAATAGTGGGTAAAATGGCGCGGTCCGAATAACTTAAGATCGGAGATTATGGAGTATGGATGATATCACCCTGAACCTGGTCGTCCTTGGCGCGACTGTAGTCATCGCCGGCATGATCTTTTTCCTGGTCCGGCGCGGCCAATCGCAAAGAGCGCAGGAAATTATGCAGATGGCTGCTGAAAGAGGCTGGCGTTATGAGGCGCTGCGCGAGCCGCTGGCCTGGGGGCTGCGGCTGACCGCCCCGCGCTGGACTCTCGAGGCAATCTCACGTTCCAGCGGAAAGGAGGCGGGCCCCGGGTCGAGTGCTGTCTCGATGCAGACTACCTGGTTTGCCGACGCACCGGGCAGCCCGCTTCTGATCGGCGAGCGCCAGACCCAGGCGAGCCTGGGTGAGTTTGGCGAATTGCTGGTCCGCCAGGTACTGCAGCTTGGCCTGGGCGCAGATGCCGAGGGCCTGGGTGAAATCCAGGTGGGCAGCGCGGCGTTCCAGAAGAAATACATGCTCTGGGCGCGAAATCCTGATGACTTGCGGATTTCCTCCGCCCTCGAATCTATTTTGTTGAACTGGAAAGGCCAGAAGCCGCTGATCAAACGCACCTCGCAGGGTCTCACGATTGAACTGCGCGGTGTTCACCTGCGCAATCCGGCTGAACTCAGCGCCCTGGTGCAGCTGGGGGAATTGTTGTTGTGAGGCCTGGAAATCAGGCTGACCGGCGATCAGGCTATAATTATCCCATCAGATCAATTCCGCCTGGAATTGAATAAACAAAATTAATTTGAAAGGATCCTTCTCAATGTTCCCCCGATTTACTTCGCCCCCCGAAGAAGTTCAGCCTGAATTCCATAACCCGGATTGGTTGGAAAAAGCTATCCTCTACGAGATCTACCCGCAATCGTTTAATGACACCAATGGAGATGGCATCGGCGACCTGCCAGGCGTCATCGATAAGCTCGATTACATCCAGTCACTGGGCGCCAATGCGATCTGGCTGAACCCCTGCTTTGCATCTCCTTTCGGCGACGCCGGTTACGACATATCCGATTTCTACAAAGTTGCGCCGCGCTATGGCACCAACGACGACCTGCGCCGCCTGTTTGTCGAAGCCAATAAACGCGGTATTCGGGTTATCCTCGACCTGGTCGCCGGGCACTCCTCGGTGGAGTGTGAGTGGTTCAAGCAGTCAGCCAGGCACGAGCGCAACGAATATTCTGACTGGTATATCTGGACGACCAGCCTGTTTAATTTCGCGCCTGGCGGTGCGCGCCACCAATTTATCGCCGGCATGACCGAGCGGGTGGGCGGTTATATGCCCAATTTCTTCCCCTTCCAGCCGGCCCTCAACTACGGCTTTGCCAACCCCGACCCCGACCAACCCTGGCAGCAGCCGGTCGACGCGCCTGGCCCGAAGGCGGTGCGCGCTGAACTGCGCAAGATCATGAAGTTCTGGCTGGATATGGGCGCGGGTGGCTTCCGGGTGGATATGGCTGCCTCGTTGGTGAAAGATGATCCTGGCTCGCGGGCGACGATCCAGCTGTGGCGCGAAATCCGCGCCTGGTTAGACCAGGAATACCCCGAAGCTGTGTTGATTTCCGAATGGGGCCGCCCCGACCGGGCTCTGAAGGCCGGGTTCCACATCGATTTCTACCTGGGTTTTGCCGGCGCGGGTATCACCTCGCTCTTCCGCAAACAGTATGGGATGGGAGGCTTTAGCGGAGGCGGGTTCAGTTTCTTCGACTCCGAGGGCCTGGGCAATATCATGGAATTCGTCAATGAATACGGCCCGCGCTACAATGCCACCCGCAAGGCCGGCTACATCTGCATGTTCTCCGGCAACCACGATACTTCTCCGCGCCTGGGCCTGAACCGGACCTTTCAGGACTTGAAGCTGGCTTTCGCTTTCCTGTTTACAATGCCCGGCGTGCCGAAAATTTATTATGGGGATGAAATTGGCATGGTTGGCGTGCAGGGATTGCCTTCAAAAGAAGGCAGCTACTGGCGCACCGAAGCCCGCACGCCCATGCAGTGGGACCATACCCGGAATGCCGGGTTCTCCACCGCATCCGCGGACCAGCTTTACCTGCCTGTTGAGGCCGATCTCGACAGCCGCACGGTGGCTGACCAGGAAAACGATCCCGAATCGCTCCTCAACACCATCCGCCAGCTGGCGCAAATTCGCCTGGATCACCCGGCCCTGTGCGGGAAGGGAGATTACCAGGTGGTGTATGCAAAGCCGATGCGTTATCCATTTGCGTACCTGCGGCAGGACGCCGGGGAAACGATCGTGGTGGTGCTCAACCCGGCCAACCGGCCCGTTGAAGTCAGCCTGCCGGCGGATGCGCTGCCCGCTGGCCTGGACACCCCGAGCATCGTGTGGGGGGAGCCGGGCGGCCTGATCCGTACCGCGGACGGGTGGAAGATCGACCTGCCCGGAGCCAGCGGCGGAATTTACCGGTTGGATTAACTTCAGGTTTTGCCAGGAATTACCAAGGAGTGGACCCATGCATTCAGACTCAGGGAATCAAACTGTGCTGGTCGACGAACTTGTCGGGCAGCAGTCTGGGATCGTCCAGACCGAAAACGGAGTAACTTTCCGGGATCTCAACAAGAACGGAAAGCTGGACATTTATGAGGACCCGCGCCAGCCGGTCGATACGCGCGTTGAAGATTTACTGGGGCGGATGACGCTGGAAGAAAAAGCGGGATTGCTGTTTATCAACGGCTCTGTCGTCAATGCCGATAGTTCGATCGAGGAAAAGCCAGGGGCACCCGCGATGGCGCGCACGGCCGCCAGCCAGATCGATGGGCAGAAAATGAATCATTTCAACCTCTGGCAAATCCCCGCCGCGCAGGTAGTGGCGGCCTGGTACAACAAACTCCAGCGTTATGCCGAGCAAACCCGCCTGGGTATCCCGGTGACGATCGCCTCAGATCCCCGCAACCACTTCAGCAACACCATCTTTTCGATGGCGGCCTCCGGTTTTTCGCAGTGGTGCGAAACGCTGGGTTTTGGAGCGATTGGTGACGCTGAACTGGTCAGGCAGTTTGCTGATATTGCCCGGCGCGAATACGTGGCGGTGGGCATCCGCGTGGCGCTCCACCCGCAGATCGATCTGGCGACCGAGCCGCGCTGGCCGCGCATTAGCGGCACCTTTAGCGAGGACGCTCACCTGACTGCGCGGCTGGCTAAAGCCTATATCGAAGGGTTTCAGGGGGAGGTTCTTGGTCCGGCCAGTGTGGCCTGCATGACCAAGCATTTCCCCGGTGGCGGGCCGCAAAAAGAAGGGCTGGACCCCCACTTTGAATTCCAGAAGGGCCAGGTGTACCCGGGCAACAACTTCGACTACCATCTCATTCCCTTTGAGACTGCATTTGAGGCCAAAACGGCCGCGATCATGCCCTATTACGGCGTGCCGGTCGACCAGACAGATGAAAATGTGGCCATGTCGTACAACAAGCAGATCATCACCGGCCTGCTGCGTGGCAAGTATGGTTACGATGGCGTAGTCTGCACCGACTGGGGCCTGGTCACCGACCGCCATATGGGAGAGGCGCACTGGCCCGCGCGGGCGTGGGGCGTCGAGCACCTTTCTGAGGTCGAGCGGGTGTTAAAGATCCTGGAAGCCGGGGTGGACCAGTTTGGCGGAGAAAGCTGCCCGGAGCACGTCGTCGAACTGGTGAAATCCGGCCGGCTTTCTGAAGCGCGGCTGGACGTTTCCGTACGGCGCCTGCTGCGCC
Source organism: uncultured Anaerolineaceae bacterium (assembly GCA_964490575.1). Taxonomy (GTDB): domain Bacteria; phylum Chloroflexota; class Anaerolineae; order Anaerolineales; family Anaerolineaceae; genus DSYU01. The sequence goes on along the minus strand of CAZBDC010000020.1, from coordinate 22,349 downwards.
TCAAGTTCCAGCTTGGCCTGTTCGATACCCCCTTTGTGGATGAGGCAAAAGTCCCGCAGGTGCTCGGTGACCCGGCTTACACGGCTGCCGGGCTGGCTTCGCAAAAACGGGCGATGACCCTGCTGAAAAATGAGGACCGCGTGCTCCCGCTGGCTGGACGGCCCAGAGTCTTTGTCAAGAACATCGACCCGGTTAAGGCTGGCGCGTATGCCGAAGTGGTCGATACCCCGGCTGAAGCGGATTTTGCCATCCTGAGGCTTGAGACGCCCTGGTATCCGGTTGAGACGAAGAATCCCTTTGCGCGCGGATTTCATCACGGCGACCTTGACTTTAAGGGCGAGGCCAAAGCGGAAATATTGGCTCTGTTGGGCGCGGTTCCCACGATTGTGGTGCTGTACGTGGATCGCCCGGCGGTGATTCCTGAAATCAGCGCCGCCGCAAAGGCGCTGCTGGTCGAGTTTGGCGCCAGCGACGACGCTGTGCTGGATGTGTTGTTTGGCAAAGCATCCCCTGGAGGGAAACTGCCCATCGAACTGCCTTCATCGATGGAAGCGGTGCGCAACCAGAAGGAAGACGTGCCCTACGATTCAGAAAACCCACTCTATGGTTTTGGGTTTGGTTTGTCTTATTGATCCAGGATGCGCCTTTGTACCATCTTGCGCGATGGGCTGTGTATCCTGCCCGTAGGGTGGTGCAGAGGCGCTACTTTATTGCGAAAATTAGCTCGATGGCTCCAGAAAGGGTCAGGTGGCTGCCTTCCGACAGGGCTGCCGCGTAACGTTCGGCCCCCAGGGCCTGTTGGACCGCGGCGCGGGCGTTCTTCAAGAAGGCCATCTCGATGGCTGTGTTTAGATCGTTGGTTACCAGTCCCGACTGGTCAACCACACCGTACAGCCGGGCGGCTGCTTCGGGATACTGGTTGGCCAACAGTACCGCCAGTTGATTCAGAGCGCCGGCGGTAAATTCGGGGGCAAAGGCCGCGGCACCCAATTCACGCCACAAGTCGATGGCCTGTTGCGCAAAGGCTTCAGCTTCTGCGTTTTCCTCCATTGCGGTCGCGCACAGCCCCTGAAAAAGCAGCCCGGTCAGAACAGCTTCATTTAGCTGGACTTCGGCGCCTATTTTGGCAATCTCGGCAAACTGCCGGCTTGCCCGGCGGTATTCACCGATGTTGAGTTCCAGGCGCCCCAGGTCAAACAGGCTGTTGATGATTCCCATCCGGTCGCCGCTCTGCTGGTTGAGGGCCATCCCGGCGGCAAAGTGTTCGGCGGCGCGGTCAAAGTTGCCCGTCAGCATGTCGATATTCCCTAGCCGCGAGAGCAGGATCGACTCCATTGACCGGTTTTTAACGGTCTGGTAACAGGCCAGGCTCTTTTCGTACAGCCGCGAGCACTCGGCGTAATTGCGCCGGAAGAGCGCCATATCGCCCAGGGTCAGGGCAGCCGTGCCCAGCCCGTCCAGGTCCTGGCTTTCTTCTCGCAATGATAGGCTATCCAGGAAGGCGGCGGTGGCCTGCTCGATCTTGTTCTCGCTGGTCAGGAGACTGCCCATATCCATCCAATATTCGGCCAGGTAGAGCGGGTCGTTGGCCTCGCGTAGGAGCGGAAGGGCTTCTTCCATGAGCTGGACGCGTTGTTCGTGGTTGCGCAGCGGTTTGGAGAGAAACATCAGTGCCACGCCCAACCAGCGCCGCCCGGATGGCCCCACATGGCGTAGCAGTTCAACAGCCTCTTCAAGCAGGGCAATATCTTGCCCGGATTGGAGCTGGAATTGGGATAGAAATCCGGCTGCGATCAGCGCGCGGGCCCGGATCAGGCGGTGGCTGGCCGGCGTGTCAGGCCCGGCTGCGAGCTGCCCAGTGGAAAGCAACTGTTTCAGCCATTCGGTTCCTTCCCGTCCGTGCCCGCGAATGTGCCAGAACCACAGCAGAGCAGCAGCCAGGCGCAGTCCCTCGTCAACTCGCCGGGCCAGTGACCATTCCAGGGCCAGGCGGATGTTATCCAGTTCGGTGTCCAACCGGTCAAGCCAGGTGATCTGGCTGCCGCGGCGCAGGTAAGGCTCGGCCTCCTCGGCCAGGAGCAGAAAATAAGCCAGGTGGCGGTCGCGCACGCTGGTCCCCCCGCCGGCGTCGTGCAGCTTATCCCGCGCGTACTGGCGGATGGTCTCCAGCATACGGAAGCGCGTCTCCGCACCGGTTGGCGGCTCAAAGCCTCCTGCTACCGGCCCTTCGATTGGGATGACCAGCGATTTATCGATCAACTGCGTCAGCAAGTCGAGGATCAGGTCTGAGTCAAGGCGGACTCCGCCCGCCAGGTTGAAGTCGCCTGCACTTTGATTGATGCCGCTCCCGAGATCCGAACACACATTTTCGGCGGCTTCCAGGTTGAATCCGCCGGCAAAAACGGACAGGCGGACAAATAACACTCGCTCTTCTGGCGAAAGCAGGTTATATGACCAGTCGATCAGCGCCCGCAGGGTCTGGTGGCGCGAAAGGACTGTGCGGCTGCCGCCGGTTAGCAGACGGAATGAGTCGTCCAGGCGGGCGGCGATCTGCTCGACGGTGAGCACCCGCACGCGCGCGGCCGCCAGTTCGATGGCCAGGGGGATGCCGTCCAACCGCTGGCAGATCCGCGCGACGACCGGTGCATTGGCTTCGCTCAGGTCGAAAGCTGGCTGCCCGGTTCGCGCGCGCTCCACGAACAGGCGGACCGATTCACAGCCCGCCAGTTCCTCCAGCGTGGCGCTCTGTGGCCCCGGCAGGGCCAGTGAAGGCACACGGAAAGGCGTCTCGCCCATAGTGCCGAGGATTTCGCGGCTGGTCGCCAGGATCTGCAGGCGCGGGCATGCCTGCAGCAGGTAGCCGGCCATGCTGGCGGCTTCTTCAACCACGTGCTCGCAGTTGTCAAGGATCAGGAGCAGATGTTTGCTGCCCAGGTGTTCAATTAAGGTTTGAAGGATGGGCCGGCCGGGTGATTCATGGAGGCCCAAGGTGCTGGCAACGGTTAGCTGGACCAGGCTTGGATCGGTCAGTGGGGCCAGCTCCACCAACCAGATTCCATCGGGAAAGGAATTGAGCAGGCGAGCGGAAGCCTGGAGCGCCAGGCGGGTCTTCCCTGTACCGCCCGGCCCGGTCAGGGTGACCAGGCGAGCCGCGCCTTCAGTCACCAGGCGCTCCAGCGCCTGCAGCTCAGCCTCCCGGCCAATAAACGATGTGAGTTGGGCCGGCAGGTTGTTTGGATGGATAATGCTGGTGGATAGCGGAGGAAAATCATCCGGCAGGCCGGGCGCGCAAACCTGAAAGAGATGCTCCAGGCGCGCCATCCCTTTTAGCTGGTGCTGGCCCAGGTCTTTGAGCGTTACCCCGGGCGGCAGGTTCTGCTCGACCAGGTCGGCGGCTTCGCGGGAGAGCAGGATTTGCCCGCCAGAACCGGCTGACATGATCCGCGCTGCCCGGTTGAGGGTGTGGCTGACAGCATAATCGATCCCGTCAGGCGTATGCTCGATCTCGGCCGGTCCGGTGTGCAGCCCCATTCGCACCTTGAGCGGTCCGGTTTGGGTTGGCCAGGCGGCAGATAGGAGGGCTTTCTGCGCGGCGATCGCGGCAATCAGGGCCTGGGCTGCAAATGGAAAAGCAGCCTGGAAAGCATCGCCAATGATCTTGAATACGACCCCGCCGTTGGTTTCGATTGCCTGTCGCAGGAGCGAGTGATGCAGCGCCACAGCCGGCCGCATGACCTCTGGCATCTGTTCCCAAAGAGGCGTGCTGCCCTGGATGTCTGTAAATAGAAAGGTTACTGTGCCGGAAGGGAGTTCGGTCATGATAGTCTCTAGAAGAAGATGATCAACCTGGCTCTGACAGGCTATTTGGCTGGCGGGACTTGCGTACTACCGCCATTGAAATGGGGTTATTCGTTCGATTGAACAAGAACCATTATACGCGGCTGGCGTAATTTAATAGCCCAATAAAGGCATGTTGCAGGCCCACCTAAAGCCTGCAACATGCCAACGATTTATCGATTGACGCTTCAGCCGGTCAGTCGATTTCGCTAATTTTCACCGGCCGATGTTCCAGATAGGACTTCCTGGCTGCCATCCCGATCACCACTGGGATGCGCCCATCCATCCCCGTCACCGGTGTGGGTGAGTCTTTCAGGATGCTTTTTACAAAAGAGTGCATCTCCGCCACGAACGACTCGCTGTAGCGTTCGAGGAAGAAATACAGCGGCTTGGCGGAATACACGCCGTCCGCGCTGGCATAGACATCGTTGTGAGGTGTGTTGTTGTAAGCCTGCACCATGCCGCCTGAGCCGAAGACCTCCACGCGCTGGTCGTAACCATAAACGGCTTTCCGGCTGTTATCGATTGTGCCGATGGCGCCGTTGGCAAACCGCAGGGTAATGACCGCCGTATCGACGTCACCCGCCTCGCCAATTTCTGGGTCCACCATCACGCCCGCCGCGGTGTATACCTCCGTGACTTCGCTGCCGATTAAAAAGCGCGCCATATCAAAATCGTGGATGGTCATATCCAGGAACATTCCGCCGGAGACTTTGATATACGATACAGGCGGCGGGGCCGGGTCGCGGCTGGTGATGCGCAGGATTTGTGGTTCGCCCACTTTTCCCTGGGCTACCATCTCGCGGATGTTCGCAAAGTTTGGGTCGAAGCGGCGGTTAAAGCCAATCTGCAACTTGACCCCTGCCTGACTGACGGCTTCCAGTGCAGCGTCAATCCTGGCCAAATCGTGGGCAATCGGTTTTTCACAGAAGATGTGCTTGCCGGCTTTGGCTGCTTCGCCGATGATGCTGGCGTGGGTGTCGGTCGATGAGCAGATGGCCACCGCGTCGATTGTGGGATCCGATAGGATCGCCTGATAGTCGGCCAGCGCGGCCGGGATGTGCAGGCGTTTGGCCGTCTCCTGGGCAGCATTTAGATTGACATCGGCGATTACGGCCACTTCTACGCCTGGGATACGCGTGGCCAGGTTTTCAGCGTGAATTTTTCCGATCCGCCCGGCGCCAATGACGCCGAAGCGCAGGAACCTGTTTCCGTTCATTTTTTTCTCCTTGAACTGGACTCATCATGGTTGGTTTGACGGCTGCTAGAGGCCGATGCTTTCCAGGTATTCTCGGTTTCGTAGAGCTGACTCTTTTGGTTGGCCCATTCCTGGCAAAACGTCTTGCTCGACGACGATCCAGCCGGTGTAGCCCAGGCGCTGCAGCGCTTCTTTGATTGCCGGGAAATCGATTTCGCCTTTCCCTAGCTCGCAAAAGATGCCGTTGCGAACGGATGTAAAGTAATCCCACCCTTCCTGGCGTGATTGAGCGGCGGCGCCAGGATGACAGTCTTTGAAATGCACGTGCCAGATGCGGCTGCTGTGCCGCTGCAGCAGGTCTAACGGGTCTCCACCCCCGAAACGGTAATGGCCGGTATCCATGCATAAACCTAACAGGGTCGGATCGGTCAGTTCAAGCAGGCGGTCGATCTCGGCTGGCGTTTCGACATACCCGGCGCAGTGATGGTGGAATACGGTGCGCAGCCCGGTTTGCTGTCTGACGGCGCTGGCAATCTTTTCAGCGCCCTCGGCAAAAATCTGCCATTCGGCTTCGGTCAAGCCATCTTCAGGCCGGATGCGCCCGGCATTTTGGGTACGGGCAGGGATTTTCCCGTTGTCGTCGGCCAGGATGAGGAAGGGAGTCTGCCCTTCAGCATCAGCCAACAGGCGCGCCGTGCGCACGGCCGCTTCAACTCCGCCTGCATGGGCCTGCGCGTCCTTGAGCATCACCGGTACGAAAGCGCCCAGCAGTGTCAGGCCGCGCGCGTGGACCTCGCTTCTGAGCTGGGCGGGGTCGGTGGGCATGAAGCCCCAGTCGCCTAATTCGGTGCCCTGGTAGCGCGTTCCGGCGATTTCATCCAGGACCTGCTGGTAACCGGCCGCTTCTCCTTCAAGATCGAACTCGAGTACGCCCCACGAACAGGGCGCATTGGCGATTTTTATGGTCATTGGTTGTCTCCGCGATGTTAATGATGAATTTCCCGGACCTGAACCGGGCGATTAGAATGTCCGCGACCAGTTTTTGGGCCAGCGCTCGACCACAACTTTCTTCTGGGTAAAGAATTCAATCGCATCCATTCCCTGTCCATGCAGGTCGCCAAAGAAGCTTTCCTTCCACCCGCTGAACGGGAAGAATGCCATGGGGGCGGCCACGCCAATGTTGACGCCGATGTTGCCTGCCTGAGCCTCATAGCGGAAGCGCCGCGCAGCTGCGCCGGAGGAAGTGAAGATGCTGGCCTGGTTGCCGTAAGGGCCGCGGTTGACCAGCGCAATGGCTTCGTCGATTGTGCTGGCGTGAACCAGGCTGAGCACCGGGCCAAAGATCTCTGTTCGGGCGATTTCGCTGCCCGGCTGGACGTTGTCCAGGATGGTCGGGCGTACAAAGGCGCCTTTCTCATAACGGGGGATCAGCGTTTTCCGCCCATCCACGCAGACTGCCGCGCCTTCGCGCTCACCAATTCCGATTAACCCTTCGATGCGTTCGCGTGAAGCCTGGCTGATGACCGGGCCCATCTGCACGCCGCTGTCCAAACCGTAGCCGACCACGCGGCTTTGCGCGGCGTCACAGATCATTTCCAAAAACTGGTTGCGCGCTTCACCGACCGTCACAGCCCATGAAACGGCCAGGCAGCGCTGCCCGGCGCAGCCAAAGGCCGAGTCTGCCACAATCCTGACCGCCATATCCATATCGGCGTCGGGCAGAATCACCACCGGGTTTTTGGCTCCACCCTGGGCCTGCACGCGCTTGCCCTGTTCTGCCGCCCGCCTGTAGATGTAGCGCGCCACGGCTGAAGAGCCGACAAAGGTGATGGCCCGGACGGTGGGGTGATCGAGGAGCGCGTCGACGGTCTCCCGCGCGCCGTTGACCAGGTTGATGACCCCTTTGGGCAGCCCCACCTGGTCGATCAGCCGGAAGATCAGCTGCATGGTCATCGGTACTTTTTCTGAGGGCTTGACGATGTAGGTATTGCCGCAGGCGAGCGCGTAAGGCAGGTACCAGAAGGGGATCATGCCGGGGAAGTTGAACGGGCAGATGGTTGCCACCACGCCGACCGGCTGGCGGAGCATGATCTCATCGATCCCGGTTGCGATATCTTCTGAAATCTCACCTTTCATCATCATTGGGATTCCGCAGGCCACTTCCACATTCTCAATGGCGCGCACCATCTCGGCCCGCGATTCATCGAACGTCTTGCCTGCCTCCTCTGTGATCGTGCGCGATATTTCATCGAGGTTGGCTTTCAGCAGGTCGCGCAGCTTAAACAAGTATTGGATCCGGTCCTGGGCAGGGGTGCGCCGCCAGGCGGGCAGGGCTGCCTGCGCGGCCTGAGCTGCATCGTCGATTTCAGCAGCCCCGCATATTGGTGTGCGCGCAATCAGCTCGGCAGTGGCCGGGTTGATCACGTCGATGAATTCGGCTGCCCCCGGGTCGCGCCATTCGCCATTAATGTAGTTTTTAATTTTTTCCATTGCTATTCAACCTCAGACATTTGTATGGGCCTTTCCAGGTCCAGCGACATGGTTGCGGCAATCCCAATGGCGGTTGCTTTGCGCCCATCCAGGCCAGTGACGGCGGGCTGGCGGTCGTCCTGCAGGCAGGCGATGAAGTCACGGATTTCATTCGCATAGGCTTCGCCGAACCGCTCCATGAAGTAAGGCACGGTATCGTGGGTTACCCCGTCGCGGGTCATCACCAGGGTCGAGGTTTGCTGCAGCTTGCCAATCAGCAGCCCGCCCTCGGAACCCAGCACCTCGGTGCGGATGTCGTAACCATAGACCGCGTTGCGGCTCACATCGATGTTGCCGATTGCCCCATTCTCGAATTTCAAATTAATCATAGCGTTGTCGATGTCGCCGACTTCTTGCAACTCCGGGTAGACGAGGCAGCCGCCTTCGCTGTGAACGCGTGCGACCTCGTTGCCCATCAGCCAGCGGGCCAGGTCAAAGTCGTGAACGCCCATGTCCAGGATTAAACCGCCGCTGTTTTTGCGGCGGGCAAACTCCAGGCTGGTTCGCCTGGGATCGCGGCCGGTCGAGCGGAACATGACCGGTTTTCCGATCACCCCTGCATCAATTTTTGCTTTTGCCATGACATAAGCCGGGTCAAAACGGCGCATGAAGCCGAGTTGAAGCTTGACGCCGGCTACAGCGACGGCAGCGATGGCCTCATCACACTGCGCCAGGGTCTGGGCCAGGGGCTTTTCGCTGAAGATGTGCTTGCCAGACGCCGCGGCTGCTTGAATCACTTCGACGTGGGTGGCGGTTGGGGTGACAATGACGACCGCATCGATATCGTCGCGTTTGAGCAGCTCCCGGTAGTCGGTGTAGTGATGCCTGGCCCCAAAGCGGGCGGCGACTTCGGCGCTGGTTTTGGGGTCAACGTCGGCTATGGCGACCAGGTCGGCTTCGGCCACAGAGAAGGCCAGGGTGTGGGCAAATACTTTGCCCATCCGGCCAGCCCCAATCAATCCAATGCGAATGCTCATGCTGGTTCCTCCATTTATAGAAAATACCTTTCCTTTTTCAGGGCTTCTTCGTAATTCTGGCGCGCCTGTTGAACGCTTTCACTGGTTGAAACTTCTGCCACGGCGACATCCCACCATGAATCGTAGCCGGGTACGCCTACCTCGCGGTCCGTTTCAACCACGATAACCGTCGTGCGCTGTGCTTTGCGCGCAGACTGGAGGGCCAGGCGGAAATCGGAGATGGACGAAACGCTGGCAGCTTCCGCGCCCAGGCTGCGCGCGTTGGCGGCAAAGTCAACCGGCAGATACTCGCCGTCCAACTGACCGGACTGGTCGCTGCGCAGGCGGAAGCGCGTGCCAAATCCGCCGCTGCCCAAAGAGCGGCTCAGCCCCCCGATGCTGGCGAAGCCGTGGTTGTTGGCCACCACAATAATCAGCTTGATGCCCTCCTGAACGGATGTGACGATCTCGGATGGCATCATCAGGTAGGTTCCATCTCCCACGTAAGCATAAACTTCGCGCTCCGGGTCGGCCACCTTGACGCCCATCGCGCCAGGGATCTCGTACCCCATGCAGGAGTAGCCATACTCCATATGGTAGGTGTTGGGTGCGTGGGTGCGCCACAGCTTGTGAAAATCGCCCGGGTGGCTGCCTGCCGCGGATACGAGCACATCCCTGGGATCAGCCGATTCCCAGATGGCGCCGATCACCTCGCTCTGCGCGGGTAGGGGCTGGTTTCCTAAGCTGAAGAGCCGGTCAACTTCGGCCTCCCAGGCTGCTTTTAACGCGCCTGTCTGCTCCTGATAGCCTGGCTCAACTTTGTAACCCTGCAGGGCGCCAGACAGCGCTTCCAGGGCCGCGCGCGCATCGGAGGTCAGCGGGATGGCTGAATGTTTGTAAGCGTCGAACTCGGCCACGTTGATGTTGATGAAGCGCACATCCGGGTTTTGAAAAGCGGTTTTTGAAGCGGTGGTGAAATCGGAATAGCGCGTGCCGACCCCAATCACCAGGTCGGCGTCATGAGCCAGCCGGTTGGCCGCCAGCGTTCCGGTCGCGCCAATTGCGCCCAGGTTCTGTGGGTGATTGTAGGGCAGTGACCCTTTGCCGGCCTGGGTTTCGCCGACCGGGATGCCGGTCTGTTCGACCAGTTGGGCCAGCGCCTGGCTGGCCTGGCTGTAAAGCACCCCACCGCCGGCCACGATCAGCGGGCGCCGGCTGGCGCGGATGGCGGAGACTGCCTGTTCAAACAAGAACCGGTCGGGCGCCAGGCGCGGAATGTACCAGGTGCGGGGTTCGAACAGCGTGGTTGGAAATTCATATGCTTCAGCCTGTACGTCCTGGGGCAGGGCGAGGGTGACGGCGCCTGTGTCAGCCGGTGAGGTGAGCACGCGCATGGCTTCAGGCAGCGCAGTGATAATCTGCTCGGGCCGGTAGATGCGATCCCAGTAACGGCTGACCGGTTTAAAGGCATCATTGACGCCGATATCCTGGGTGGCAGGCGATTCCAGCTGCTGCAGCACCGGGGCTACATTGCGGCGGGCGAAAATGTCACCCGGCAGCAGCAGCACCGGCAGCCGGTTGATCGTCGCCAGGGCAGCGCCGGTGATCATGTTGGTCGCGCCAGGGCCAATGGAGGAGGTGCAGGCGTAGGTCTGCAGGCGATTTTTCATCTTGGTAAAGCCGGCTGCAAAATGCACCGCTGCCTGCTCATTGCGGACAAGGATATATGGAAAGTCTAAGTTCTCCTGCAGCGCCTGGCCGACCCCGGCTACGTTGCCGTGACCAAATATGCCCAATATGCCGGCAAAGAAGCGGCTTTCCTCCTGATCTCGCCGGACATACTGGTTCTTTAAAAAGGTTACGATGGCCTGTGCGGTTGTCAGACGGACGGTTGTCATCGTTGCTCTCCTGTTACTTGACATCGGGATTGGGCAGCATAAAGTTGCGCACTTCGGCAATCAGATCGTGGGCTGAACCGATAAATCCGCGCAGGGTGCGCACGGTCGCGCCGTACGTATCAAATTCGGCAATGGTCATGCCATCTTCTTCGTAGGCCCGGCGGAAATCCGGAATTTTCTGTAAAAGCTCTGCCACAATGCCGGGATCGACCGCCTGGCTCATTCGCTCGGTGACCTCGAGATGGCTGGCGTTATACTGCAGCTGCCATTCATAGGGGATGGAGAGGATCAGGTCGCCACCGACAAATTCTGAGATATGGCCCAGGTGGCGATAGGCCGCCACCAACAGGCGGGCGCGGTAGCCGCGCTGTTGGTAAATTTGATAGGCCTTTTTCATACAGGCAATCCCGGCCCAATCCGGGTAGGTTGGGTTGATCTCAATCCCATCACGCTTTACCAGCACCTTCATCCAGTCGTCGGTCCGCCCAACCATGATGGTGCATACCGGCGACATCTGCGCGATCGACATTCCAGCAGCTTCCCGGCGTTTGAGACCGCGCTCGACGGCTTCGCCTACCGCGATGGCTTGCGGAACCGTGAAACTGACGGTCGCATTGACCGATACACCGTGGTAGGTGGCTTCTTCGATTGCCTGCAGGCCGGCGCTTGTCACTGGCGCCTTCACCTGCATGTTGGGCGCCAATTCGCTGAAGTGGATTGCCTGGCGGGTGATTGCTTGGGGGTTGCGATAAAAGGCCGGGTTTGTCTGGATTGACAGGCGGCCCTTTTTGCCGGCGTAGCGATCATAGGCCGGTTTTAGCAGCCTGGCGCCATGAGCCGCAATCTCCTCGATCAGCTTCCAGGTGATCTCGACCTCGTCCCAGGTAGGATTCTCGTCGACCAGGCTGCGGATGCGGTCTTTCCACAGATGCATCTCTTTCTTGAGCACATTATAGACGATGGTCGGGTTGCTGGTAGCGCCAACGGCCCCATGCTCCACGGCATAGGTCAGTTCTTCTACTGAGCATGAGTCATTCCAATAATCGGTTGGGAATTGAAGCGTGATCTGGTGAAGTTTGCTCTTGTAATTTGTGCTCATATCATTCTCCTTTCAGTTTTTCCATATCCATCGTTACCAGCGGCAGACGAGGGTCTTTTTCCGTCCAGGTGTTCTTTACCCATGAATAAGCCGGGTCGTCGCTGGCAGCCAGTGATTGGGCTGACCCGGCCAGCATATTCAGATAATAGCAGTCGAACCCGGGCGCGGTCACAACCGGGTGATAGCCGCGGGGTGAAAGGACGAGGTGATTGTCTTGAACCAAAATCAGCTCGTCGAGGCTGCGGTCATCCGTATAGATGCGCTGGTAGGCATAGCCTTCGGGACGGCTGATTTTATAGAAATAGATCTCTTCCAGGTCAGCCTCCAACAGCGTTCCGTTTTCATCCACCCGGTGCTGGTCATGTTTGTGGGGTGGGTAGGAGCTCCAGTTGCCTGAGGGAGTATAGACTTCGACGACCACCAGGCGGCTGCAGTTAAAGCCAGGAGGAATCATTTTGTTGATCTGGCGGGTTGCGTTGCCGCCGCCGCGGATTTCAATTTCCACTGCTTCGGGGGTAACCAGGCGCGCTGGATGGTCACTGGAAGCGAGACACCAGCCGATGGCTAAATCCACAAAAGGACCGGTGGTCTGCACGGTGAAGCGAGTCTGGCGGGGAAGATAGAGGGTATAGGGCATGCCGGCGAATACATTGGCGCGCCGGCCAATCTCGGGCCAGTCACCCCGGTTTGACCTGATGGAGCACCGGCCGCCCAGCACGACCAGCGCCATTTCGTACGGTCCAGTATCCCAATCAATGCGGTTGTGTTCCCCCAGCCTGTGAGCTGAGAAATGAAGATGCTCCCATCCGGCCGAAGCCGGATTGACATGGATGTATTCTTCCTGGTTTAAGTTGGGAACCACCAACAAAGGTGAACGGTAAGGGCTCATGTGCACTCCTGAATGGGTAAACAACGATTTTGATCCTGGTTACAAAGAACGGAATCCGAACAACTCAGATGGGTTGGGTGGATGGCGGCGCAGTCGAGCCGCGCACCAGCAGGTTGCCCTGGATAGCCTGGATTTTTCGGTCAGGTTTTGCCTCGGCCGAGATGAGCGGGTTGAGCAGGTCCAGAAGCAGCCGGGCAGCTTCTGCGCCAATCTGCTGTTTAGGCTGGTCGAGCGTCGTCAGGGCTGGATGAGTCCAGGCTGAAAAAGAAATGTTATCAAAGCCAGCCACGGAACAATCGCGCGGGATGTGAAGACCGGCTTCACGCAGGCCTTTCAGCATGCCAATCGCCAGCATATCGTTGAAGCAAAAGATGGCGGTGGGTGGTTCGGCCAGCGACAGGTAGTGCTGCAAACCAGCCTGGGCGCTTTCCGGCAAGCTGGCTGCAACTTCGTGGATAAAGCCATCGAGAACCGGCAGCCCGGCGCTGGCCATCTGTTGCCGGTAGCCGTTCAGGCGGTCGAGGTTGGTCCGACCGGACTGGTTGTTACCCAGGTAAGCAATCCGTCGGTGGCCCAGTTCCACCAGGTGGCGGACGACCTGGCGGCTTCCATCCAGGTCATCGTGGTAGATGGCATATGGGTAGTCTTCTGCCGATTGGTTGTTAATCACTACGATTGGGATTTCGTCGGCGAGGAATTGCCTGCCCTGGCCGGCGCTGAAGGGAGTCGAGCATAGAATGACGCCATCAACGCGGTGCTCGCGCATCGTTTTCACGATCTTCTGTTCCCGGTCCTGGTCGTGCTGGGCTGAAGCAATGAACAGGCTGTAGCCACTCTGTTGGGCGACATTGTCGATCCCTTGCAGGATTTCACTGAAAAAGGGGTCAGCGATATGGCTGACGATCACCCCTAAGACCTGGGTGCGATTGGTTTTCAAACTGCGCGCGGCTGCGCTGGGATGATAGCCCATCTCCTGGGCTATCCTGTGGATTCGTTGCGATACCTCTGCGGAAATTAACGGGCTGCCGCGCAGTGCCCGGGAAACTGTGGTGTGGGCAACGCCTGCCTGCCTGGCGATATCCTTGATGGTTACGGCCAAAGGGGATCTCCTATGCACACGTTTGCATAAAGCTGTTCCTAGTTTAATGAATTTGTGGCCAAATGTCAACACCGCCGCGTTGGAGTTGCGTGGATCAGTTTTGAGACCTATAATGATTCCCAGAAGACCAGATCGGCGAAATTCCATTTATCGGCATGCAAGGGATCACAGCATTTCACAACGTAAAGGAGAACTTAAATGCATAAGCAGTCCTTAAACCAGGCCTGGCGCTTTTACCTGGGCGATGTGCACAGGTTTTTCAGGCAATCGATTGATTATTCGACCTGGCGAGTACTGGATTTACCTCACGATTGGAGTATTGAACTGGACCGCAGTCCTGACAACCCGAGCGGTGTATCGAACGGGTGGTTTGCGATGGGGCGGGCCTGGTACATCAAGGAATTCGAGGCACCGGAAGCGTGGCGTGGAAAGAAGGTCATGATCGAGTTCGAAGGGGTGTACATGAATGCCGAGGTCTGGCTGAATGACAACTTTCTCGGCCGGCATCCCTATGGATACACCACCTTTACCTACGATCTTGCTCCTTATCTGAAGTTTGGAGGGCAGAACAAGCTGGTTGTCCGGGTCGATAACAGCGGCCAGACCAACAGCCGCTGGTACTCTGGATCGGGTATCTACCGCCCGGTCTCGTTGTACATCGGTGAACTGGTTCATGTGGCTCATTGGGGTGTCGCGGTGACTACGCCTGAGATTTCTGCCGAACAGGCTGTAGTTCACATCGAGACGAAACTGGAAAATGAGAGCGATTCTGCGCGGGAAGTGGTGCTCGAATCTCATGTGTACGCGCCAGATGGCGGCTTGCTGGCTACGGGGGAAGCGCAGTTGGTCCTTCAGCCTGGGCGTGATCATGTGCTTGGACAGGATCTACGGGTGCGCAAGCCGGTTCTATGGTCGCCTGAAACCCCTGCTCTGTACCGCCTGGAAACAGTGGTACGAAGCAGCGACCAGCCAGCGGATACAGAAACGACCTTTTTTGGCATTCGCAGCTTGGCCTATTCTGCGGAGCAGGGCTTCCTGCTGAATGGGAAATCGGTTCTTCTAAAAGGTGGCTGCGTCCATCACGACGATGGGGTAATGGGGGCTGCTTCGTATCCCGACTCGGAGGAGCGTAAAGTCCGGTTGCTGAAAGACAGCGGCTTCAATGCCATCCGTTGTGCCCATAACCCGCCCGCGCCTTCGTTCCTGGACGCCTGCGACCGCCTGGGCATGCTGGTAATCGACGAATCATTTGATTGTTGGCGCGAGGGCAAGAACCCCTTCGACTACCATGTCGCTTTTGACGACTGGTGGCAGCGGGATACGGCCAGCATGGTCATGCGCGACCGCAACCATCCCAGCGTGGTGATCTGGAGCATTGGCAATGAGGTTCTTGAGCGAGATGGGCGCTCGAACGGAAGCGCTCTTGCGCGGATGCAGGCTGAACTTGTCCGCCAGTTGGACCCAACACGCCCGGTGACTGCCGCGATCAACAACGTCAGGAACAGCGATGGCCGGACCTGGGAGAGTACCGATGGCGTCTTTGCCGCACTCGATATCGGCGGTTATAACTACCTGTGGGAAAAGTATCCGGCCGACCACGAGCGGAAACCACAGCGCATCATGATGGGAACGGAGTCATTCCCTCTGGAAGCGTATGATAACTGGATGCACGTGGTCGAACTCCCCTACGTTATCGGCGATTTTGTGTGGACTTCGATGGACTACCTGGGCGAATCGGGAATAGGCCGGGTCTATATCGAAACTGATCCCGAAAGACCGGCTTTCCTGGGCGAGTATCCCTGGCACCAGGCTTACTGCGGCGACATCGACCTGGCCGGGTTTAAGCGCCCGCAGTCGTATTACCGCGACATCTTATGGGGAAACGGCGAGCCGCTCTACATTGCCGTTCACACGCCGCTTCCTGAAGGGCCGACGTACAAAATCAGCCGGTGGGGCTGGCCGGATGTTGCGGCAAGCTGGACCTGGCCGGGCCGGGAAGGGCAGACCTTTCAGGTCGATATTTATTCGGCTTTCCCGAGTGTCGAGCTGTTTCTGAATGGGTCTTCGCTGGGGATGAAGAACATTACCAGCCAGGATAAACTGATCGCAACTTTTGAGGTGCCTTACGAACCGGGGGAATTGAAAGTGGTCGGGTACGAGGATGGCCGGGCTGCTGCAGAAAAATCTATTGCAACCGTCCAGGCCCCGGCTGCCATCCGGCTGGCGCCGGAAAAGGAAACCATCCAGGCTGCTCCCGAAAGCCTCGTTTTCGTCATCGTTGAAGTGGTTGATGAAAACGGCTTCGTTAATCCGAATGCGGATCATCCGATCTATTTTACCGTCAAAGGCAACGGTGTGATCGCCGCAGTCGGCAGCGGTAACCCTACCAGCACCGAGAGCTACCGGGGCAACCAGCGCCGGGCCTTTCACGGGCGGTGCGTCGTGGTTGTTAAGTCGAATGGCGAACCAGGTGAGATTTGTCTGCGGGCCCAGGCTGATGGCCTGGATACGGCCGAAATCTTGATAAAGACTGTGTAAGCCGCGCAACGAACCTGATTGAGAGTCCTCCAGGAGGTAGTCATGCAGTCCTGGAGGACTTTCATTGACAATTAGCAGTTGACTGCTTATAATAGCCTTCTTGAAAATGATTTTCATTATCTATTGGATGAATGGATCAATATGGCGGCGATCAAAAAAAATCTATTCCGTTTCGCGGCAGGCGCGCTTTTTATCATGGTTCTGCTGAGCAGCCTGGCGGCCTGCTCCCCATCAGACAGGATTGCTAACGAGCAGACCCCGGCACAAACTGGCGCAGCGCCACGCTTGAAGGTAATTGCCACGACCTCTATCGTCGGCGATGTGGTTAACCAGGTGGGGGGTGCTGATATCGACCTTGAGGTACTGCTGCCTTTGGGCGCAGATCCGCATGGGTTTGAGCCTTCGCCGCGCGACATTGCCAGAATAGCCGACGCTGACCTGGTGTTTGCGAATGGCGCCGGCCTGGAAGAGTTCCTGCAGCCGCTGCTCCAGAATGCCGGCGGTGATGCCGTTCTGTTTGAGGTCTCTGAAGGGGTCGGGCTGCGAGAAGGGCACGTGGGAGAGGAGCACCAGGACGAGGAAGCGCACGCATACGATCCGCATGTCTGGATGGATCCAAATAACGTGATCATCTGGACTCACAATATCGAAAACGCGCTCAGTGATAGGGACCCACAGAACGCCGCTTCCTACGCTAAAAATGCAGCCAGTTATCGAGAGCAGCTCCAACAGCTGGATGCCTGGGTGCGTGAGCAGGTCGCAACGGTCCCGACGAACCAGCGAGAATTGGTGGTCGATCACCTGGCCTATACATACTTCGCCGAGCAGTATGGTTTCCAGCAGGCTGCGGCGATCATCTCCAGCTTCAGCACCCTGGCCGAGCCGTCTGCTCAGGAGCTGGCCCAGCTAGAAGAGACCATCAAGAACCTGGAAGTGAAGGCTGTCTTTGTTGGAAATTCGGTGAATCCAGCTCTTGCGGAGCGGATCGCCGCAGACACCGGAACCCGGCTGGTCCGTTTATATAGTGGATCGCTCTCCGAGCCAGGCGGAGAAGCAGATACTTATCTTAAATATATGCAATATAATGTCGGGGCGATTGTTACGGCTCTAAAAAATTAACCTGTGGTTCTTTCAGGTAGACCAGAGAAAAGTGAATAACAGTGCCTGGACCCTGCTGCGAGTTCGTGGTGCAGGTGGTCCTTCATTTCTGCGATGATATCCGCCAGGAAACGACAATATTTACCGGAGATCAAAACTTTTGATTTCGGGCGGCAATGTACTATAATTTAAAAAGGGCGGTTTGCTTAGCAGGAATCTGCCGCATGGGTTGGGAAAAAATTACCGGCACTGTAACAAGACTTCTACCAAGGCGTTTAACAGGTTAGGAAATGCAAAGTCGGTCTTACGACGACGAGCAGCTCATCAATCAAGTAAAGAATGGGGATGCCGAAGCATTTGGTGTGCTGTATGAGCAGTATGCCGAAATGATCTTCCGGTATATCTATTCCCATCTTGATAACCGGTTAGATGCAGAAGACCTGACAGAAGAAATTTTTTTCCGCGCCTGGAAGGCTCTGCCGAAGTACGATGAAAGGGGACTGCCTTTTTCAGCATTCTTGTTTCGGATTGCACGTAACTCGCTGATCGATTACTACAGGCAGCATAAAGTTGTGCAGTCCATCGATGACCTGGAGCTTCAGTCGCATCAACCAGGACCCGAAGAGGTTGTCACTGCCAGTATCGAAAGCCATGATTTGCGAAAGACGATTGCGGAGCTGCGTGAAGATTATCGAAATGTTCTCATTTTCCGGTTTCTTTCTGGGCTTTCCCCGGACGAGACCGCGCAGGTGATGCAGCGTTCGGTTGGCGCAGTTCGCGTTTTGCAGCATCGTGCATTATCTTCTTTGAAGAATTTGTTGGAGAGAGGTTCGCGTGTTGGATGAGGGCGAGCACGAGATCAGCCAGATCGTTGGGGAGAGCCTTGAGGCCATCCTGGCCGGGCAGGCTTCCATGGGGGAGGTGCTGCGCCAGCATCCTCACCTGGCTGCAACTCTCCAGCCTGAAATCGAAGCGGCGCTGTGGGTGATGGCCCGGGAACAGCAGGTGGCGGTTCGACCTGGTTTTATATCCGCCTCTCGAAAGCGAATCGTTGACCAGGTCCGGCAAGAAAGCCAAAACCGGGGAGCCAGGCGATCCTTCCTGGGTATCCTCTTCCCCCGGTCGCTGTCGAATTTCCAATGGGTTGTGGTGGCTCTGTTCTTGATTGTGTGCTTTAGCGGAGTGGGTGGGATTCTGTCTATCTCGCAAAGAGCCTTGCCCGGTGATCCATTATATTCAGTCAAAAGATTGTCCGAAGACGTGGCCGTTGGCCTGGCCTTGAGCGATGTCGGTAAGATCGACTTGCAAGCCGAATTCATCGAGCGCCGCATTGAAGAGGTTGAAGCTTTGATTGAAGTAGGAAATTATCAGCAGGCAGCCGAGGCATTGAGCGAATTCGAACAAGAGGTCAACCAGGCTGTAGTTCTGCTCCAGGAATCCAATGATAGCCAGCCCGGCAAGAAGCAGGCCCTTGCCAGCCAGATGCAGTCAGATTTGACAAATTTTGCCCAGCGTCTGGACGTGTTGAAGCTTAACGCGCCGGATAATTTCCGCGCCAGCCTGGAGCGGGCGCGGGATGCGTCAATGAACGGCGCTTCAATTGCCACTTCGGTTTACGAGGAAGTCATCCAGGAAAACTCTGTGACGGATACGCCTGGCCAGGGTAAACCCGGGGTGGACGGGACGGTTCAGCCAGGCGATCCTGCGAGACCGCAAAACGATCCGGAAGCAGGTGGCGGCCGGTTTTCCAAGACTCCCAAGCCGGCTAACGAAAACCAGCCCGAAAAAGAAGTGAAACCAACCAAGGAACCCAAGCCTCCCAAAGAAGTCGAACCGACGGATCTGCCGAAGCCTACCAAAGAAGAAAAGTGAGTCGATAAGGGTTTACCGTTGGCATGCTGGTCTTGGAATAGACAGTAGATTTTTGTTTTAACCTGCTGGTGGTTGGGGTACGGGATTGGCACAGCTCGGGCAGCTTTTTCCAAGGCCCGTGAACCTGGCCCACTTTGTGGTTTTGTCACAGGGCTGCTGGACGAATGTTGATCAACTATTTTGGACCGAACTGACAATTATTTATATTGTAAGGGAAGTGAAAGGTTCTGGTTATGTAATGATCTGGTTATTGTGTAAAAATGTAGGGTGAGTTATTATCAATTTAGATCGTTTCGACCCGGGGAATTTGGAAGGGAATGGGTGTCTCATGCGGAAACTTCGTTTAGAAACCATCCAAAAAGCGCAAGGCCTGGTTGAATTTGCTCTTGTTCTGCCGATTCTATTGCTGATCATTTTAGGCATTATTGGTTTTGGTCATCTCTTTTTCGTTTATTCTTCGACCGTTTCTGCTAGCCGTGAAGCAGCCCGGTTTGGCGCAGCGGTGGGCGTGACGGGCGAAGGGCTGCCACGCTTCCAGGACTGCGATTCCATCCGTGGTGTAGCCGTCCAGCGCGGCTTGTTCGCGGGTGTGACGAACAGCGCCGATGTCGTCGATATTGAGTACGACAGAGGGCCTGGAACAAGCGTATATGCGAACTGCCCGGTGGGTGGGACAGGGCCGGATGTGGCGCTGGGCGACCGGATTATCGTCACGGTGAATGTCCAGTACCAGTCGATTGTCCCTATTGTCAACATTCCCAGTTTCCCATTGAGCGCCGTGACTCGCCGCACCATCATCCGCAGCCTGCAGGTCGGCGAGGCGCCTACCGCCGAGCCAATCTGCCCCCTGACATTTATCACCATGACGATTAATGGCGAGCCCTCGACCAACCACGTGACGCCGTCGGTGGTCGGGCAGCCGGTGCAGGTTTATGTTGAAGTCGTTGGTGATGATGGGACATATCCAGACAATAATGATTCGATTGAAGTGACCGACAGCGCCGGCAATGTATGTACCCTGGATGCGCCTTCTGGAACGTGTGTGTTCACCTACTGGCACCCCGGCGATTACACCATCAGCGCGCAGTACTTTGGCGATATCTGTTACGAACCCAGCTTTCTCGGGGATCAACTTCACCGGGTGGTGAAGGCGGATACGATGACCACCATCACGTCGGATAACCCGGACTACTCGACACGCGACCAACCAATTATGGTATACGTAAGCGTGCGGGCGGTCGCCCCAGGTGTCCGGTCCTCCTGGGAAGGGGAACTGGTCACGATTACCGACGGGACGAGCAGCTGCGAAGCGGCCCTGAATGCCGTTGGCGACGGCGGCTGTCCCCTCATCATGACTCGGGTGGG
>CAZBDC010000020.1:0-1961 GCA_964490575.1 uncultured Anaerolineaceae bacterium | reverse complement strand
GGGATGAATAACATCACGGCCACTTACCCTGGGGATGATGACTACAACCCATCTTCCGATACCGAACAGCACCTGGTCTATGAGCCAACCCCCACCCTGGTGTCGACGCCGACTCTCTTAATCACCCCAACCAAGACACCGCTGCCACCGTGGTGCCCGAATATCTCCGGTGGGGTGGTATTCACAACGTCCTACGATGTTTTCCACTTCAATGTCCGCAACCCGGGAACGGCTGCCACGGATGTCACGGCGGTCGAAGTCAACTGGCCAGGCGGTTCGCCGATTGCGCGGTTGAGTCAAATCCGGTTTGACACGAGCAATATGGGCACTTCTTGCACGGTCGCGGGCGGACCGGACTGCATCTGGCAGGACAAACAGGGGCTGAATCCGCCGAGCCAGTATCTCAATTCAAGCACTGCTGGCTGGGAAACCCACGGCCTGGTTCCTAACGAGACCAAAGAGATGCGCATGGTCTTCTCGCATAACCTGAAGAATGGGCCCTACCGAATTGTGATCACTTTTTCCAATAACTGCATCCTGGAAGTGGAGGCCAACCGGCTTATCACGAATTAGCTGGCCTTTGATTGTGCCAGTATCCTAACCTTCCTGGATGAACGCACGAATTCATCCCATGAAACAGAATATTGTTGCCTGGAGCTGAGATGATGATGAAAATGAAAGGTCAGCGCGTGATTGCGGCGATAATGATTTATACCCTGGTGATGACAGGGATGCTTGCCATCCCCAGCCCGGTCCAGGCTGCCAGCACCATTACCGTAACCACGACCGTGGATGAGTTCGATGCCGTGCCGAACGGGAGGTGTTCGCTGCGCGAGGCGGTGGTCGCCGCCAATGAAAACCGGGCAGTGGGCGGCTGCCCTGCCGGCGGGTTAGGGACTGATATGATCTTTATCCCCGGCAACTCGTCCGCATACCAGGTCACAGGTGTAAAAGGAGAGAATGCCGCCAGGGCAGGCGACCTGGATATCCTGGACAGCCTGATCATCGCCGGCGCCGGTCCCAGCCAGACAGTTGTGGCAGGCTTAAAAACTGATCGTATCTTTCACATCATCAATTTGAATACAAAGCTGGTCAGAATACAGAACATGAGAATTACCGGCGGCGATGGCGAGCTGCATGGCGGCGCGATATACAACCAGGGATCTTATCTCGAGCTCGACCGGGTTACGGTGTCTGGCAATCACGCCACAACCACCGGCGGCGGGGTGAGCAGTACGATTTTGGCCTATGGCCCTAATTTGATCATCAAGAATTCGACCATTACCCTGAATACTTCGGAGTCGGGTGGAGGAATTTACAGCGAGGGAAACCTCAGGATCGAGGCGAGCCTGATCGTAGAAAACACGGCTTATGATATCGGGGGCGGCATTGATAACAATGCCCAACCTGGGTTCGCTGGAGTCATGATCAACGCCACCGTCAGCAACAACATCGCTCCGTCAGGGGCAGGGATTGTGAATCCTGGCCCGATGCAAATTTTTAGCAGCACGATCTATGACAACTCAGGGGTCGGGATCCTGGTGCAGCAGTATGGCACTTTGACGCTCAAGAACACTATTATTGCCAGCCATGCTCCGTCTGCGAACTGCCAGTCTGAAAACAGCGATCCGAATGGGCTGGTTTCTGGTGGAAACAACCTTGCCGATGACATCTCCTGTTATTTACAGGCTGGTGATCCACTTTATGATGTGCTTGGTGATCCTCGGCTGCTCGGATTGGCTGAAAATGGCGGCCCCACGAGGACTTTTGCGCTGCGCGACCCTGATGTGGATCCGCCCAGCCTGGCAGTCGACGCCGGATCGAGTACCGACTGCCCGCCCAGCGACCAGCGCGGATATGGCCGGCCGGGTGGGGAGGGCTGTGATATTGGCGCTTTTGAACTGGGCGGAAAAATACTCTTTCACTATCTTCCAATGATACTCCGGTAGGGCGGCCGGCCA
>CAZBDC010000019.1:0-45931 GCA_964490575.1 uncultured Anaerolineaceae bacterium | reverse complement strand
CCCCTGTTTGCACTAAAAAATAGAAATGCCGTGTATTTGCGCAAAAATAAGGTTTGACCCATGGGTGCGAAAAACAACTTTATCTTGTTTGCGCCGGTCTTCGCGCCGCACGCTGGTATGACACGCCAGCTTATACCACCACAAACTCCATGGGGGTCATCTTGTGGATGTTATCCGAGATCGGGCAACGCTCGTCGATCTCGCGCAGGTACTGTTCCTTTTCGGCCTGGGTCATATCCGCGTCGATCGTGGTGATGACGCGGATGCCAGTAAACCCAGCGCGCGCATCCTGGCGCTTGCCCATCAGGATATCCAGGTCCAGCTCGCCTTCCACTTTGACCTGGATCCCGCGTACCGGCAAACGGCGCTGCCTGGCGATGATGTGCCCGATGGTGGCGATGCAGCCGGCCAGCGAAATGAAGAGATAATCCAGGGGGCTGGGGCCTGTATCCGTCCCGCCGCCGGCCTGGGGTTGGTCAACCAGCGCAACATGTGTTCCCGTGCGCGTTTCAATTTTGAACCCGTCCAACTGTTTTGCTTCAATGCTTACTTTCTTGAGTGTAGCCATTTCAGGTCTCCTTTACCGATCATGAGGGCCGCTGTTTGTATCAGTTGCCCATATCTTGTGAATAATTTCACACAGTATAAGCGGTTGAAGACTCAAAATCCACCCCGTGTACAATGTTTGCGTATAAACTTCTGCCTGAAGGACGACAGGTCCAGGCAGCCTTGCGTCCCAACCTGGTAAGCCTGCAGGATGCGCGCGGCCACATCCTGCGGGTCCAGGCGGCGGGGAGGCAGCTTGAAGGGCGCTTTTTGCCAGAGGGGTGTGTCCACCGCGGCGGGCCGCACCACTTCTGCAAAGGATTCCAGGCCGGCCCTGGCCACCGCGGAAGCGGCCAACCCGGGCAGGCAGGCGAGCCCCTGAATTTCACGGAGGAGAAAGCGCCCCAGGGGGCGTGGGAGATTCAGACCCCGGCGGGAGTCCTGCGGCATTCGATCCGCGGGCAAGGGTCGAGCGCTTCAGCCTGGGAAGGCAAGGGAAGGATCGATTGGCTGTGGACTGGGGCACTGCGCTGCATGAACTGGCTCCTGGAGAGAGCTTGCAGGTCGAGCAGGTGATTAGGATTGGGTGAGGCGGCAGCCATACCCATCCCTGCCTGTTGCTTTTGGGGAAGGATTGCATTTGCCGGCGTTAGACCAATTTGCCCGAAAACACATTTTTCAAAATGATCGGCGCTATTTGCAGCCCAATGTGCTATAGTATTAATAGGCCAAAGCCAGGGATGATGAATCCCCCTTGTGAGTTGCAGAGGAGGTGGGGTTATGTCTGTCGAAGAGAATAAGGCTGTTGTCAGGCATTTTTACGAAACGGTGAATGCCATCGATTGGAGTAAGATCGATTGGGGCATGATCGATCAAGTCATCGAAGCCAGCATCTCTGATGATTACACTTACCACTATCCCGATAGCGCAGACATTGGGCCGGGGCCCACCGGGCTAAAGAAATGGCTTCGCCAGCTTTATAGTGGCCTTTCCAATATGCACATATCGATCGAAGACATCTTTGGTGAAGGGAATAAATTGCTTACCCGGTACTCGTATACGTATGTCGAACTGAAGACCGGTAAACCGGTAAACGGGCAGGCGCTCACGATTAATTACTTCAGGAATGGCAAAATTACGGACGAATGGGAACTGTTTAGCGAACATCAGGCTACTTCGGCCGGATAAAGTTTCGGCTTAATTCGAACCTGCTCCAATCATGCTGTGCCATAAGCCGGCGCCCTCAGGCAGCCAGGGCTATATAGTTACGTGACTAGCAGGTGATCCGGGTTTGGTGAGGCGGGAATGGGAAAATTTCTCCCAATTTGGGAGAAAAGTGCCAGGATCTAGCAATCAGGTAAATGGTTATGGAAATTAAACCGATTCGAACCGAAGCTGATTATGAGGCTGCCCTCGCGGAAGTGGAACGGCTGTGGGGCGCTGAGCCTGGCACGCCGGATGGGGATCGTTTCGAGGTGTTGTTTACGTTGATCGAGGCCTACGAGGACAAGCAATATCCTATCCTGCCGCCCGACCCGGTCGAGGCGATCCAATACGATATGGAGAGCCGGGGATTAGACCGGCGTGACCTGGAGCAGTATATTGGACCGAGTGGGCGCGTTTCTGAGGTCCTGAGCCGCAAGCGCCCATTGACCCTCGCAATGATTCGTAAACTGAATTCCGGGTTGGGTATTCCAGCAGAGGTGTTGATTCAAAGCCCAACGAGTAGTTGACGATAAAAGAAGACCAGCGGAAATCCTGTGGACTGGCAGCGCTGGGGAAGCTGGCTCCGGGGCAGAGCTTGCAGGTCGAGCAGGTCATCCGGGTTGGGTGAGTTTGGGATGTGGCGGTGGCATAATGGATGATCACGACCTGCACTTCCAAATCGATTATCTGAATGAAAAACACGGCTGGATCCACTGCTACCTGAACTTCAATGGTCTCATCCATAGTCTGGTTGCCAGCGGAACTCTGCCACCCTTTCGCGATCTGCTGGATTTCATCCGCTCGATTACCCTGCAGCGCTTGCCAGCCTGGTTTTTCTGGGATGAAGAGGGCTGCGGCCCCCTTTTTGAGGCGTGGCCATTGGTGGGGGATCGGCCCGATGGCAATTGTCCCAATTTCCACCTGCGCGTGATTCACGAGACGAACGACCTTCATTGGATCGGCGAAGATGAGAATGCCCAGGCGCTGGTTACTTCATACCAGGTGCTGTGGGTGGATGCCGACCTCAACCGTGAGGCCGTCGTGGATGTGTTCCTGGCCGCCTTACGTGACTTCGTCCTTTACAGTAAGGATCCTGAGAGTTGGAACATCAACCTGCATGACATCCAGGCCTTCGAACACTTGCGCGCACGAAATATCCCGCTGCGAAGCGACATCAACCAGGCCGGACCAATTGACCTGATTCTTTCGCGCTGGCAGGATGACGAAGAGCAGCGCGGTTCCCAACAGCTTGAAATGCGCATGTGGGATATGACGCTTGTGAACTGGAGCCTGGACGATACAGATGCTTTCTGGCCACAATGGTTTGCCCTGCTCAAGCACGCCCTCGCCGGCAGGCCATATGAGATGTCGTTCATCGATATGTCTATCCTGCGTTATCACCGCGACTCACTGGCGGAGGGCACGCTCGGTCCTGGGGAGGTCGGTCCGGAATGGTCTACGCGGATACTCGCCATCCCGCTCGACCACCCGCGCCACTTCCGTTTGCAAATATTCCAGACCGACTACCGGTACACCGATTTTCTGCGCGTTGATGAAGTGATTGATGTCTTCCAGCTCGCGCAAGTTTTTCTGAAAGAGTTTGAAGACCTGCTGAATGAGGGATATCGGCCGTATCCAGATGAAGATGGAAATCTTTTTGATTTTCGAGAACTATCGCTTGGGCGGTTAAAGGAGAAAATTATCTGATTTGTGGAAAATTTTTCTTTACACCCTCACCGGCCCGGAAAGAATTCAAAATCGATCAGGCAGATGGGAAAATATCTCCCAAATCGGGAGAAAAGTGCCAGGATTTAGGCATCAGGGAAATGATGATGGAAATTAAACCGATTCGAACGGAAGTAGATTATGAGGCTGCCCTCGCGGAAGTGGAACGGCTGTGGGACGCTGAGCCTGGCACGCCGGACGGGGATCGTTAAAATTTTTTATAACCCTGTCAACTCAAGCATACACATATCCGCAACGTCTTCCACTGAATGTCCAACTTCAATCTTGATCAGGGTAGCGCCGCAGGCTATGGCTGATTTACTCACCAGTTCGTTGTATCTGCTGCTTCTCCTCAACATATTCGTTCGTAGCTTTTTCTCATCTGCGGCCCCGCGAAAGAAGCTCGTTTGGGTGCGAATTCGGGTCTCAAGCAGTTTATCATCACAAGTGAGCCATACTGCCCTGGTCGATATAAAATCCGCTGCCATTACTTGCTGTGGCCATAGTGCATAACCTTCCATTACAAGAGGGTCGTCCCATGTGGAGTGAGCTCGGATTATTTTCTCAAGTCCAGGCCAGATAATTTCGTGTGATCGCCTGGAATGCTCGATGAGTGTCTCTACCGATGACTTGGTGAAGTAATCCTGGTAATTGGCGTCATCTACCAAGTGCAATCCAGGATGGGTTTGAACAGTCGTGACAGCCCTGATTGCTTTCGCAATATCATCAGTACAGATGCAACTGTACCCGAATCGCCCAGCAATGCATCTTGCTACCGAGGATTTGCCAACAAAGGGTGGTCCTCCGATGAGGAAAACTTTCGACATCGTCATAAGCCCTTAACCATAACGAGGGATATTTCAAGTTTTTCTTAGCCGAGTTTTAGCAATGACCGGAATACATAACCTATGTAGAATGAAAAGGTAACTGACATTTATGGGTGTCCGTCACAGTCACTCTTGTGTATTTCCTATCATAAAGCGTTTTCTAAGTATAAGACAGGCCCGCCAATCGCGCGGGCCTGTCTGCTCTCAAAGCTTTTGGCGCCTCATCTTACATGACTTTTACCGGAGCGCTAACACTCACTATACCCGCACGAGTAGCACTTCCTACACCCCTCCTCATTCACCACCGAGGCCTGGCCGCACTCGGGGCACAGGTCCCCAATCTTCAACAGGCTGGGCTGCTCGGGCGCCGGGCGGGCTTCCATCACGTACGCCCCTTCTCCCATGGCTTTACCGTTGGCGCGCCCGTCCTGTTCGGCCTCTTCGCGCTCGAACCAGTTCTCCAGGTACTCATCCAGCACCTGGGCCACGCCGTCCGGGAAGGAGCGCACCCGCTTGGGGCCAAAGCCCAGCGAGCGCCCGCCGCCGATGCCGCCGAGCTGGCGCACGACCTCGGTCAGGCGCTTGACCGGCGCGACCGGCGAGGCCAGGCGCAGGATGTAGGAGACCAGCCGCCCGATCGCTTCGGAGACGGCGGCCGTATCCGAGCCGGCCTTGGAGGTGTTGATGAAGACTTCGAAGGGCTGGCTGTTGCCGTTTTCATTGACGGTGACGAAGGCCTTGCCCAGCGGAGTCTCGATGGTGTAGGTGTAGCCGGGCAGCGAGCGTGGGCGCGGCTTCTTGGCGTCGTGCCAGATGTGGAGCTGCTCGGCTTCTTTGCCGTTGTCGGCCGCGGCGGGCGCGGGGGCCGGGGCCTGCTTTTTCTCAGCCGTGGCGTGCGTCTCCAGCACGACCTTGTCGCGCGAGCCGGTCACGTAGACGGTGATGCCCTTGCAGCCCAGCGACCAGGCTAACTGGTAGGCGGTGGCCACGTCCTCTTCAGTCGCGCCGGGCGGGAAGTTGACCGTCTTGGACAGCGAATTGTCGACGAAGGCTTGCAGCGCGGCCTGCATGCGCACATGTTCCTCGGCGGTGATGTCGGCCGAGACGGCGAACACATCGCGGACGTCCGCAGGCAGCTCCTGCACGCCCTGGCAGGTGCCCTCGCGCATGATCTGGTTGAGGATCTCCTCGCGCTTCTCGGGCTCGAAGTGCAGCGCGGCCAGCTTCTTTTCGAACAGCGGGCTGGCGTAGGTCAGCTTGAGGTCCTTGCCGTTGTCGTTGACGTGGCGGATGTAGGCCAGGGCGAAGACCGGCTCGCAACCGTAGCCCTCGCAGCCGGCCACCGTGGCGATCGTCCCGGTCGGGGCGATGGTGGTCTGGGCGGCGTTGCGGATGCCGTGGCGGCGGATGCCCTGCACGAGCTCTTCCCAGTCGACCGGCGGGCGGCCCCAGTCGTGCTCGTACGGCACGACCGAGACCGGCGGCTGCCATTGGAAGTTCTCGGGGTCGTAGATGCTGCCTGGCAGGGCCGGGAAGGCCCCGCGTGTCTCAGCCAGCTCGACGCTGGTCTGCATCGACACGTAGCGGACGAACTCCATCACCTGGGCGGCGAACTCCTGGCCTTCCGGCGATCCGTAGCGGATCCCGGCGTGGTACATCAGGTCGGCCAGCCCCATGATCCCCAGCCCGATGCGCCGGGCGCGCAGGGCGGCCTCTTTGAGCTGTGGCACGGCCGGCACGTAGGCGTTGGCTTCCACCACGTTGTCGAGGAAGATGGTCGAGAGGACCACGCTCTCGCGCAGCCCTTCCCAATCGACTCTCCCGCCCGCTCCCATGTGCTGGGCCAGGTTGACCGAGCCCAGGCAGCAGTTCTCGAAAGGCCCCAACCACTGCTCGCCGCAATTATGGGCGATTAAGCCGTTAGCAATCAGGCTGTGGGTGACCGGTTCGGTAAAGTCATATACATCGGCTGTCCCGGCCGGCTCTATGCGAGTCACGCTGGTGGTGAAGGCTTCGCGATTGGAGCGGCGGGACTTGGAAGCGACAAATGCGGCCGCTTTGTGCTGTTTCTCGGGCGACATGAAGCCGATTTTTTCCAGGAAGCTGTCGCGGTTGGCTTTGTCAATAATCAGCTCGTAATCGGCGTGCGAGAGATAATATTGATGCCCGCCTTTACCATCCGGCATCAGGCGGTGACCGACTGCCCGGCGCTGGTGGATGCTGGTTACAATACCAAAGTTGCTCAACAGGAGCTGGACGTCTTTCAGCAAATCAAGCGAGGCGCTGGCCAGGCGGATGGAACAGGCCCGTTTTTGTTCAGAGATATTGACGGTACCGTCGGTCGTGAACAGCCCTTGCAGGAAGCCGACCACGGCCTGGCGCGGCGCCTGCCAGATGCTTTCCGGGACCCGCTTTTCATGCGCGGGCGCCTCTTTTACCCCCAGGCTCTTGAAGAACTCGTAGGGCAGGCGGCTGTAGGTGAGCTGCCAGACCGATTCCCACTCGTGCAGGTGACCGGTTCCAAACCATTCCTGGAGCGGTGTGTGGACGGCTTCCAGGGTGGCGGTGTCGTTCTTCTCGAACACCATACCGACCGGCGATCCACTGCTGCCGCTCAGCCAGCCGTCGCCCACCAGTACGCCCAGCACCAGGCCCAGGTCATGCGACCACGTGGTTGGCAGGTTGGCGTATTGGGCGCTGAAATCCTGGCGGGTAACCAGGTGCCCGCTGGCGCGATCGCCGCCCATTCCCATCACAGCCAATTTTTCCTGGACTGCCTCTACGTTGGGCAGGCGGTATTCCGCGCTCCAGGCGCCTTCTTGCGATTGGATCAGCAGGTGGTCGCCCGGCTGCAGATCGCTCAAGGATACATACCCGCGCGCGGTGGTCAGGAAGCGGTGGTCTGGAGTGGCGGTGACTTCATAGCCATGCCGGGTTACCAGGCGGAAAACCGGGACGTTTTCGCGGGTCTTCCAGGCCGGCGAAGCCGGGCGAAAGGCCACACCGTAATTCGGCTGGTTCTTACCGGGTTCAAAAGCGCGGTCATCCGTCGCCGCCAAAAACGAGGTCCCTTGTTCTGCCAGCGATTGGATGGGAAGTAGGCCACGCTCCGTGGCAATGCGGGTCGCACCGATGAAACATGGATTGGTCGATTCCAATGCATACAAATGCGGCACGGGGTTGGAGCGGTTGGCGGCGTCGAGGAAGAGGACGCCCGGTTCGCCGTTGTGGTGCGACTGGCGGACGATTTTCTCAAACAGGTCGCGCGCGCGGACGGTCTTGTAGGTGCGCAGCGGGATGCCGGCGGCGCGGGCCTGCTCGATGGTGCCGCTGAACTTGCGGTATTCGGGCGAGGTCAGGTCGGGGAAGACCAGGTCCCAGTCTGCATCGTCTTCGACGGCCTGCATGAAGGCGTCGGTGATGCCGACCGAGATGTTGAAGTTGGTGATGGCGTTCTCATCGGTCTTGCAGGTGATGAATTCTTCCACGTCCGGGTGGTCGACGCGCAGCACGCCCATGTTGGCCCCGCGCCGGCTGCCTCCCTGGGCGATCTCGCCAAAGGCGTTGTCGTACACGCGCAGGAAGCCAACCGGGCCGGTGGCCTGCCCGGCCGAGGATTTGACCAGCGCGCCCTTAGGGCGCAGGCGCGAGAAGGAGAAGCCGTTGCCGCCGCCGGTCTGCTGGATCAGCGCGGCGTTGCGCAGGGTGGTGAAGATGCCGGCCGCGTCGCGGCCCATGTCGTCGGTGATGGGCAAAACAAAACAGGCAGCCAGCTGCCCCAGCGGCGTGCCGGCCCCGGTGAAGGTCGGGGAATTGGGGAAAAAGCGCTTGCCAGTCAGCAAGCCGTAAAAGTCCCGCGCGCGGGCGATCACGTCGCCGTCCCAGGTCTCTTCGACGGCGGCAATGTGGTAGGCCACGCGCCAGAACATCTCCTCCACCGTTTCGGCCGGCTTCCCATCGTCGCCGCGCCGCACGTAGCGGCGGATGAGAACCTGGCGGGCATTTTCGGTCAGCTCGATGCCCGGTAAATCGGCCGGGAGGGGTGGGGTGGGGGCCAGGCCGTTCTTGCCGGTGGATTTATGGATTTGTTTTTCCATCAGGAATCTCCTCGTCTTTTAGTAATCGGTCGATCTCATTGCGGATTGCGTGCAGGTCATCGAGCTGGAGATAGACGATGCCATAGCGGATGTAGGCGATGTGGTCGAGTTCTTTGAGCCCCTGGACGACCATGTCGCCAATGACGCGCGAGCTGACTTCTGAACGGCCCATGCGCTGGAGATGGGTTTCGATCTCGCCCACCAGCCGGTCGATGGCCGCGGCCGAGACCGGCCGCTTGGCGCACGAGATGCGGATGCCGCGCATCAGCTTTTCGCGGTCGAACTCTTCGCGGGTGCCGTCTTTTTTGATGATCAGCGGTGTGGAAAGCAGCGGGCGCTCGAGGGTTGAGAAGCGCTGCCCGCATATCTTGCACTCACGCCGCCGCCGCACTTCGCCGCGGGTGTCGTTGGTGTCCTTCACCATGGTTTCGTCACTTTGACAGTAGGGACATCGCATGGATCGATTAACTCCATGTAGCAAATTTGTTTGATTTCTGAGAAAAAGAAAACCACCTAAATATGGCGGTATTGAGACTGCTTACCCCTATATATATGCTAGCGTGTTCATTCTAGCACAGATGGTCGATTGGCACAAGTAAAAAATAGTAAAGATCACCTTAAAATTTCCCCGACTTGAGCTGTCTTGGGGCGGCGCTGCTGTTTGATCTGCCCGTCCAGAACGACTCCGTAGATATGGAGAAAGTTGCTTCTGCCCGGGGGGGCATCCCACATATCCGCCGCCAGATATGCGGGCGCGGCCTGGTTAACAATATGTTAAAGGAACGATGGTCGAATGTTTTCCCACCTCAACCCTGAAAAATGCCCATAGGGTGACTGCGGGCCTGGAGAGATGCCCGCAATCACCCGCTATGGAGGAGCTTGCTCAGACGGTCCGGTTCTCCTACGAAGACCGGTTGGTGTTTGACCGGTTTCGCAGGAAAGCCGGGATATCCAGGTCGTCGGTGTTCATGACGCGCTGGAACTCATCCTGGGGACGCGCGGCCTGCGAGCCGGAACTCACGTGCGAAGTGGGCCGGGAGGGCGTGTTCGGGTATTGCGAACTGCTGCTCGAGGCCGGGCGTTCGGGGGAGGAGCCAGCCGGACGGGCGCGAACGCCGGCCGCGTGGGAGGGCAGGTTGCTCTCCTCTAAGCGGGCAGGCCGCTCCATGGGACGCACGCCGGCTCTATCGAAACCCGTCGCGATCACTGTGATGCGGATCTCATCGGCCAGGTTCGGGTCAACGACCGCGCCGAAGATCAGGTTGACATCCGGGTGAGCCGTTTCCTTGATGATGGCCGCTGCCTGGTTGACCTCGAACAGGGTCAGGTTCGGCCCGCCGGTGACGTTGAACAGGATGCCCCGTGCGCCGTCGATGGTGATATCCAGCAGCTGGCTGGAGATAGCCATCTCGGCCGCTTCGCGCGCCCGCTCTTCGCCCGTCGCGTGGCCGACTGCCATCAACGCGGCGCCGCCTTCGGACATGATCGCGCGCACGTCGGCGAAGTCCAGGTTGATCAACCCGGGGACGGTGATCAACTCGGAAATACCCTGGATGCCCTGGCGCAGCACGTCGTCCGCCAGGCGGAAGGCGTCCTGCAGGCTGGCGCGTTTGTCGACCATCTGCAGCAGGCGGTCGTTGGGGATGACGATCAGCGTGTCGGCGTGTTCCTTGAGCTTGCCGATGCCCGTCTCAGCAGCCGCGGCGCGGCGCGAGCCTTCAAAGGTGAACGGGCGAGTCACCACGCCGATGGTCAGTGCGCCGACTTCCTTGGCGATCTGCGCCACGATGCCGGCTGCGCCGGTGCCGGTGCCGCCGCCCATGCCCGAGGTGACAAAGACCATGTCGCTGCCCTTGAGCACCTCGTACAGCTCGTCGGCCGACTCTTCGGCTGACTTGCGGCCGATTTCCGGGTTGCCGCCGGCGCCCAGGCCGCGGGTGACCTTGTCGCCGATCCGCACGCGGGTCTGCGCCTTGGATTGCAGCAGCGCCTGCCCGTCGGTGTTGACGGCGATGAACTCGATGCCCTGGAGACCTTCTTCGATCATCCGGTTGACGGCGTTGCATCCACCTCCGCCGACTCCAATGACCTTGATGCGGGCAAATGACTCAGACTGCGGTAATAGTTCCATCCGATACCTCCTCCATAGAAATAGAAACGCTTCGAAAGTTTTGAATGAACGGCGGGCTGTCGGTCTCTCCACCGGGAGTTGGAGCGCCTTGCAGCGCTGTCATTCCACGAACGCGAGCCCACCGCAAAATCACGATCTTGGTCTGCCTTTCACGGTAACAAACGTTTGAACCAGGTGCGCAGAAATTCACTGAAACTCATCCCTCCTTTCCGCCGCGGGCCGCGGCTGGCATTGGGCGCTGCTTCGCTCATCATCAGCGCCCAGTACAGCAGGCCGACGCTGGTTGAATAGGCCGGTGAATGGAGCTGGTCGGTCAGCCCAACCATATTTTCTGGCCGGGCGATCCGCACGGGCAGGCCCAGCACCCGGCTCGCCAGGGTGCGCGTGCCGGGCAGCAGGCTGGAGCCGCCGGTCAGGACTACGCCAGCCGGCAGCAGCCCGTCGTACCCCGAGCGCTTGATCTCCTGCAGGACCAAATCAAAAATCTCTTCCATGCGCGCCTCGATGATCATGGCCAGCTCGCGCCGGCTGATTTCAGCCGCACGTTCCTCGCCGAAGATCCGCGCGGTGAAGACATCCGTCTCGGTGATCTCGGCCTGCACGGCGTGGCCGTACTGCTTCTTGAGCTCTTCTGCCTGGGCGATCGAAAGGCGCAGCCCGTGCGCGATGTCCGACGTGACCAGGCTTCCGCCGATCCCGATTACCATGGTGTGCCAGACGTCGCCGTCGATGTAGATGGCCATGTCGGTCGTCCCACCGCCGATGTCGCACACCACGCAGCCCATCTGGCGCTCGGTCTCCGAGAGGACTACCTCGGCCGAGGCCAGCGGGTTGAGCACGAACTGGGTCACTTCGACCCCCGAAGCCTGCACGCTCTGGCGCAGGTTTTCGACCGTGGCCGCCGCGGCGGTGATGATGTGGGCTTCCACTTCCAGGCGGTAGCCGTGCATCCCGACCGGCATGCGGATGCCGTCCTGACCATCCACCGTGAACCCGCGCTGGATGACATGGATGATCTCGCGGTTGTGCGGGATGGCCACTGCCTGGGCGGCGTCCAGCGCCCGGTCCACGTCCTCATGGTCGATCACCCGGCCGGAAATGCCCACAACCCCGCGGCTGTTGACCGATGAGACATGCGAGCCGGCCAGGCTGACCAGCGCGGCGGTGATCTCGAGCCCCGACGAGCGCTCGGCTTTTTCGATCGAGCGGGCGATCGACTGGGAGGCAGCCTGCAGGTCAACGATGGTGCCCTTGCGGATGCCCAGGGAGGGCTCGATCCCAACCCCCAGGATGCGCATATTGCGCTCGCTTTCCACCCGGGCCACCAGGGTGCAGATTTTGGTCGTGCCGATATCAATGCCTACAACAATTGGTTCGTCCACCATGTCTTACTGCTCCAGTCGATAGAAGGGTGCATTAAGGTGTTCAACGCTTACCAGGCTGGGCTGCAGTCCCTGTTCGGCCAGGTAGCCGGCGAGATGCTGGTAAACGGCGTATTTTGCCTCGAACTCACTCAAATCTTTTCCGATATAAACCTGCCAGCCCTGGGGGTCGCTCCAGCCCAGGCCGTGGGTCGAATGATAAACA
The DNA here is from genome assembly GCA_964490575.1 of uncultured Anaerolineaceae bacterium. GTDB lineage: Bacteria > Chloroflexota > Anaerolineae > Anaerolineales > Anaerolineaceae > DSYU01. The sequence continues at coordinate 33,812 of CAZBDC010000019.1, read as the reverse complement.
ATCTGCGTTTCGGGCGGCAGCAGGCCGCTGAGCCCCTGGGCAGCTGCCAGCAAGACCGGGTCCGCCTTTACCGGAGGGTTGGCTGCGCCGGCTGACTCCTTTTCGCCGGTAGCCAGCCGCGCCAGCAGGCCGGGCTGGGCTTCTTCCTCGGCCGCGGCTTGCTCGCTTTCGCTGGCTGGCGGTTCAACCACCTGCGCAATGCGCGGGAGGTCGCTTTCGCTGTAAATGGTGACCAGTGCGCCGGCTTCGCCCCGGGCAGGGAAGATGATCCCTTCCGCGTCGATCCAGCTGGTTTCATCGCCTTTCTGCCAGGCCATCACCGGTTGCCTTTCGGTAGCGGTGATGGTCACTAGGTTGGGCACAAACACACCCACCTTGACGTCCACCAGTTCGGGGTATAACCTGGCGAGCGTCTCCACGGCCGCCTGCGGGTCTACTTCAACGATGGATAGGTTTTCCAGGTTGAGCGTGTCCGTCAGGTCAGCCGGGCTCAGGCGCTGCAGGCCATTCACCTCAACTGCCTCGATGCGGAAGTAAGGCGAATTCCAAAACGAAAAGATGCCAACTGCCGCCAGGATGGCAATCAGTGCCGAGAGCAGCCGCCAGCCTGGGTTGGTCAGCGTGATGGCCGGCAGGCGCAGCTCGGCGCCGGCCTGGTCCATGCTCAGGTAAAACTGGCGGCGGGCGCGCTGCGTGCCGGCCTTGCGGTGGATAGGCGTTCCAAAGGTCCTCCCGCGCACGGTGACCGGCCTGGGGTTGACCGGGTTGACAACCCGGTTCGAGACCGTGCTGGCCCGCTGCTGGCTCCGCTCGCTACGGCGCTGGCGAGCGGAGTCGGCCCGGTTCGTGGTTCGATCTGTCGTTCCTGTCCTTGAGTGCATTTAACTCCTCCCCCCCGTCGATGGGCCTGGCATGAATGTTCGCTCCGTCTGGTCGCGCTCACCTTTCCGTTCAAAAGCCAGGTCGATCAATCGGTCAACCAGCGCGCCGTAAGGCAGCCCGCTGGCTTCCCATAACTTGGGATACATGCTGATCCGGGTGAAGCCCGGGATCGTGTTGACTTCGCTGATGTAAATCTGCTGCGTGCGCGGATCGAGCAGAAAATCGACCCGGGCCATGCCGGCGCAGTCAATGGCCAGGTAAGCCTGCACCGCCGCCTGGCGAATCTGCTCGCTGAGCGGTTCTGACAGCGGGGCCGGAATGACCAGTTCCGAGCGGTCGTCCAGGTACTTGGCGCTGTAAGTGTAAAAGTCACCCGAGGGCCGGATTTCACCCACCACAGAAGCCTGCGGCTGGCTGTTGCCCAGGACGCTGACTTCGATTTCGCGCGCGCCGGCGATGCCGCGCTCGATCAGCACGCGCCGGTCGTAGGCCGCGGCTTCCCGCAGGCCCTCGTACAGGTCCGACCGGTTGCGGCACTTGGTGATGCCGACCGAAGAGCCCAGGTTGGCCGGCTTGGTGAAGAGCGGGTACTCGGCCAGGGCCTCCGCCTGGGCGATGATCGCGTGCGGGTCGTGCTCGACCTGGCTGCGCAGCACCGTGATCGACTCGACCACCGGCAAATTCGAGGCTCGCATGACCTCTTTGAACAGCGCCTTATCCATGCCCACCGCTGAGCCAAGCACGCCCGCGCCGACGTAGGCCAGGTCTGACATCTCGAGTAACCCTTGCAAGGTGCCATCCTCGCCAAAGGTGCCGTGCAGCACCGGGAAAATGACATCCAACTCGCCTATGGCCTCAAGGCGCTGGCTGCCGGCTGTACCATGGATCGCGTACAGGGTCTTTTGGCCGGGTTCTGGCAGCAGCGTCACCCGCGTCATGCCCGCGGTCTGCCCGCTCTGCAGTGCCTCCAGCGGGCCTTCTCCGGCGCTGTTGCTCCCGGTTACCCATTGGCCCTGGCGGGTGATCGCAATTGGCGTAATTTCGTATTTTTCGGGGTCCAGGACCGATAAAACCGAGCGAGCGGACATTAGCGAAACATCGTGCTCGCCGGATCGCCCGCCAAATAGAACCCCTAGCCGGATCTTACTGTTCATCAGACCAATCTCCCAACAGTTCTACCTCTAATTCGAGCCAGACGCCGAACCGGTCGGCGACGGTGTCGCGTGCCAGCCGGATCAGCCGGCCGATATCCGCGGCGCTCGCACCGCCATGATTGATGAAAAAATTCGCGTGGATCGTGCTGATCTCTGCCTCGCCAACCCGGGCGCCTTTCAGCCCGGCCGCTTCGATCAGCCGGCCGGCATAGTCGCCAGGTGGGTTCTTGAACATCGAGCCCAGGCTGGCGCCGGGCGGCTGGGTGCGGCGGCGGCGAGCGGAGAATTCCTCCATCTTTGCCTGGACCACACCCGGGTTGCTGCGCTCGAGCTTGATCTGCCCGGTCAGGATAACCGCCGGCAGGCGGCTGCGTTTCAATTGGCTGGAGCGGTAGGTGTACTGCATACGGTCGACCGGCCACACTTCTTTCCCGTGAGGATGCAAGATCTCTGCCAGGATCAGGCTGGTGCTCATATCCCCGTCGTAAGCCCCCGCGTTGCCGTAAATCGCGCCGCCCAGCGTCCCGGGGACAGTAGCAGCCCACTCGAACCCGCTCAGGCCCTGTAGGGCCGCCTGGCGGGCGATGGTGCCGATCAGGGCGCCAGACTCGGCCAGGATGGACGGTGTGGTTTCATCTCCCACGCTGCCGGCCTGGATCTCGATTGCCCTGGCCCGGTTGAGCAGCACGACCCCGCGCAGCCCCCGGTCGCTCACCAGCACATTCGAGCCGTAGCCCAGGACGAAGAAGGGCGTGTCCAACTCCCACAGGCGCCGGGCGGCCTGCTCCAGGTCCGCGGCCGAGCTGACTGTGATCAGGGCATCTGCCGGGCCGCCGACGCGCGCGGTAGTATGCGCGGCCAGGCTGGCGTTTACCTGGAGGGCATCGCCAAAAGCTGCGCGCAGCGCGTCGAGCGGGAGGGAATTGGACGGTTGGATCATGTGGTTTCTGAAGATCAGATCGATTTGATAAAGTGGATCAGCTTGCGGACCAGTTCAGGCCCAGGAGCGTTATCTGTGGTGGGCGGTTGGCCTTCTCCGGCCAGCAGGCTGTCGCTGCCATCCCTGTTCGCAGGGGCCGGCCGCTGCTGGACCAGCCGTACACCGTCTAGAGACGAATTGGCCTGAGCTTTGTAGGTGCGCTTTGTCTTCTTGGGTTCAGGCATGGTGGTTAATCCTTTGCTGGAGGGCCGCTAAAACCTGGGCGCTGACCTGGTCGGCGTCGCCGGCCGAAAGGACCAGCACAACGTCACCGGGCGCCAGCTGTTCGAGCAGGGCCTGGGTGGTGTCAGCCAGGGTGGCAATAAACTGCACCGCGGGGTGCTTCATCTGCGCTGCCACCTGGGCGGCGGAGAAGTTGTCAAAGTCCTGCGCCTTTTCTCGTGCCGCGTACACTTCGGTCACGATCACCCGGTCGGCGGCGGTGAAGGAGCGGGCGAATTCGGGCAGCAGCCCGCGCGTGCGCGAGAAAGTGTGCGGTTGCCAGACGGCCCAGATCCGGCGCTCGGGGTAGCGCGCGCGGGCGGCCGCCAGGGTGGCCTGGATCTCGGTTGGGTGGTGCGCGTAGTCGTCGATGAGGGCGACGCCATCCGCTTCGCCCAGGATATCAAAGCGCCGCCCGGTCCCCTGGTATTCGCCGAGTGCCTGCGCGGCCTCGGCCATCACGGAGCGGTTTTCAAAGGCCGGCGTGACCTGGTCTACCACGGCCAGGGCAGCCAGGCTGTTGAGGACGTTGTGGCGGCCGGGAACCTGCAAGCTGACCGGCGCCAGCTGAACGGGCTGCCCGCCGCGCGGGTGATAGAAAGCGCTGAAGTCGAACCCGCCACGCGCGTTAGCCGACACGTTCTCAGCGGTGTAGTCCGACCGCGGGTCTGTGCCGTAGGAGAACACGCGGGCGCCAGCCGGCGCGGCTTCCGCCATCTGGAAGGCCGCGGCGTTGTCGCGTGCGACCAGCAGCGCGCCGCCCGGGCGCAGCCGCCGGATAAACGCGCTGAATGCTTCCTCGTAATCCTGTGGGGTGGGGAAGCAGTCCGGGTGATCGTGTTCGAGATAACTGAGCACGATCAGGTCGGGGTCGAGCCCCAGGAACATGCGGTCATACTCGTCGGCCTCGATCACGAAGGCGCGGCCTTGCCCGGCGTGTGCGTTGCGCCCGCCCAGGTTCTTGGCCGTTCCGCCGATGATATAGGATGGGTCTTGCCCCAGCCGGACCAGCAGCCAGGCGATCATGGCTGTGATCGTCGTCTTACCGTGGGTGCCGGCTACGGCGATTCCCAGGTGGCCTTCCATCAGGCGGCCGAGGAACTGGGCGCGCTTGAGGACGGGAATGCCGGCTGCCAGGGCTGCCTCGACTTCCACATTGTTGTCTGGGATGGCCGATGACCGGACGACCAGGTCGGCGCCCAGTACATTTTCGGCCCGGTGGCCCTGCCAGACGCGCGCGCCGGCTGCTGACAACTCGTTCGCCAGCGGAGAGAGAGACCGGTCTGAGCCGCTGACCGCGTAGCCACTTTCCAGCAGCAAGCGGGCGATCGCGGAAAGTCCGCTGCCGCCGATGCCGATCAAGTGGATGCGCTCCGGAATTCCTGTTCCACCAGCGCGCGTCTGCGTCGATTTCATTAGATAAACACCACCAGAACAAATGCAAAAGCCAGGGCCACGGCAAAGTAGATAGCCGCGGATTCGTTGGCCCCCAGCAGTTGGGGGGGCATTAATTCCATCATGCGTTTTGTGAGCTCAAGCACGTCCCCGGTGGGGACATCGATGATGTCTTTGAAGGGATATTTGGCAGCGTCGAGGTAAAACCAGACCGACCCGGTCACCAGGTAGCCATTGAACGCGCCCATGAAAACCCCCAGCAGGATATCCTGCAGGCGCTCGCGGGCAAAACGGGCTCCCTGCGCCAGTTTGGGGATGTTGGGCGACTGGTAGCCAAAAAAGACCAGGCCCAGGATCACAAGGGTGCGCAACCAGAACTGGATGTTGGTCATGCCTTCGAGCGTTTTCCCGACGATGGAGGGGGCAAAGCGTTCCATGACGGTGATGAAGAACAGCGCCAGGATCGCGGCAAAGGTGACCAGGAGCTCGCGCGCCCACCCGCGCATGGCGCCGATGATGGCAAACAGTATCACGTACATCCAGAATATAACGACCAGGCTGACCATGCTAAAGCTCCCTTTTATGCGCAGGATTTGCCAGTTCTTGCACCAGTTCTGCCAGGTGTTGAGCAGCCTGGGGGCGAGAAAGCGCGTGCATCGCTGCTCGCATCCGCCGCAGCCGCTCCGCGTCCCGGGAAAGCGACTGGATCGCCGGCAGCAGTTCACCGGCCAGCCGGTCGTGTTCCAGGATCATAGCTGCCTCGTGCCGGACCAGGTAATCGGCGTTGACCTTTTGATATCGCCAGGCATACTGGTAAGGGACCAGGATGGCGGGGAGACCAAACTGGGGGTATTCACCCAGGGTAGAGGCGCCTGAGCGCGAAACTGCCAGGTCGGCGGCGGCCAGCGCAGCGCCCATCTCGTGCAGGTAAGGCACCGGATGGTAGCGCTGAACCAGTTCCGGCGGCAGTTTCTCGGCCAGCTGGCTGCGGGCAGCTTCAATTTCGGCCCAATCGAGCTGTCCGGTGATGTGGATCACCTGCATTTCAGCCAATAACTGCGGCAGGATTTCCAGCACGGGCCGGTTGATCGTGCGCGAGCCTTTACTCCCTCCGGATATCAGCAGGGTGAAAAGGCCGTCTTCCAGCGCGAGGTGCTGGCGGGCTATTTCGCGCGACCAGCCGGTCAACTCCGGACGAACCGGGTAACCCGTCACCACGGTGTGAGCCTTGGGGGAGAAGTAGCGGCGCGAGTCTTCGGTGGTGAGAGCCAGGGTGGTGGCAAAGCGTGCCATCAGTTTGAGGGCGATGCCAGGCTCGATATCTGGAACGTATACCAGGCTGGGGATCTTGCGCCCGGCCAGGGCCATCGGCACGGCGACATACCCGCCCGTGAAGAGCAGGACATCGGGCTTAAACTCGTTCAGGATACGCCGGGAAGCCAGCGTACCCCGCACGACCCGCACCAGATTTGGCAGCGTGCGCAGCCCCATGCCGGCTACCTGTCCGGCTGGGATGGCGGTATAGGGCATCCCGGCGCGCTGCACCAGCTCCGCTTCCATGCCGCCTTCACTGCCCACCCACAAAACCGGGTTGGCCTCACTGCCGAGTGTTTGCCGGATTACCAAAGCGGGATACACGCCCCCGCCGGTCCCTCCAGCGCAGATCAACAACCGAAGCAAACGTCCCTCCTTCTCGCGAAGATTTCCGGTCGCCCGAGTTACGGGCGATATTCAATAAAATTCCAATCCCTACCATGGTGACCGTCATATTGGACCCGCCATAGCTGATCAGCGGTAGGGCGTTGCCGGCATGCGGCAGCAGGTTGACCATCACGGCCATGTTCAGCAGCGCTTCGATGACAATCCAGATCGTAATGCCGCTGGCCAGCAGCGACCCCAGCGGTTCCTCCGTGTTCCGGGCGATCTCGATCCCGCGCCAGAGGATCACGATGTAGGCCAGGATGATTACCCCTGCGCCAAGCAGGCCGGTTTCTTCAGCGATCACGGCAAAAATACTGTCGGTCGGAGCGACCGGCAGGCCGGTGAACTTGGTGCTGCTGTGGCCGATACCGACGCCAAAAATCCCACCGTTGATGATCGCTTCCAGCGACCGCTGCACGTGGTAAGAAGCGTTGGTCATATTTTGCAGGCCTTTAATGTAGTCGGTAATCCGCTGGATGCCGGTTGGGTAGAGGTTGATCACCACCCAACCAATTAACCCGGTCACCGCGATGGTCAGGCTGATCTGGCGCAGCTCTCCGCCGGCCAGGAAAAAGAGGGTGCCGCCGAGCAGGATGATGGTGATCGCGGCGCTCAAGTCAGGCTGGATCAGGATCAAACCGGCGGTGACTCCCAGGATGAACATCAACGGGAACAGGCCCAGGGTGATATCGTTGAGCACCTCGCGCTTTGCCGTCAGCCAGACCGAAACATAGATGATGACGACGAGCTTGGCCAGCTCAGAAGGCCGGATTGACCCGGAAAAGAGGGAGCGGTTGGAACCCAGGGTCGTGTCGGCCAGGATGGCGACGGCGACCAGCATCAGCATCGTCAAAATCATCATCGGGACGGTAATGCGCTGGAAAAAACGATAGGGGATCCGGCTGAGGACAAATGCCGCTCCAATTCCTACCACGGCCCAGATCGACTGGCGGATGAGGAAGTAATCCGGGCTTTTGTCGGTTTCGATGGCGAATTTTGGCCCGGCCGAATAGACCATCAACAGGCCAAACAGGGTCAGCCCGATCACAACGCCGATCAGGGGCCAGTCAAGCCCGGCGCCTTTTCGCGCGGCGGATTTCGCCCCGGCCATCCTTCCACCAGATGGGCGGTCTTCTCCAGGCACAACCCGCTGGGCGCTCGCCTGGCGCGCAGACCGTCCTGCCCGTGTATAGGGTCCGTTTACAAAAGAGCCTTCACCCATTCTCGAAATCGCTCTCCTCTCTCCTCGAAATCCACAAATTCATCGAAACTGGTCCCGCCCGGGGAAAGCAGGACGACAGCGCCCGGTTCAGCCAGCCGGGCTGCGGCTTGCACCGCTTCGTGCAGATGCTGCTCGTGTAGGACGGTTTGCAGGCGGCTGCCTGCGCGTGGCGAACCGATGGCCTCAAGGATCTTACCGGCTGCTTCGCCGAATACCACCACATGGTCCACGCGCTGGTGAAGCAAGCTGGCCAGTTTATCCCAGGGCAGGTTCTTGTCTCGCCCGCCCAGCAGCACGATCAGGGGTTCCTCGAAAGCTTCTATCGCAGCAATGGTCCGCTCTGGCGCGGTGGCGATCGAGTCGTTGTACCAGGCTGCACCCTGGCGAGTCGCCACATATTCCAGGCGGTGGGCCACGCCGGTGAAATCGCGCACGCCGCTTTGGATTGCGCTGACGGACCACCCGGCAGCGTATGCGATCGTGCAGGCCGCCAGAACGTTGAGCAGGTTGTGCTCGCCGCGCAGTTTCACCTGATCCTGGGGCATCAGATCGATATCCTGGCGCCCATCCCAGTATTTCAACCCGCCGGCTTCCACGAAAGCGCCGGGTTCTCCGGAAGTTGGCCGCTGCCGGCCAAAACTGACCAGCCCGCCGCGGACCTTGCCGCGCAGCGCCCACGAGCCTGGGTCATCGCGGTTGAGCACGGCAGTATCACCGGCCTCTTGAAAGTCCAGGATGCGCGCTTTGGCGGCGGTATAGGCTTCTAGCGTGCCGTGCCGGTCGAGATGGTTGGGGGTGATGTTGAGCACGGCCCCGATCCTGGGGGATATGGTCATCAGCTCGAGCTGAAAACTGGAGAATTCGACCACTACCACGTCATCCGGCCGGATCTCGTCCACATATTCGACCAGCGGGCGGCCGATGTTGCCGCCCAGCCAGGCGCTGCATTTGCAGCCGGTGGCGCGCATTTCACGGACGTATGCATCTGCCATTCGACCGACCAGGGTGGTGGTGGTGGTTTTGCCAGCCGAGCCGGTGATGCCAACGACCGGCGCTTTGACGGCTTCCATGAAGATCTGTGAGTCATTGGTCAACGGCAGGCCACGGCGCTGCGCTTCGGCGACAATTGGCAGGGTCAGGGGGACGCCCCCAGAAACACATACCAGGCTGGCCTGGTCCAGCAGTTCAACAGGGTGGCCATCGAGCGCCCAGTGCACCTGTGCGCCGCCGGGCTGGTCCTGCAGGGATTGGATGATCTCTGTCATCTGGTCAGCGGTGCGCCGGTCGTTGAGGGTCACCACCGCGCCGCGCGCGGCCAGGTAGCGCGCCAGGGCAAGCCCCTGGCGGGCCGCGCCGATGATCAGGATGTTTTGACCGATCCAATTCCGTTCCATAGGTTTACACCAGTGCAATTGCCATACCGAGCATCGCTGATAAAAGACCTACCAGCCAGAAGCGCTGGACGACCTGGGTTTCGCTCCAACCCAGCAGTTCAAAATGATGGTGGAAAGGCGCCATTTTGAACAGGCGCCTGCCATGGGTCAGCTTGAAGTAACCGACCTGGAGAATGACGCTCATGGCTTCGCTGACCGGGATAATGGCAATGAGCGGCAAAAGCAGCCACTGCCCGGTCATCAGTGCCACGACGGCCAGCGTGGCGCCCAGGGGCAGCGAACCGGTGTCGCCCATAATCAGGTTGGCCGGGTGAACGTTAAACCACAAAAAGCCAAACAACGCGCCCACGATTGTGAACGAGAAACGGGCTAAAAAGATCTGCCCCTGGAGTAGGGCGATTCCGCCGAAAGCGGCAAAGGCCGTCGCGCAAATCAACCCGGCCAGGCCGTCCAAACCGTCAGTAAAATTGACTGCATTGGACATGCCGACGATGATAAAAACCGCAATCGGGATGTACCAGATGCCTAAATCCAGCGATCCTTCTCCAGCGAACCAGAACAGTTCCGGCACGTCCAGGATGTATTTCAGCCCATAGGCCGTTCCAACGGCAAAAATAATTTGGATGATGAACTTGGTGCGGGCGCGCATGCCCAGTCCACGCCGGGGTCCGCGGATCCCTTCCCAGTCGTCGATGGCCCCCAGCAGGGCGTAGCTCAACATGACCGCCAGCGGCAGGATCACCGAACGCCCAAGGACGTTCAGACCCAGCAGAGACGCTCCGTTTAGCAGAATTGTCAGCATGGCCACCGGCATAATAATCATCACTCCACCCATGGTGGGGGTCCCCATCTTCGCAAAATGGCTTTTTGGACCCTCCACGCGGATCAGCTTGCCAATCTTGAAATGGCGTAAAACACGGATCAACGGCCCTCCCCAGATTACGGTCATCATAAAACTCAGACCGCTCAGCGCCAGGGCCATCGGGGTATCATTCACCAAAGCCTCCTCAGCCTGGAAATGATCCCACTCAACGGGCCACCTCGAGGGCCGAAACAATCCGGTCCATCCTCAGCCCATGTGAGCCTTTCACTAAAGCGACATCTCCCTCCTTTAATTCGGAACTTAACACTTCAATTGCCTCAGGCACATCGTGCGCCCAGGTGATTTTTGCGGCCGGCATGCCCGCTTTGCGGGCTGCCTGGGAAATCAGGCGGGCGCGCTCCCCAACAGTTATCAGCCGGTCGGCCACTTCTGCGGCCCGGATCCCAACCATCTCGTGGCCCTGGCGCTCGTAGGGGCCCAGTTCCAGCATCTCGCCCAGCACAGCTACCCGGCGGCCTTCCAGTTCGTTCAACAGGTTTAGGGCTGCCAGGGTCGATTCGGGTGACGCGTTATAGGAGTCATCCAGGATCAGGGCGCCGGACTGGGTGCGGACGGCAACCAGGCGCAGCTGGGCGTGCGCGTGCTGCAGCCCCTCGATGATCTCGCCCCACGTCAGCCCTTCCGCCAACCCCACCGCGGCTGCCCGCAGCACGGTGTGGACGGAATGCGCGCCGATCAGGGGAACGCGAAGGTGTAAAACTTCATTGTGATGATGCAGCCGGAAACGGATCCCTTCCAGGCCCATGCCTTCGATGTTGTCAGCCCACAGCTCGGCCGTTGGCTCCAAACCATAGAAGAACACCCGCGCCTGGGTTTTGGTGGACATGGCCTGCACCAATGGGTCGTCGTAATTCAGAATGGCTACCCCACGCGGCGCCGGCGGCAGGGCCTGGACCAGTTCGGATTTGCCAAGCGCGATGGCTTCTTGCGACCCTGCCCGCTCGGCATGAACGGTTCCCACATTGGTGATCACGCCGACGTCTGGTAGAGCCAGGTCGCACAGGAATGAGATTTCTCCGGGTACGTAGAAACCCATTTCCAGCACTGCCCTTTGGTGCCCTGCGCCCAGACGCAGGAGCGTCAGCGGCAGCCCGATTTCGTTGTTCAGGTTGCCGGTGTTCTTCAGCGTGCGGTAGCGCTGGCTGAGCACCTCTGCGACCAGTTCTTTGGTGGTTGACTTGCCTACGCTGCCGGTGATGCCGATCACCCGTACCTTCATCTTGCGGCGGTAGCTGCGGGCGATATCTTGCAGTGCCTGCAGTGAGTTTGCCACGCGCAGGCAGAAAGGCGCCCCATGCATCATATTGCTGGGCAGAGTGACTTCCAGGAGGTTGGGCCTGCCGCGCAGATCGATGGTGGGGAATCTGGCGGACATATCTTGCTGGACGATGGCCAAACTGGCGCCGTTCTTGAAGGCTTCTTCAACATAAAGGTGGCCATCGGTCCGCTCACCAGGAAGCGCAACGAACATTGAGCCCGGAATAACCTGCCGGGAATCGATCGCGGCTTCATTGATCACCATCTCGATCATTTCGAGTCGGTGTCCGGTAAGGGTTTCGATAACGTCGGCCAGTGTCAGCACAGTTTTTCCTACATCATTCCAATCAACGGTTTGCCAGCTGCTGCCGGATCTCATCTGGCGGCAGGTCTAACAGAATTACCAGCTTGCTGACCACCTCGCTGAAGACCGGGGCGGCCACGACCGAGCCCCAGGGTGACGAGGTGGGTTTTTCAAGCCAGACATATACCAGGAAACGCGGATCATCGACCGGGCCCCAGCCCACAAATGATGCATTGGTCAGGTTGCTCAAATACCCGCCTGGGCCGGGGATTTCAGCCGTGCCGGTTTTACCCGCCACGCGATAACCTTCCACCAGCGCGACTGACGATTCTTCTTCCAGTGATATCGCCAGCATGCCGGTCAAGGTGCGGGCCGTCTCGGCGGTGATTGGCGTGCCAATCACCTGGGGCGGGTTGTTATACTGCTCACCATTCTCGATCACCGAGCGGAGCACATGGGGCGCCATCATCTGGCCGCGATTGTTGGCGATGGCAGACGCGGCGGTGATCATCTGGATGGGTGTGGCTGCCACGCCCTGTCCAAACGAATTGGTTCCCAGGTTCACCGGGTACCAGTTTGGGTCGCCCTGCACACTCAACGGCCAGTTGACCTCGCCAGCCAGATCGATGCCGGTCTTATGGCCAATCCCAAAGCGTTGCAGGTAGGTATAGAAGTTGGTGGGACCCAGTTGGAGCGCGACCCACGACAGGCAGACGTTCAGCGAGTGCTGCATGCAGCCAACCATCGTCTGTGGGCCCCATGCGCCGCGGTCCCAGTTGTAAATCGGGATCCCGCCCACGTTGATGACTCCAGTGTCGAGGAACTCTGTTTCAGGAGTCACAACGCCCGCGTCCAAAGCGGCTGCCATCGTTAAGATCTTAAAGACAGAGCCCGGCTCATAGGTTTGGCCAATCGCGCGGTTATAGGGGGTCGGGCTTGGGAAAATTTCGGCGTATTCCCAGTACTGGTTTGGATCCAGGCGTGGGGTGGTAGCCATGCCCAGAATCTCGCCGTTTCGCGGATCCATAACGATGATGGTGACGGATTCGGCGCCGTTTTCTTCCATGGCCTGGTCAGCCACCTCTTCAACCATTTTTTGGATTTCGCGATCGATGGTCAGCATCAGGCTGGCGCCAGGCGGGATAGAGGGCATTTCATCAATCAGGTAAGGGTCGTTTGGCACCAAAACTTCGACCGGCGAGCCTGCCAGCAGGTGGTTGTATTTTTCTTCGACCCCAAAATAGCCACGGCCTGTCTCCCGGTCGCGATATGGGTAGAAACCGAGTAGCGCCGATCCCAGGCTGTGTTCCGGATAACTGCGCTGGAGGTTCGGAGTCCAGAGAAGCCCGGAGAGCGATGGCATGCTGGCTTGTTTTTTCTCGGGCACGAGCGCGGCCCGCTCCGTGAGCTGCTTGGAGAGAGCCTGGAGCTCCTCGGCTTTTTCTGGGGTAACAGATTTTGAAAGGACGACATAGGCCGGCAGTTCCGGGTCGAACTTGATGGTCAGGGCTGCATGGACCTCTTCGAAGTCGAGCCCCAATACGCTCGAGACGTTCATGGCGACCGTTTGCGGATCTTTCAGATAGCGCAGGTCGACGCCTAGCTCGTAAACTTCGGTGTTGCCGGCCATCAGGTGCCCCCAGCGGTCATAGATGTTGCCGCGCTCAGGGTAGATGGTCTTGCGCGTGTAGAGATAGAAGGCCTTAGCCCGATCTCTGAGCAGTGGTGCGCTTTCGCTGGTCTGGATGCGTATCATCCATACAAAAATAAACAGGCCCGCCAGGGTCAGCGCGCCTCCAACAATCGCATGGCGTGAAATTGGACCTGAGTTCATCATGGGGCGGCCCCTCCTGGTTGCCAGCCGGTTCTGGCCGGTTCTTCAAACTCCAGAATGCCCTGGAGCATCCATTCCCAAAGGGATTGTGTGTAGCCTGGTTTGATAATGGTTGGCTTATTGGTGGTCCCGGGCGGAGGCGCCTTGATCACCGGCTCGCGACCGCGATAGCCGGGAATCACCAGATAGGTGAGATTCGCCGGGTCAACCTGCTCAAAACCCAGCTCAGCAGCCCGTTTTTCCATCCGAGCAGCCGATGTCTGGTTGGCGATCTCTGTTCGCAGCCCAGCAATCTGGCGAGCAAGCTCTTCGCGCTGTGTTTCCATCTGCTGTATTGCCAAACCGGCTGCGGCTGCCTGAATGGTGACGCTGACCATGATCCACAGGATCGACGCGCCCAGAATTGCCAGGGTGAGGAACAAAACCCCTCGTTGGGTTGCGGTCCGCCAGGGCGCCTGTCGATAAGCCTGTACCAGTCGTTTTGACTTTGTCACCGGGTCTACTCCTGAAATTCGTGTTTTCACCAGAGGTCTTTTCCAGGGACTTCATGTGGAAAACACGTGTGCAATACTCATGCCAGCTATTTTTTTAAGGGTTGGACCAGGTTGGTCCCTTGGGTAATTCTTTTACCGTTATTTCTTTTCTATGATTCTTAAGCGAGCGCTTCTTGCTCTGGGGTTAAGCTTGGTTTCATCTGTACTGGCCTCGATCGGCCGGCGATTCATCTCAATCAGGCTTGCCCGGTGACCACAAGTACAAACTGGCTGTTGGGGTGGGCACAGGCAGTCCCGGCTTTCCTGACGAAAGAACTGCTTTACGATCCTGTCCTCTAGGGAGTGGAAGGAAATCACTGCCAGCCGTCCGCCCGGCTTTAGCGCTGCCACTGCTTGGGGAAGAAATGTTTCTAGCGCCTGTAGTTCTCCATTGACAGCAATTCGCAGTGCCTGGAACGTGCGCGTGGCCGGGTGAATGTGGCCCTTTCGACTTCCGGATGAGTTAGCTACCACCCTGGCTAATTCCTGGGTCGAATGAAGCGGGCGTGCCTGGACGATGGCCCTGGCGATGCGCCTGGATTGCGGTTCTTCCCCGTAACGCCAGATCAGGTCGGCAATGTCGCGTTCAGACCAATGGTTGACCACGTCTTCGGCCGTGAGCGGCTGCGAAGGGCTAAAACGCATATCCAGTGGCCCTTCAGCCTGGAAGGAGAAACCGCGTTCTGGAGTGTCCAGCTGCATACTGGAAAGACCTAAGTCGATCACAATACCGTCGACGCGATCCCATCCCAGGTGGTGAATTTGCTCAAGCAGTGACGTATAAGAAGCCTGGACCAGTGTGACCCGGCCTGAAAATTCTGCCAGGCGCTGGCGGGCGATCTCCAACGCCTGCGGGTCCAGATCTATCCCCAACAATTGCCCCGCGGGTGAGCTGGCGTTTAAGATTCCCCAGGCATGACCCCCTGCTCCAATGGTCGAATCGACATAACGTCCTGGGCTTTCGGGACTTAAACCGTGTATAATGGCTTGGTAAAGAACAGAACGATGCGGAGGTACAAAGCCGCTTTCGTTTTGGCGATCCATGCGCAGAAATCCTACCGGATTGGCAGGCTGAGCGCTGCAAATCGCTGCGTGTTAGCATCGGAGTCTTGTAAGAGTTCGTTCTGTTGGGCCCAATGCTGCGGTGACCAGATTTCGAAGTAGTCGCCTACTCCAACGATGATGGCAGCCCCGTCAAGCCTGGCTGCCTCGCGCAGGAATTGTGGGAGGAGCATGCGGCCGGTGCGGTCGATGTCGACCCGCTCAGCAGAGGAGAAGATGAAGCGTTTCAGCTGGCGCGCGATTGGGTCGGTCATGCTCATTTGATTGACGTGTTCGTATATTTTTTCAAAAGAAGGAGCATCCAAGACCATGAGATTTTGGTCGAAGCCCTGCGTGACGTAAGCGCCATTCGCCAGCAGTTCGCGGTAGCGAACCGGGATGGTCAGGCGACCTTTTTCGTCAATCGCGTGCTCGTATCGGCCTAAAAACATTTGTTCTACCTGTTCAAGATAGACGGAACGCCGGACACGGGCCGGCGCTCCACGATCTCCCACTTTGTTCCACTTGTACCCACAGTATAACCAATCTGGCCCCATTTTGCAAGTAGTTGATCCCTTCAGTATCCTTCTATTTGCGATAGATTTAGGAGATCTTTATGTCTCATTACCGCAGCCTCTTCGTTGGCCTTGAAACACTGACGCCGCTCCTGGATGGAAGCCAGACAGTGTATATCAATCTGGACAATGCCGCCTCTACCCCGGCCCTTTGCGCAGCCAAAGAGAGCGTGAATGCTTTTCTCAATTACTACAGCAGCGTCCATCGCGGGATGGGATTTAAGAGCCAGGTTTCTACCCATGCCTACGAGGCCGCCCGCGCGGCTGTGATGGATTTTGTGGGCGCCGATCCTCGGCATGATGTCTGTGTGTTTGGTAAAAATACGACCGAGGCCATCAACAAACTGGCCAGCCGTTTCTCTTTTCCACCCGGGCGCGATGTGGTGCTTGTGAGCCAGATGGAGCACCATTCCAATGATCTCCCCTGGCGTGCTGTTGCCAACGTCGTGCACGTTGGCCTGGCGCCGGATGGCAGCCTGGACGAAGCTGATTTTGACGCCTGCCTGGAACGCTACCACGGGCGGGTGGCGCTGGTGGCGGTGACGGGTGGAAGTAATGTCAGCGGCTATATCAACCCGTTTTACCGGCTGGCCGAAAAGGCGCACCGGGCAGGAGCGCAGATTCTCATTGACTGTGCCCAGCTTGCCCCGCACCGCAAGGTGGATATGCTGCCTGCCGGGGACCCGCGCCACCTGGATTACGTCACGCTCTCCGCGCATAAGCTCTACGCGCCATTTGGCACGGGGGCGCTGGTCGGGCGGCGTGAGACCTTTGAGCAGGGCGAACCGGAATACCGCGGTGGAGGGCAGGTGGATATTGTCACCCTCAATCAGGTGGTCTGGTCGACCCCACCCGAGCGCGAGGAAGCCGGCAGCCCGAACACGGTAGGCGCGGTGGCTCTGGCGGCGGCAGTCCGCCAGCTACAGTCAGTGGGGATGGAGCGGGTGGCGGCGCATGAGGCTGAACTGACGGCTTATGCGCTACCGCGCCTGCAAAGGATTCCTGGGCTGCGCGTGTATGGTGATCCTGACCCGGCCAGGGCCGCAAACCGGCTGGGGGTAATTCCCCTGGAATTGGCGGGTGTCCCGCATTTCTTACTCTCGGCGATCCTGTCTTATGAATTCGGCATCGGTGTGCGCAACGGCTGCTTTTGCGCTCACCCATATATCCTTCACTTGCTGCATATCGAAGGCGATCATGCGGAGCGTGTTCGCCAGAGCATTCTAGCAGGCGACCGGCGCGAAGTGCCGGGCCTGGTGCGGGTATCCTTTGGTTTATATAACAGCACGGATGAAATCGACGCCCTGGTGGACGCCCTGGAGCGCATCCGGCGCGGTGAATATCGTGGGGAGTATCTCCAGGACCCTGCCAGCGGTGATTTCATCCCACGTGGCTGGCAGGTGGACTACGGCGCTTTTTTTGCGGTGGATCCCTTTGTTCGAGGGATCGTTCCCTTATCTCTCTAGGAGGAACAGCACGATTCTGCCGAGGGGCCGTCCAAACAAATACTTTTCGGACAGCCCCACGACAGAATGATCCGAAAGAACACGCCCGGGAGTTATTTCGTTCCCGCTTCGTTTAGCCGTGCCATTTCTTCGGGGCTTAACTGCAAGTCCAATGCCCCCAGATCTTCCTTCATCTGTTCTGGTGTGCTGGCTGAGAAGACCGGCAGGACCAGCGGGTCGCTTTGTATCATCCAGGCCAGGACTACCTGGTTCGGAGAGGCGTGGTGGGCCGCGGCAATTGCTTGCAGGGTGGCCATGCGCTGCTGGTTGTCTTCACTCTGGTATTGTGAAGATGGTGCCCGCTCGGGCCGCGTATAAGCCCCGCTGAGCAGAGGCGAATAGGCCAGCAAAGTCAGGTTGCGCTTGCGGCAGTAGTCCACTAAATCATCGTTGGCGGCCAACTGCGGGCCAAAACTTGCCCCTACCCGGGGCTGCAGGTAGGTATACCGCTGCTGGACGCAGCAGTATTCGGCGATTCCCTCGATCTGGCAGAAACCCTTTGCCTGTTCCAACCGCCAGGCGCGGAAGTTGCTGGCCCCCAGGTGGCGGACTTTACCGGCTTCTACCAGGCGATTGAAGGCCTCCATCGTCTCACCGATGGGGGTATTGCGGTCGTCGACATGGGCATAGTAGAGGTCAATGGTCTCGATTCCCATCCTCGACAGGCTTTTCTCGCACTCTGTCACAATCAGTCGCGCGCTCAACCCGGTTGGGACGGTCCCGTACCCGAACCCAACCTTGGATGCAATAAACAGGCGCTCGCGGTTTTTGCGTTCTTTCATCCATTTTCCCAGCAGTGTCTCGCTTTCACCGCCCATAAACCCCTCGACCCAGTGGGAATAAATATTGGCAGTATCGATGAAGGTTCCCCCGTAATCTACATACTGGTCGAGCAGCCGGTAGGCTTGCTCGGGCGCGACGCTTGAGCCGTAATACATGGCTCCGAGGCACAAAGCGCTCACCTGTTCGCCGGTGTTTCCAAGTTGAAATGTTTTCATGCTGGATCCCTCCCTGAGATTTAATAAACGAACTCGCGGATATCGTAGCGGCTGATATGTGGTATGCCGCCTTCTTCTGAAAACTTTAACCCCGCTTCGATTGCTTCTCCCTGGGCAATTCGCTCGCTGGCACTCAACGGGTCGAGCTGTCTTTCAAATGCGTCCTTTGTGTAAGCCAGTCCCTCGCTTTCAACCAACTCTGAAAAGTATATCAGATCATCCAGGTCAAGCGGCATGGCGTTGAGTGCTGCGATCGTGTCACGCACATGCCCCTCCGCATAGGACTGCCCGCCTGCGCCCAGAAGAATGATGATTCCAACCGCCACCCCGCCGGCCTTGATGGTTTTCACTGCCTGGACGACGTCATTAGGCGTGCCCGGCTTTTTTAGAACCCGCAGCAGTTCTGCGTTGCCGCTTTCCATGCCGATGTAGACCCGTTTCATCCCGCGTTGGGCCAGGCGAGCGTAATCCTGGGTGGTTTTCTTCTCTCCGCTAAAGCCGTCCAGGAAGGCATAAATTCCACCCAGGCGTTCAACATCATATACCTGGTGGACGATCTCGATCAACTCGAGCAGCCGCGGCATCGGAACGACCAGGGCGTTGGCATCCCCCAAGAAAATCGTCCGGCGCAGGCTTAACCCTTCGCCCAGATATTCCTTGACGGCCCGGGCATGGGCCAGGAATTCATCAGGTCGTTTGATATGAAAGCGCCGACCCCGGTAAAAGTCACAAAAGGTGCAGGTATTGAAGGAACAGCCTTCGGTAGCCTGCAGGACGACAGCCATATATTGATCAGGTGGCAGAATGCCCACCGGCAGATACACCTGCTGGTAAGTCATGATGTCGCGCTGGTAGCGCGCCTGGTCGAAGTGAGCTGCTCGCTCGAGAAATGGCTGCCCATCGCCCGGGAACGCGGCGTTGAGGGCGACCTGCCCCATCTGCAGATCGTGCAGCAAGTCATCGGCCAGCTGGCGGGAGCGCTCTTCTACCCGCCGGGCTTCGACGGGCGCCAGCCAGCGCCGTTCACGCCCAAAGCGATCTGAGCCCGCAATCTGCCACTTGGCGACGATTTTGCCATTCAACCCGCGCCGGTAGGAGATTCCTTCCAGCATCGCGGTCCACAGCCGTCCTTCACCATCAAAGCTGTAGACCTGCGAGCCGGCCGGGCTTTCCAGGCTAATTGTCAGGCTGTTTGGTTTCAAGCTGAGGCTGAGCGTGTGATGTTTCCACTTTCCTAAAATGACCATGCTTAATCCTACCATAGATGCGCCGCGGCCCGGTGACGGAAGGGACGCTTACCGGTCGCGCGAGGTTCCGCCGCCGGTGATGACGCGAATTTGGCATTGTTAGGCCGCCTGGAAACTGCGCCGGGCTTTTTGTTGACCAGGATTTCGGCCTTTGCTATACTCATAACGCGCTTTAGCTGCGAGAAGGGGGCTCGTGCCAGGTAAAAAGCAGTATTTCATCAGAGGGAGGGACGCTTGGCGAAACGAGTCACCAGCCAGGATGTTGCTATGAAAGTAGGCGTATCCCGGACGACTGTGTCTTTTGTTTTAAATAATGTTGAGGGGATGCAGATCAGCCAGGAAACAAAAAGCAGGGTCCTGGCAGCGGCTGACGAACTGGGATATTTGCCGAATGCCGCCGCTCAGGCGCTCGCCAGCGGGCGTTCTAAAACGATTGGATTTCTACTGGCGCGCCGGCCAAGCTTGATCGCTGCGGATATGTACCTGACCCAGGTGTTGGACGTCCTGGCCAGCGAAGTCAACCGGAAGGGGATGCGGCTGCTGCTTGAGGTGGTCGAACACTACAAAAACCGCGAAGCTTATCTTAAGCTGGCCCGCTCTAACAGCATCGATGGTGTCCTGTACTCTGGCCCACAATTTGAAGATGCCGCTTTGCGTTTTTTGGTGGATCATTCTGTGCCGACGGTAATGATGGGCGCCTTGCCAGGTACAACCCATCCCTTTGTCGATATCGATAACCGCACGTCAGCCTGCCAGGCTGTTGAACATCTCATTCATCTGGGTCATTCCCGGATTGGCTGCATCACCAACGCGCCGCCTTCGTACGTGGCTTCGACCGATCGTTTGCAGGGCTACCGCGATGCCCTGCAGGCACATGGGATTGCCTATGATCCGCGCATCGTGCGTTATGGCGATTTTGACCCAGAGAGCGGCTACCAGCGGATGAAGAGCCTGTTAGCGGCCGACCGGGGCCTGACGGCCGTATTTGTGGCCAGTGACGTGGTCGCTTTTGGCGCTATGCGCGCCATTCGCGAACATGGCCTGTCGATCCCTCAGGATATTGCCATGGTCGGGTTTGATGATGTGACGGTTTCTCAATATATCGATCCCAGCCTCACGACTATGCAGCTACCTCTGGCTGAAATGGCGCGGGGCGCCTGCGACATTCTGCTGGGCCTGATCCAGGGGGATTTCACCGGCGCAACCCAGGTTTTGCTAAATGCAAAATTAATTGTCCGCGCCTCGTGCGGCGCGGCCAGATAAAGCCCTTCAGATAACCTGTCCCCAATGAAATCTTCATCAGGAGAAGTGCTATGACGATAAAACCGATGTTGTGGTACCGAAAGGCAGTGTTTTACGAACTCTATGTGCGCGCTTTTTGCGACAGCAACGGCGATGGGCACGGTGACCTGCGCGGCGCGGCCCAAAAGCTCGATTACCTCAAACATTTGGGGGTCGACTGTGTCTGGTTGATGCCGATTTATCCTTCTCCGCTCAAGGATGATGGCTATGATATTTCGGATTTTTATGGCATTCATACCCAATATGGAAACCTGGAGGACCTCAAGCTCTTTATCGAGGAAGCCCACCAACGCGGCATCCGCGTGATTCTTGACCTGGTGCTTAATCATACCTCTGACCAGCATCCCTGGTTTCAGGCGGCGCGTTCGGATCAACTTTCACCGTACCGTGATTACTATGTCTGGAGCGATACCGACCAGCGCTATCAAGATGCGCGGATTATCTTCCTCGACACCGAGCGATCGAACTGGACCTGGGATGAAAAGGCCGGGCAGTATTTCTGGCATCGATTTTATTCTTCTCAGCCGGATTTAAATTATGACAACCCGCGGCTGCGCGAGGAGATGAAAAACGTGATGCGTTTCTGGCTCGACCTGGGCGTGGATGGGTTTCGCGCGGACGCTGTCCCTTACCTGATTGAACGTGAGGGTACAAACTGTGAAAACCTGCCCGAGACACATGCCTATCTCAAGGAACTGCGCAAATTTATCGACCAGTATTATCCAGGACGGATATTGTTATGTGAGGCCAACCAATGGCCGGAGGACGTTATTCCATATTTTGGGGATAACGACGAGTTTCAAATGGGTTTTCATTTTCTCATCATGCCGCGCATCTATATGTCGATCCGCAAAGGGGATGTGACCCCGCTGGAGTGGATCATGTCCCGCACACCGGCGATCAGCAAGTACAACCAGTGGTGTATCTTCCTGCGCAATCACGACGAATTGACCCTGGAGATGGTCACCCCCGAAGAGCGCCAGTGGATGTGGGACGAATATGCGCCCGAGCCGCGCATGCGGCTGAACCTGGGAATCCGCCGCCGGCTCGCGCCGCTGTTGGATAATGACCGGCGCAAGATCGAGCTGGCCAATTCATTGTTGTTTACGATGCCGGGCACGCCGATCATTTATTACGGCGATGAGATTGGCATGGGCGACAACATCTGGCTAAACGACCGGAATGGGGTGCGCACGCCCATGCAGTGGTCGAGCAACGGCCCAAACGCCGGTTTCTCAGGCGCGCCGGCGGCGAAGCTTTTCGCGCCGGTGATCGATTCTCCGCCTTACGCGCCGGCGGAGGTGAATGTTGAGGATCAACTCGAAGACCCTAACTCCCTCCTGAGCTTCACCCGCAAATTGATCGCGATTGTAAAAGATCATCTCGCTTTTGGCGAGGGCGATTTCCACTGGGCAGCCTGCGAAAACAAGGCCGTCGCGGCTTATTTCCGGATTTATGAGGATGCCGGGCAGAGAGAAAAGATCCTGGTCATCCAGAACCTGTCTGGGGCGCCGCAGGAGGCAACGATTGCCCTGCCCGGCGAGTCGTCCCAGACGCCGCACGTGCTGGTCGACCTGTTGAGCGGCGCGGCTTTTCAGATCGCGCCGGTCGGTAATCTTTCCATTGCCCTGAAGCCCTACGGATATTACTGGCTCGCCATGTAAGGTTCTTTGCCAGTGGATAAAGGATTTTTGTGGTTCAAAACCGCCACGCGTGGCGGTTTTGAACCACCCGCAAGGGCTTTTCGGACAACCCCCGGCTTGTGGGTATCAAGGCCTGCAGTGTAGCGAGCAGCCGGTCAGGAGATTCGCCTTTGCTGACAAACGCATCTGCGCCGGATGCCAGGGCGCTCCGCCTGGATTGATGGTACCCGCTTAAAACGATTACTTTCAGGGGAGTGCTGCCTCGCTGCACCAGGTCGGCCAGAGAAGCGCCCTGGTGCAGGCCGGGCAGTTCCCAGTCCAGCAGGAGCAGGTCGGGTTGGGACTCGTGCAGGCAGTCCACCAGGCTCCTGGCGTCGGTTGCTTCCTCGATGACCTCAATTCCGTTCAACTGCTCCAGGATCAGGCGCAGCGCAGAGCGCACTTTGGGTTCATCGTCAGCCAGTAAAACGCGCATCCGGTTCTCCGATACCATTCTCGAGCGCCTGGCTGATGGAGCGACATGCGGCTCCAATTTGCCGGGCAGCTTCGAATCAACGATAACACGCCATCGCTCTGGTTGCACCGGTAATCGTGGTGAAACTGGCTTGGCTTTGAGGATAGACTTTACCTGGAAGAATGGCCAGGTTTATTTTTTCCGCTAAGGGGTTGCAGGTGTTTCTTAAAATGGGTCTCCAATGCCTCGTAATAGGCATTTTCATGCGCGCGGAGTGTCTCATGGATGCGCGGGCCAAAGCGGTCTAGCGCCGCGCCAAAGGTGACATGAAACACCTGCCGGGCATCGAACTGGTCCAGCAGGCCGGCCAGATCCCGGTCGCTGATCGTATCCGGGGCGGCTACTTTTTCTATGCGTGCTGAAACATGGTAAGAGGCCCGGTCGGTTTCATAGCGTTCAATGGCCAGGTGCAGGATTCTGCGGAACAGGATCGGGTCGACCTGGGCGATCACGCGCAGCGCTTCAAGGTAGCTGGTGCCGGCAGTTTTCAGGTGAACCAGGCCGCTGGTGTGGTGGGCGGCAATAGCATAAATGCTGAATTTGTCCGAGCCGGAATGCAGGCTCAGGCGATACCCACCAAAGTGACGGGCAATGGCTGCGTGTTGGGCAAAGGCCTGTTCGAAAACCGCCAGGTCGCCGATGTAGTCGACCCCTTTTTCAAAGCGCCCGATGAAGCGTGGGGCCAGGCTGGTCCACTGCGTGCCCAGGCGGCGCAGCTCGCTGGAGATAAAAAAGTGCTCGGAAGCAGCGGTGGGTGTTTCGGTTTCATCCACCGAAATCTCCAGATCGTAGGCCTTGCCAGAGGCCCGGTGGGCCAGGTGCCTGGCCATCTCGAGGGTGTGGGCGATGGCCTTTCCATATTTCGCCAGCGCGCGCAGTAGTTCGGTTTCAGTGAATTCCAGGGTGAGATCCTCGACCTGGAAAGACCGGCCCAGGTAGCTCTGGTAAATTGCTTCTGGGGTTGAGCCCAGGCGCGCCCAGGGGAGGGCGGCGACCTTCTCACGCAAGACTGCCAGCGGGTCGGTGTGGGCGGCGTTATCGACATGGTCGCCCGGGTCAATGGTAAAGAAGGTGAAGCCGGCATCGTAGAACGAATCGATATCGGCGGTTGTCTTCAAGTGGTCAGCGTCCGCCCCCCATGGCTGCCGCCAGCCGGCCTGGAATACGCCCCAGGTGGCATCGTCTATCACCTGCTGAGGAGTGCGGCGGGTGCGGGCGTTCTCCCGGACAGATTGCTGGGCGAAGATGGGGGCAATTCCAGTGCCCTGGACTGCCAGTGCGTGACCGGGTGTGGCCAGCCCAAGCCGGTCGCCAAGCCCGGCAGTGGTCTGCAGCCCAAGCGGCTGTGGAATGAGCCAGGGCAATCTCTGGCGGAGCGTGGCAGTGTTCTCGGCTGTCAGGGGGAACAGCCGGGTTTTTGTCCCGGTTTCTCGAGGCGAATGGAATCCGTCTGTATTTCCAATTACTCCCAGGTATCTGGCATTGTCAATCACGCTGCGCACCAGGCAGTATGTGTTGCCGCCGGCTTCAGCCAGCGAGTCAGGGTAGTACAGGTATCCGCTCAGAGTATTCATTTTCACCGTCCGTATTCATGGGCGCGGCGGTCGTCTAATTTCGCTGCGAGCTTCAACGACTTGAGCCGCTTCATCATATCGTTCTGTCCCCGGCCAAAATAATCATGCAGGATCAGGTATTCCTGGTAAAGGCTTTCATAGACTGCCCGGCTGGACGGGTTAGGGGTGTAGCGTTCAGCGCGCAGGTGGGCCATGTTCTGGCTGGCCGTGAAGATCGAGTCGTAACCGCCCGCGGCTTTGCCGGCTGCCACAGCGCCGAACATGGCTGAGCCCAGGGCAGGCGTTTGGCGTGACCTGGCAATTTTCACCTCGCGCCCGGTCACATCCGCATAGATTTGCATCAACAACCGGTTGCGGTCGGGCAGGCCGCCGGTCGCCACGATTTCATTGACCGGCACCCCATTTCTTTCAAACGTCTCGATGATGACTCGGGTCCCGAAGGCGGTGGCTTCGATCAGCGCGCGGTAGATTTCCTCCGGCCGGGTCGCCAGGGTCTGGCCGATGACCAGGCCGGCCAGGTCGACGTCGACCAGCACGCTGCGATTGCCGTTCCACCAGTCCAGGGCCAGCAGGCCGCTTTCACCGGGTTTGAGCCGGGCGGCCTGTTCCTCCAACAACTGGTGGATGTCGATCCCGCGCCGTTCGGCCTGCTGCTGGTAAGCTGCCGGTACACAGTTCTCGACGAACCAGGCAAAGTGATCGCCCACGCAGGATTGGCCTGCCTCATAGCCGATAAATCCCGGCAGGATGCCGCCATCTACGTAACCGCATATGCCGGGCACAATCTTCTCGTCTTCGCCAAGTACCATGTGGCAGTTCGAAGTGCCCATAATGATGACCATCCGGCCGGCTTCTATCACGGTTGAGGCCGGAACAGCCACGTGCGCATCTACATTCGCGACTGCAACCGCTGTGCCGGGTTTCAGCCCGGTCCAGCGGGCGGCCTGTTCGGTCAGCTCGCCTGCTTTGGCGCCGATGTCCATGATGCGCGGGGTCAGTTTGTCCGCGACGATGTTTTCCAGGCGCGGGTCGAGGGCCTTGAAAAAGCCCTTGGGCGGGAAACCTTCCCTTTTTGACCAGAGCGCTTTATACCCGGCCGCGGTGTTGCTGCGCGTTTCGACCCCGCACAACTGCCAGATGATCCAGTCGGCGGCTTCGATCATTCTGTCGGCGGCTGCGTAAACCTCGGGCGCCTCATTCAAGATTTGCCAGACTTTTGGGAAAAACCACTCCGAGCTGATCTTACCGCCGTAGCGGTCGAGAAAGCCAATACCCTGCTGACGGGCAATCTCTGTCAATCTATTGGCTTCGGGCTGGGCGGCATGGTGCTTCCAAAGCTTCACCCAGGCGTGTGGGTTGGCGCGCCATTCGGGCTGGAAGCACAGCGGGACGCCATCTCGACTGACGGGCAGGAAGGTGCAGGCTGTGAAATCGATGCCGATGCCGATCACATCCTCGGGCGCCACGCCGCTTGCCTTCACCACATCTGGGACGGCGTTCTTGAGCACTTCGATATAGTCGTTGGGGTCTTGCAGCGCCCAATCGGGCGGCAGGCGGAACTCCGTCCCGGGCAGATATTCGTCGATCACGCCATTGGCATATTGGTGAACGGCCGTGGCCACTTCCTTGCCGTTGGAGATATCCGCCAGCAGAACGCGGCCCGATTCGGTCCCGAAGTCTATGCCAATCGCGTATTTCTTATCGCTCATGCCCGTGAATCTCTGCCGCTCTTTTACGTTTTCTGTCTGGAGCGGGCAGCCTGGCTGCCCGCTCCAGACAATGAATGTTTTACACTTCCAGGATCAGTGGGCGGCGGACCAGTTTGCCGCCCACGTTGACTTCGATTACCGGCCAGCCGGCCATTTCGGTCATCACCTCGAAGCCGTCGCCGGTCATCAGCACGGTGTCCTCGACCTTGGTCCCGGTGATGGAGGGGTTCCAGGCATAGGCCTGTCCGATGGCTACCGGCGCGGTTGTGGCCGGGGTGGCGATAAACTCGCGCGGTTCATAGCCGGCCGGGCCGCCCTGGTGATGGAGCCGCCATTCCTCCGGGTACCCGGCAGCCGCGTAAGCCTGCTGGATCTTGCCAAACATGTCGGCCAGGGTGGCGCCCGGGCGCGTGCCGGCGATTACATTGGCGTCGATCTCTGCTACGGCAGCCTGCTTCTTCTTTAACTCGTCTGGAAGTGGGCCGTAGTGGATCAGGCGGGTCACCGAGGCAACCAGCCCGTATTTCCGCCCGCACAGGACCAGCATGGCATAGCGCTCCATCTTTTTGCCGGTGGGCAAAGGATGGCGGAAGCCGAAAATTCGCTCGTCGGTGGCAATCAGGTTGACAATCGGCTGCAGTTCGCGGTCGTAGGCTTCTTGAGCCAGCCGCGCCGCGATCTGATATTCGGTCATACCCGGCTGGGCGGCGCGGGTAGCAGCTTCCATTGCCTGGGCGCTCAGCCTGGCCACCTGGCGGAAGCGCTCCTGTTCTTCGGGCAGCAGGTTCATGCGTAAGACGGCGACTTCTCCGCTCAGGTCGGTCACACCGGGCAGGCACATGTCTGCGCCTACCCGCAGCCCTTTGGTGAGGCGCGCAAAGGCCGGCGAGGCCTCGAACCAGGGCGATATCTGGAAATCCCAGCCCTGTTCTTTGAGTTTTTCTTCTTTTTCGTAATGCGGCGCTTCGATATTGTTGGTGATCAGGTAGCGCGCTGTGCGGGTGATCAGAGCCGAGGCTTCGCCGGTGCTCGTGGCTGTGTTGATGTACGAAGCGGCGCCGCATGTGATCCAGGCAAAGCTGCTGATCCGCTGCAGGTAAAGCGCATCCAGGTGGTGCCTGTCCAGCAGCTCGTAGATTCGAGATAGCTTGGTTTCCAATTCATTCATGGTTGATTTCCTTCCCAATTCTCAGAGTATCGCGATTTCCGACAATAACGCCAGGGGTCACAGGTTTCATGCCAGGCTCTCCTTAAAAATATGGAATTGAGAGTGTGGGTTTGCCGGCCCGCTGTGGGCTGGCGTGGAACGAACAGGATAAAATCATCCGCGGGCGCGGATCGAGCTTTCGCGCACAACCAGTTCCGGCTGCATCCAGGTAACCCTGGCCAGGGCGGATTCTGAACGGTCTGGCTGAACTTCCAGTATCTCGTTGAGCAGGTGCACGGCCTGGGCGCCCATTTCCGTCAGCGGCTGGCGAATCGTCGTCAGCGATGGGTAATAGAAGGCGGCTTCCGGGACATCATCGTAACCGACGATGGCCAGGTCCTGCGGAACGCGCAGCCCCAGGCGCCGGGCCGCCCGGAGCGCCCCGGCGGCCATCGGATCGTTGCAGGCAAAGACGGCTTCGAGGTCGGGAAAGCGCCGCAGCAGTTCCGTGAGCCCGCAGTCGCCGCTGGCCGGGTACCAGTCTCCAGAAAACCGCAGGTCGTCCAGGTCCAAATGGCCGGCGTTGTGCATGGCTTCGCGCCAGCCCTGCTCGCGCTGGCGGGCTTCCCACCAGGAAAGGGGGCCGGTGAGGATGCCAATGCGCTGGTATCCCTGCGCCAATAGATGCCTGGTCGCCAGCTGCCCGCCGGCCAGGTTATCGATGGCAGTGACCTGGAAACCCGGCAGCGGCTCCCGGTTGATCAGGACGACCGGGATGGCGCAGCGATTTGCTGCTTCCGCGATCCAATCCCGGTTGGAGCCGATTTCCGGCACGGCCCAGATGATGCCATCCACCTGGTGGTCGACCAGGTTCTGGAAAATTTCCTCGCCGTTGTCGACCTCGGGTTCGCGTAGCAAGCTGAGCAGCAGGGAGAACCCCATCTCATTCGCGCACCGTTCGATCCCGGTTAAAATGCGGGCCGGGCCATAAAAGCTCAACCCATACCCGACCACCCCCAATGTATGGGTGCGGCCCTTGATCAGGCTGCGCGCGAGCACGTTGGGCGAATACCCCAGCTCGGTGATGATGGCTTTGATGCGTTCGCGGGTCTCAGCGGAAACATCGGAGCGATTGTTTAGAACTCGAGAGACGGTCTGCGCGGAAGTACCAGCAGCCAGAGCGACCTCTCTGATCGTGACCCGTTTTTTTATCCGCATCGATGCTTCTGTTTACCCTGGGATTGTTTCCGTTATCGATAACAGCTTATAGTGATGGTAGCATAGATGCGGAACACCGTCAATCGGACGATCATCACTTTTCATGGCAGCCCGAGCAGCGCCATCCTACGTCCTGAAACAGGGCTTTTTACTTCACGGCGGCGTAAGCGGACAGGCTTTCTTCCAGCAGGCCAATATCCTCCCTCAGCATGTTGGGATGATCCTTCTGATAAATTCCCACGCATACCGCGTCGTTTTCGCGCATTTTCGAAGCGGCGAAGGCGAAGGCAGCCTTTGGGTCGTTGCGCCCGGCCGCCATGATCTTGTAATGCACCACCGGCCGGGACAGCTTTTGGATCAGGCCGGTCATTGCCTGGCGGTCTTCCTCCAGGTAGACTTCCTGGGCGTTCGGGTCGTGAGCGGGGCGTTTGTCGCGGCGTTCGGGGTTGTAATAACAGCACAGGTAGTAGTCCAGGTCGAGGTTTTCTTCGGCCCATTCGATAACGCGGAAATTGTGGGCCGCGATCCCGGCCAGCATCCCCTTCTGGCGGATCAGGTCCAGGGCCGGTTGGACGTCGTCCAGGTCGCCCTGCGCGAAGCGGTGATCCATCACCCCGCCGTGCAGATGGACGGCTTTCGCGCCATAGTTGGCTGCCCGCAGGATACAGGCCTTGTGGCTGCCTACTTCCGGGCAGGTCTGGGCAAACCACTGCAATGCCCCGCCCTCATCGCGGTATTCCATCAACATGCGCATGACGTGATAGTCGGTGCGGGCGATCAGCGTGTTGACTCCCAGGGATTCGGCCTCGCGCAGCGTCTCTTTGATTTTACCGGTGGTAAACCAGTGCCGCATGGCCCAATCCGTGCCCGGGTCCTGGTGCGAAAACCCGCTGAACGGGTTGCTGCCCAGGATGAACCGGCTGACTTTCAGGTGATTAAACTGCGCGTAGAGCATTGGACCAACCTCCTAGCTGAGTTTTAGCATGATTTCTTGCTCGTTTTCCGCCTGCGCGCTTAAGAAAGCCCGCTCAGGTGTATGGCCATTGAGGGTAAATTCCGCCAGTTGGTTGCCTGTTCCGGTAATTGTCACGTTCAGGATGGCTGCGCGGTAGGGCAGCCCGCGCAGTGATAGCCGGCTGACCCCGGGCGGCAGGGTTGGGCAGAAAGCAATTCCCTGCGGCGTGAAATCCATCCCAACCAGCCCCATGAGCGCCATGCGCAGGAACGCGGTGGCTGACCAGGTCTGGCGGCGGCAGGAATGCCACTGCCAATCCGGTGCGCCTTCCTGCAGACCGCCGTAGATCTCGCCGCTCAACGGGTGGTAGATCTCGGCGAACATGCCATCCCGGACGGCCAGCTCGGCCAGCCGGAACAGCTCGTGCCTGAACAAATCTATAGCCCCGGCGCGCGCGGCGGCTTCGGCCCAGAACCCCTGGATATGCGGCCAGACCGTCCCGCTGTGGCGGCCAAAGGAATCAGGATCGCGCCGGTAGCGAGCGTAGCTGGGCCAGACACAGGGGATCCCATAGGGGGTGATATGCTGGTTCGCCAGCACCTTGCGGGCCTGGTCTGGCCCGGCGACACCCAGAAGCAGGGCAAAACTGCTCCCCAGGCCCTCCTGGTGGTCACTGCCGCCCCATTCATCGTCCAGGTAGCGATACATGCCCCGCTGCGGGTCCCATAGGCGCTGGTGGATGGCTGCTCTTAATTGTTCGGCTTTCTGCGCCCAGGCCGGATCCTCTGGCAGGCCCAGCTCGCCCGTCAGGTCGCTCATCAGGCGGTAAGCGTTGTAATAAAGGCAGTTGGTGGAGAGGGCCTGCATGGGAATGCCCACCCCGGGCGTGGAAACTTTGTCCGGGTTGCAACCAGGCCAGGCCAGGATACTGCTCGAGCCGCCGGTCTGCGCGTACCGGTCCGGGTAAGCGGCTACCCCATCGCCATAACAGGCCGGGCCGCGAAAGAGTCCGGTGGCGGGGTTGAGTTCGGTGGCTTCAAAGTGCGCCAGCGAGTTACGCGTAGCCTCAAAGGCCAGGGCGAGCATATCCCGGTCGCCGGTGTAAAGGTAGTAAGCCCACGCGCCGGTGACCCAGATGATCGCATCCCAATACTGCCCGCCGATGCGGATCTTGCCATCCGCGGATCGCTCCAGGACCGAGAGCAGCGTGCTGCGCGAGGCTTCCGGGAAGATCAGCCCGGCCCCGTTCCAGACATTGATGGCGGTATCGCGCGTCCAGGGCGTGTCATATTCGAGGCCGGCCAGGATGCATGGCTGGGGCTGTTCCAGCAGGCCATCTTGAAACGGCTGGATGTTGCCAACGATGTCGCCCATCGCGACCCGGAAGGCAGCGTTGATGAGCTTGTTATCCGTCTGCAAATAAGGCAGGGCGCGCATGTTAAAGCGAAACCCCCTCTTCTGACCAGATGGTGAATTCCCGGTGCCCGTTTTCCTCCGCTTTGGTCCACTCGCCGGAAGCCACGGACAGGATCTTTTCGAAGATATGGCGGCCCAATTCGGGCAGGCTGGTCTCGCCATCCAGGACTGCCCCGGCGTTGACGTCCATGTCGGTGCTCATGCGCCGGTACATGGGGCTGTTGCTGGCGATTTTGATGACCGGCGCGATGGCGTTGCCGAGCACCGAGCCCCGCCCGGTGGTGAAGCAGACCACCTGGCAGCCGGAGGCAACCTGGGCCGGCACGCATTCCGGGTCATAGCCGGGGCCGTACATCAGGTACAGGCCGTTAGGACCACGGGTCCAGTATGGCTCGCCGTAGTCGATCACCCCTTGAACCGGCCCGGAGCCGGCCTTGGCCATGGCGCCCAGCGACTTGATGGTGATGTTGAGAAGCCCGCCGGCTTTGTTGCCGGGGCCGGGGTTTTCGTCCATGCTGACGCCGCTGCGCCCGGCATAATCACGGTAGCGCGCCATCTGGGCGAAGATTCCCTGGGCGACCGCGCGGCTGGCGGCCCGCTGGGCGAACAGGTGCTCGGCGCCCAGGAATTCGGGCACTTCGGAGATCACGGCGGTGCCCCCGGCGCGCACCAGCAGATCGGTTGCATGGCCCAGGGCCGGGTTGGCAGTCAACCCGCTAAAGGCGTCGCTCCCGCCGCACTGCAGGGCGAGCGCCAACTCGCTGGCCGGGATCGGGGTGCGCCCGGTGGCGTTGGCTTTCTCGAGCAGCTCGGGCAGCAGTTCCAGTGCCCGCTTCACGGTCGCGCGCGTTCCGCCGCATTCCTGGATGCTCAGGCTGTAAACCGGTTTGCCATACACCGCGCTCAGGTCAACCGGGCGGATGGTGCGCACAGTGCTGCCGGAAGGGGTGGAGCGTTCTTCAAACAGGTGCAGATCATCGGCAATGAAGCGGTTAAAGGCCGATAGATTGGTTTTTTCGCAGCCCAGCTCGACCACGATGGCAGCGCCCACGTTGGGGTGGCGGATGTGGTTGGCCAGCAGGCGCATGGTCGCTTCGACGATGCTGGTGGAGCGGTGACCTGGGGCGCCGGCCGGCAGCATGTCCGGGCAGCCGCACCCGCGCCCGTGCGGGATAGCCGTAACGCCGTCCACGTTGGGGTATTTCTCGCGGCTGTACAGCCCGGAGAACTCGGCCTGCATGGCGATGGTTTGGGCATCGTGACTGGAGCAGTTGCTGGTCGGGATAATCAACACCCAGTTGCGCGCGCCAGCCCGCCCATCGGCGCGGCGGAAGCCCTGAAAGGTTGGGATGGGGCCTTCCCAGGGCGCCAGCGCCGGCGGAGCGATGGCGATGCTGTCTGGATCGACCTGCGGCACCACGCTGAGCACGGTCTGGTCGCTGACCGGGTCGCCAGGCTGCAGGCCGCCGGGACCGGCCACGGCAAATGGCTGCCCATACTGGCGGATCCATTCCCCGGCCAGGGCCGGGCGGATGGCAAAGCGGTGGCCGGGGAAGACCTCGGCCCGCACCACCAGCGGCTGCCCATCCAGCCCGAGCAGGCGTGTGCCGGCCGGGATGGCCTGCTTGGCTACCGCGACATGATCCAGGACAGGGTCGACGATGACTGCTTGTGAAGAGATGTCAGGAGGGTTCACAGTAATACTCACGCTTTCATGTGTTTCTGAAGAACCCCGACCAGGCCATCATTGGGACGGCAGTTCTTCAGCGCAAAAGATTGCAGCACCCGGTCGAGATCATTTTCGGACATGCCCTGGAAGCATTTCGCATAGTAAGGCTGGAGGAAATTGCCCACGTAGCCGGACAGGGCTGCCTGCATCAGGTAGGTGCGGTTGGCCGGTTTGTCGATCTGCGGATCGCCGATCGTCTCCTCGATGATTTCGGCCAGCCACTCAACTGCTTTGACCGCCGGGGTGGGCGGCAGCCAGCGCATCCAGAAATCGGAATACAGCTCATACTTGGCCTTGAGCGCCGGGGCGATTACCTGCATGTATTCCGACTCGGGCGGCAAGGTCACCCAACCCATCACGCCCACATCTTTGTAGGTCCAGGTGGTCCAGTGCGCATCCTGGCGGCCAAAGACGGTGATCTGGTCATCGAGCGCTTCGAGCCGGTCTTCGTTTTCTTCCTGCGGCCCATTGTAGACCGAGCCAAATTCACCCACCCACAGGGGAACGTTGTGCTGGCGGGTGAACTGCGGGCCTTCGTGGTTGTAGAACCGCTCTTCCTGGTTTTTCATGTCCCAGTGCAGTCCGCGGAACTCGCCGGGGTAGGGACCTGGCCCGAACCCGGCCGGGGTGTAGTTGTGGCTGCTGTAGACCAGGTTTTCGGCGAAGGGCGGCTCAAGCCCTTCAAAGCGGCTGGAATAGTAATCGCCTTCGAGGAAGATGATGTGCTCGGGGTCGATTGCGCGGATGGCGTTGACCACCCGCCGGTAAACCTTGTTCATGATGTCCCAGTTGGGGGTGTACTGGCTGCTGTACCGGCCGAAGGGCGTGTTGGTGACCGGCTCGTTCATCACGTTGTAGCCGGCGACGGCAGGGTTGCCCTGGTACCGCCGGGCAAAGGCTTCCCACAGGGCGACGAAGCGGTCCTGGAAGAGTTTGTGGGTCCAGAACAAAGTCTGGCGGTTCGAATTATCGGAGTGCCAGTCGGTGTTCTGCCAGCCCTGGACGGCGTGCAGGTCGAGGATGGCATACAGCCCGTGCTTGCCGCACCATTGGATGGCCCGGTCCAGGCGGGCAAAACCCTTTTCCAGGTATTGGAATGGGGCGTCATCACGCTCGAAATGGCGGTAGTTCAACGGCAGCCGCACGACAGTTGCGCCGAGTTCTTTCATGAAGCGGATGTCCTCTTCGTCCAGGAAGTGGTCCAGCAGCCGGTCGAAGAAGAATTCGGCTTTGGCGGGGCCGAGCGCCTGGGCCATCGCTACGCGGGTCCCGCTTTCATCGCCAGGGTAGCCGTTGATGAAGTTTTCCATGTTCATCCAGCCACCCACGCAGGTGCCGCGCAGGGGAACCTGCTTTCCGCGCGCGTCGACGATCTTTCCATTTCTAACTTCCAGCCGTTCCATTCATTCCTCCAGGATTGAAAAAGTTTTTCAGACTTCGTTTGTTTTGTGTGGGCGACGCAGTCGCCCACACAAAACG
>CAZBDC010000018.1:0-46087 GCA_964490575.1 uncultured Anaerolineaceae bacterium | reverse complement strand
AGATAATGAGCGGTGACTGGAGTTCAGACGTGTGCTCTTCCGATCTCAAAACTTCGCTGCACACGGCATGGTGGGGCATTTGTTTGCCAGCAAGGCGCACAGGAGATCTCCCGTGCGCCTTTTTTGCTTAAGATGCCCGCGGGCGGTGGCGGCGGGCCAGCTCTGCGCGGATATCTTCCAGCCCAAGGCGGCGGAAGGCCAGCAGCACCAGGAGATGGTAGAAGAGATCGGCTGTTTCTTCCACCAGGCGCTGGTCGCCCTGGGCTTTTCCGGCCAGGACAACTTCCACGGCTTCTTCGCCGATTTTTTTCAGGATTTCATCTTCCCCATCTGCCATCAGGCGCGCCGTATAGGATCCGGCGCTGGGGTTATCCCGTCGTTCGCAAATGATCTGGTAGAGTTCGTCGAGTTCCACAGTTTATTCCTCCACGACTGTGCGGAAAAAGCAGGTGATATTGCCGGTATGGCAGGCAGGCCCGGCCGGCTGTACGCGCACCAGCAGGGTGTCGCCGTCGCAGTCGACCGACAGGCTGACCACGTGCTGGATGTTGCCGGAGGTCGCGCCTTTGTGCCATAATGCCTGCCGGCTGCGCGACCAGAAATGGGTCTGCCTGGTTCGCAGGGTTTCTTGCAGGGCCTCCGCGTTCATGTAAGCCAGCATCAGCACCTGGTTGGTTTGCGCATCCTGGACGATGGCCGGGATCAGGCCTTTTTCATCAAATTTGAGAGGAAAGGGAGCTTCCATGGGGAAAGTCTTTTACTCCATCGAAAATGGCACGCCGGCCCGGATCGGGATGGCCTGCCCGGCCAGGTAGCGTTTGAGATCTGGGATGGCCAGCTTACCGTCGTGGAACAACGAGGCGGCCAGGGCGGCGTCGGCTTTGCCTTCACGCAGCACCTGGGCAAAATGATCCATTGTTCCGGCCCCACCTGAGGCGATGACCGGCACCTGCACCGCCTCGGCGACTGCCCGGGTCAGGTCGATGTCGTAGCCGTTTAGCGTTCCATCCGCATCCATGCTGGTGAGCAGGATCTCACCGGCGCCCAGCGCCACCCCGCGGACAGCCCATTCCAGGGCATCCATGCCGGTGGGCGTGCGCCCACCATCGATGATGACTTCCCAGCGGTCGACGGTCGGCGCGGTAGATCGCCGGGCATCGATGGCCAGGACAATGCACTGCGCGCCAAAACGATCAGCCCCATCGGATAATAAGGCTGGGTTACGCACAGCCGCGGAGTTGACGCTGACCTTGTCTGCGCCCGCCAGCAGCAGTTTGCGCATATCCTCAGCTGCACGGATCCCGCCGCCCACCGCCAAAGGCATAAAAACCTGTTCGGCTACGCGGCGAACCGTATCCACGACTGTGGCGCGGCCTTCTGGCGTAGCGGAGATATCGAGGAACACCAGTTCATCGGCACCGGCGGCGTCATAGATACGGGCCTGCTCGACCGGGTCACCCGCATCTCGGAGGTTCAAAAAGTGAACGCCTTTTACCACGCGTCCATTGGCGATGTCCAGGCAGGGGATGATCCGTTTTGCTAACATATTGTCTCCATATTCTTAAAAAATCTGGCGGGGATCGATGGCACCCTCGTAGAGCGCTCGCCCGACGATTGCGCCTGCCAGCCCGGCCGATTGCGCCTGCCGGACATCTTCCAGGCTGCTGATCCCGCCCGATGCGATGACCTGCAACCCGCTTGCCTGGGCCACTTCCAGGGTGGCTTGCAGGTTCAGGCCGCTTTGCAGCCCATCGCGGGCAATGTCGGTGAATACCAGCCAGCGCAACCCCAGGTTGTGCAGCGTTTTCGCCAGGTGGCTGGCCAGGACAGGCGTATCGCTTCGCCATCCATGAATCTGCACTCTTCCGTCCCGGGCATCCAGGCTGACGCCAATCCGTTCTGCTCCCCAGCGTGACAGTGCTTCGGCCAGGGCTTGCGGCTGTTCGATTGCCAGCGTTCCAACAATGGCGCGGGCTGCTCCCAGCTTGAGAACGGCTTCAATAGCGTCCAGCGTGCGCAGTCCCCCGCCAAATTGGACCCGCACACCTTTCCGGTTGGCTTCTGCCAGGATCGCCTCGAAAGCCTGGTCGTTCGCGCTGCCAGGCTGGCCAAAAGCGCCGTCCAGGTTCACCACGTGCAGCCAGCCCGCCCCAGCTTCGATCCAGCGCCGGGCTGTTCCACCCGGGTCGCTGGAATAGCTGGTTTGCCGGTTGGGGTCGCCTTCTTTCAGCCGCACTACCTGGCCCTTGCGCAGGTCGATGGCCGGAAAGACGATAAAACCCGAGTCCCTTTTCATTTATGCTCCTTGAACTCCTGATCTGATGTTTCCGTTTTTGGGCGCCTGGATATCACGAATTATTTATACTTTGAAGAAGTTCTCCAGCACGCGCAAGCCCACGCGCTGGCTTTTTTCCGGATGGAACTGGACGCCGAACAGGTTCCCCTGCTGGACGGCGCTGGTAAACTCGAGGCCGTAGTCAGTGCGCGCGGCTGTGTCTGTCCCATTCTGGTTGGCGCAGTAATACGAGTGGTTGAAATAAGCATAGCAGCCTGGGGCCAGTCCCTGGAACAGGGGCGAATCGCCTGTGAACCAGAGCTGGTTCCAGCCAGTGTGGGGAACTTTGAGGCCGCGAAAGGAGGGAAAGTGGATCACGCGCCCGTCCAGCAGGCCAAGCCCGGCATGTTCGCCCATCTCTTCGCTGATCTGAAAGAGAGCCTGCATCCCAACACAGATTCCCAGAATCGGGTCGCCGCGCCGGAATGCGGCGGTGAGCGGCTCGACCAGCGCGTGCTGGCGCAAACCCTGCATGAAACTGCCAAATGCGCCCACGCCTGGTAACACGATTCGCCCGGGCCGGCTGAGATCATCAGGATCGCTAGAAACCCGCACGCGCAGGCCTAAGGCGATCAGTGCATTGTGGACGGAGTGCAGGTTGCCTGTCCCTGCATCGATGAGGAGTGCATTATCAGCTGTCATACTTATTTTCCTCCAAAAGCCAGGCGTGTTTTCTTCTTCACAGCAGGCTGCGCAAAATGAGAACATCAAAATGGTTTTTCGGACTTCGCTCGTTTTGTATGGGCGACGCAGTCGCTCATACAAAACGATACATGTATCAAAAAAGGATCCCTTTACTGGAAGGAATGTTGCCGCTCCGGCGCGGGTCGATGCGCGTGGCGACGCACATGGCCCGGGCGAGCGCTTTAAAGATTGCTTCGGCCTGGTGGTGGTTATCCCTTCCATAGCGCACGGTGACATGCAGGTTGCAGCGGGCCTGGATCGCGAAGCTCTCCAGGAAATGGGCAAACAATGAGACAGGCAGCCCGCCGACCTCTGGTCCATGCCACCTGGCCCGGATAACCGTATAGGGGCGCCCGGAAAAATCAATCGCTGCCCAGGCCAGGCTTTCATCCATCGGGCAATCGGCTGAAGCCATGCGAATGATGCCTGCCCGGCTGCCTAACGCTTCTTGAAAAGCGCTGCCCAGCGCCAGGGCTACGTCTTCCATGGTGTGGTGCGGGTCGATCTGTAAATCACCCCTGGCCCGGATAAACAGGTCAAACAGCCCGTGGACGGCAATCTGCGCCAGCATGTGGTCGAGGAAAGG
This sequence comes from uncultured Anaerolineaceae bacterium, assembly GCA_964490575.1. Classification (GTDB taxonomy): domain Bacteria; phylum Chloroflexota; class Anaerolineae; order Anaerolineales; family Anaerolineaceae; genus DSYU01. Next base: position 42,482 of record CAZBDC010000018.1, on the reverse strand, counting down.
CAGGCCGGTGTCAATCTGGTGGCGCCCGCTGCCGTCGATATCCAGGCGGACTTCCACCTGGGTTTCACCGGTCTGGCGGATCAGCGTGGACCGGCGGACCGGGGCAATGGCAGGGTCAGGAGGTTCCTGCGCTGCCTTGGGTTCATTCACTGGATTGGCCTGGTCGACTGGTTTTTCCATCTCTATTTCCTTCCGAACGTTATTTGAACTGTTCCTGGCCTGGCATGCTTTTTCTCTAAGGCTGCAGCCTGTGCAGCGCGGTGATCAGCGCGTCGCTATCTTGCGGCCGGCCAACGCTCGCGCGGACGAAGTCTTGCAGCAGCGGGGTGTTGTAATAACGCACCAGGATACCCTCGCCCGCCAGGGCATCCTTTAGCGCCCGGGCCGGCTGGTTGAGCACCTGGCACAGGATGAAGTTGGCTTGAGAAGGGTAGGGTCGTAAGAACGGCACAGCGGCCAGCCGGTTGAACAATCGCTCGCGCTCCTGCCGGATGCGGGCGACGTTGCCGGCCAGGTGTTCTAGATCCTGAAGAGAAGCAATGGCTGCGCTGCTGGCCGCGACATTGACATTGTAGGGCTGCTTGGCTTTCCAGAGCGCTGGCAGCAGCCAGTCAGGAAACGCGCCATAACCGACTCGTAGCCCGGCCAGCCCGGCCCATTTGCTGAAGGTGCGCAGCACAACCAGGTTTTCTCGCCCGGTCACTTCGCCTACGCGGGTAAGTGCTTCACCCAGCCGCCCCCCCTGGCTGGCAAATTCGATATATGCTTCGTCGATGACAACCAGCATGGGCAGCGAGAGCAGAAAATCGATCTCCGCCTGCCCAGGCAGATTGCCGTCCGGGTTGTTTGGCGCGGTGATAAAAATGGCTTTGGGGTGATAAGTCTCTACTGCGTCCTGGATGCCGGAAAGGTCCAGCGAAAAATCAGGGCGGCGCCGGATTTCAATGACCTGCCCGGCATTGAGCAATGTGTCGAACGGATACATGCCGAAGGTTGGCGGGCAGTTAATCACGCAGTCTCCCGGCTCGAGAAGCACGCGCAGCAGCAGGTCGATCAATTCGTCCGCGCCGGCGCCGGCCAGCAGGTTTGCCACCGGCAGCCCGGTGAAAGCGGCCAGGCTTTCACGTAATGCCCTGCTTTCTGGGTCGGGATAAATATGTGGGAACTGAAGCTCAGCCAGCGCCTGCCGGGCAAGTGGAGAGGGCCCATAGGGGTTCTCGTTGGCGTCTAACTTGACAATTGCTTCCGGCGGGCGCCCCAGCCGAGCCGACAGGACCTCGAAAGGCTCAATTGGCGTATAAGGCGGAAAATCGGCGAAGCGCGCAGCTGGTTTCATCATTTTTTATCCTCTGCAGGGGCTGCACTTGCCATGACTCGCTTCTGGGCAGCGTTCGCGTGGGCGTCCAATCCCTCTGCCTGGGCAATTGTCGCCGCGGCCGCAGAGATCTGCTGGGTGGTGGCTGGATCGAGTGCCACCAACGAGACGATGTGGACGAAATCCAGTACGTTTAGCGGGGAGGCAAACCGCGCGGATCCACCTGTTGGCATCACGTGAGATGGCCCGGCGACGTAATCTCCCAGCACCTCGAATGAGTGCTCTCCGATGAAAACGCCCCCGGCCGCATTGACCTTTTCGGCCAGCCGCCAGGGATCCTGCACTGCCAGGCACAGATGCTCGGGCGCGTAGAGGTTAGCCAGTTCCACTGCTTCATCCAGGTCGCGGGTAATGACGGCGCCGCTGCGGTGTTCCAGGGAGGTGTCGATCACGTTCGCCCGGCCGCGCTCCTCTAACTGGCGGCCGATCTCGACCTGGACTTTTCCGACCAGCGCGGGCGAGGGGGACAGCAGGATCGCGGAAGCTAAAACATCGTGTTCGGCCTGGGCCAGCAGGTCGGCGGCTACCCAATCCGGACGGGCTGAGTCGTCAGCGATGACCAGCGTTTCGGTTGGACCGGCCAGGCTGTCAATGCCAACCACCCCATATACCTGGCGCTTGGCCAGGGTGACGAACAGGTTCCCCGGGCCAAAAATTTTGTCCACGGCGCGGATGCTGGGGGTTCCGTAGGCCAGTGCGGCGATTGCCTGCGCTCCGCCGGCTATGTAAACCTCGTCAATCCCGATCAGCGCAGCAGTGGCCAGGATGACCGGCGAAACGCGGCTTGTTTCACGTTCGGGTGGGGCAACCAGGACAATCTCTTTAACTCCCGCCACCTGGGCGGGGACGGCTGACATCAGCACGGTTGAGGGCAGTGGGGCTGTCCCGGCAGGGACATAGAGGCCCACGCGCTGGATTGGGCGGACGTACTGGCCGAGCGTGCCCCCCAGTGATTGGGTCATCCATGAAGTCACCGGCTGGGCCAGGTGGAATCGGCGCACCCGGTCGGCTGCCAGTTCGAGGGCGGAGCGCAGTTCGGCAGGTAAACCATCCAGCGCAGCCTGCAGCTCGGCTGGAGGGACCCGGAAGCGAGCGGGCCGGTGCCCATCCAGCCGCTCGGTCCAGTCAGCCAGGGCGTCATCGCCTCTTTCGCGCACATCCCGAAGAATGCGGTCAACCACCTGGGCTGGGGTGAGCGGCTCGCCAAACATCTCGGTGATGCGCTTCTGCACGCCGGCTGGCACGCTCATGTCGTCGATCGGCTGGCGTTTCAAAAGGGTCTGGCGGGCAGTAGAACGATCAAATACCTTTAACATTTCGGATCCTCCAATTTTGATCTGTGCTTCATCCTGTACGGGCGGCGCATGTGCCTGCGCAGAACGAATGAAACCCCACTCCTACACTGGTTCTTGAAGCGCCTGCAGCATCGCCATGTAGCGGGGGGGCTCTTCGTCGAAGATATAAGTTACCGGCATGACCACCACACCGCTGCCGCCAATTTCCCGCAGCTCGCTGATCGCCTGAAAGATCTGGCTGCGCTGGACGATGATGTTTACGGCATACCAGTTGGGGTCCTGCTCGCGGACGATGACCCGCGTAATGGTTGGGCCCTGCAGGCCGGCGATTGTGGGTTTGCTGAAGATCTGTGCAGCAATGGCTTCGGGCGATGTCCCGCGCATGTTGGCAAAAATGGCCAGGTTTTCACTGGCCCGCAGGTGCGCGTCGAAGAATTCGAGCAACTGGCGGGCGACCCGTAAGGCCAGTGGATTATGTTTCAATGCGTCTTTATTGGCAATCAGGGCTGCCTGGGAGGCCTGGATTAACCCATCTGCCAGCGGTTTAAGCCGGTTGTCACGCAGGGTTTGACCAGAAGAAACCAGGTCGGCGATCATGTCGGCATAGCCAATTGCCGGCGCTGTCTCCAGGGTTCCTTCGGCTGAGATGAGCGTATAAAGGATTCCGCGCTCGTCCAGGAACCGGCCGGTCAGGCTGGGGTACTTTGTCGCGACCCGCAGTGGGCGTCCCAACTGGTCGGCATGCTGGCGCAGGCTTTCCAGGTCATTCACCTCTGCCCAGAATTCGGGGACGGCCAGGTTCAGCGCGCAGTGGCCGAACCCCAGCTGATCGTGCAGCATCAGCAATGCGCCGTTTTCGCCCCGGCGCTCTTCGATGACATCAATCCCGGTGATGCCAAACTCGACGCTCCCGTCGCGCACGCTGACGACGATATCCCCCGGTCGCTGGAAAAGCACGTGCAGCTCGGGCAGGCCGGGAATGCGCGCCTCATACTGGCGCGGGTTTGGTTTATATACCTTCAGGCCGCAGGCGGCCAGAAAATCCATGGCATCTTCGGACAGGCGTCCTTTGGAAGGCAGCGAGATCCGGACCAGGGGAGAAGGATCAGATTTGGAAAGCATAAATACTCCTGATGGCGAAAGATAAAGTGTCGGGGCGACCCCATTGCATGATTACAACCGGGTCCTCAAAAACAAAAACCCCCGGTTGACCGGGGGTTATCGACTTTCCTTGTGGATTGCCAGGCAGAACCAACCTTCACCGGTCAGAAGCGGGGGAGGCAGGTATGATGATGGAAGCAGGCAATCGACTTCGTGCTCATTGGGCTGAAATATATCAAGGAAAAGCTGTTTTGTCAATTGGCAAACTAATGCCGGAAGTGCCTGACCCCGGTTGTTACCATGGCGATCTGGTAGCGGTTGGCAGCCGCGATCGATTCTGCGTCTCGCAGCGATCCGCCTGGCTGGATAATTGCCGTAACTCCGGCCTCAGCGGCTGTCTCAACCGAATCGGGGAAGGGGAAAAATGCGTCTGAGGCCATCACTGCGCCGCGCGAGCGCGGACCGGCTTTTTCAACCGCAATGCGTACGCAGTCGACCCGATTTGGCTGGCCCCCGCCAATCCCAACCGTGGCTTCGGCCTGGGCCAGGACCACCGCGTTCGATTTGACGTGCATGCAGGCTTTCCAGGCAAACCTTAAGGCTGCCCATTCGGCCTGGGTCGGCTGGCGTTCGGTAACCACCTGCCAGTTCTGAGCCTCTGGTGGGTCGCCAAAATCGCGCGCTTGCCAGAGAATGCCCTGATTCACCGTCCGTACTTCATAGAGGGGCGTAAGGCGCGTATCCGGGACCCGCACCAGGCGGCAGTTTTTTCGCCGGGCCAGTTTCTCCAGCGCTTCGGGGGCGAACTCGGGGGCGATGATACACTCGATAAACAGGCTGCCCAGGGCGTCAACCGTTTCCGCGTCAAAGGTTTGATTGGCCGCGACAACCCCTCCAAAGGCAGACACCGGGTCGCTCTCCAGGGCTAATTTAAACGCCTGGGCCAGGTTGTTCCCACTGGCGATGCCGCACGGGGAAAGATGCTTGACGATCGTAATGGTGGCCTGGTCGAAAGCATGCACGGCGCGCCAGGCTGCGTCCAGGTCGAGCAGGTTGTTGTACGACAGTGCTTTGCCCTGCAGCACCTCACCGCCTAATGGCCCGGCCTGCGGGTTCAGGTGGAAAAGTCGCGCTTGTTGATGCGGATTCTCGCCATAACGCATTTCGGTGCTGGGATAAATGGACAACCAGGCTGGCGGCTCGGCGGCGTCTGGACCGTCGGAGAAAGCCTGTGACAGGTACGCTGCGATTGCCGTATCGTAGCCGGCGGTGTGGCGGAAGGCTTTGACTGCCAGCCTCTGGCGGGTGCTGGCTGTAATTTGCTGGTGTGTCTTGAGTTCCTCAACGATTAACGGGTAGTCGGCCGGGTCTGTCGCAACCGCCACGCGCTCATAATTCTTGGCCGCCGCGCGGATCAGGGCAACGCCGCCGATGTCGATATTTTCGATTGCTTCGGCCATGGAGGTGTTGGGCTGGTTGACCGTCTCCTGAAACGGGTACAGGTTTACGACGACCAGATCGATCAGGCGGGCATGGATGCGTGTCAAATCTGTCTGGTCGCTCACTGTGGGGCGGGCCAGGATTCCACCGTGAACGGCCGGGTGGAGCGTTTTCACCCGGCCCCCCAGGATTTCTGGGCTGCCGGTGTAAGCGGCGACATCCTGGACGTCCAGATCTACGGAACGGATGGCCGCGGCTGTACCCCCACTGGCAAGCAAGTTCCAGCCAAGCCTGGACAGTTCGATCGCCAGTTGAACAAGGCCTTTTTTATCTGAAACAGAGAGGAGCGCAGTTGGCATAGATTATTACCTTTCCGATTGAAGGGATCAAAATGGGCCACGAAGTGGCCCATTTGCTCCGGTGTAATCGCTTATCCGTGCCCACCAAGATAGGCTTCGATCACCAGCGGATTCTCCAACAACTCTTGAGCGTCTCCTTCCAGGGTGATCCGGCCGGTTTCCAGCACGTAGCCCCGGTCGGCGATCGAAAGGGCCATCTGAGCATTTTGTTCAACCAGTAATATTGAGGTGCCCTGGGCATTGATCTCGCGGATGATCTCGAAGATCTGTTCGACCAGGATTGGCGAAAGACCCATAGAGGGCTCATCCAGCAGGAGCAGGTTTGGACGGGCCATTAATCCCCTGGCGATCGCCAGCATCTGCTGCTCGCCGCCCGACAGCGTTCCGCCGAATTGTTTCCGGCGCTCGCGAAGGCGGGGGAAGCGGTCCATCACCGATTCGATGTCGGCCTGGATTTGGGCTTTGTCGTCATAGATATAAGCGCCCATCTCCAGGTTTTCCTGGACGGTTAGCTTGGGAAAGATCCGCCGACCTTCTGGCACCTGGACAATTCCCCGCCGGACGATATTTTGCGGCGGAACGATGGTGATGTCTTCCCCCAGGAAGTTGACCTTGCCAATTCTGGGGCGCAGCAGGCCGGAAATGGTGCTGAGCGTGGTGGATTTTCCTGCTCCATTGCCGCCGATCAAGGCGACGATTTCACCCTTTTCCAGGTGGAAGCTGATCCCTTTGAGGGCGTGAATGGCGCCGTAATACACGTTTAAGTTTTCAATCTGGAGCATCATGCGTGATGTCTCCTCTCCTGGCGGAATCGCTCGGACAGCTTGGCGGCACCTGGGCCGAGGTAAGCCTCGATTACGCGCGGGTTTGCCTGGATTTCTTTGGGGGTCCCTTCGGCAATCTTCTCACCGTAATCAAGAACAGTGATCTGGTCAGAAATACCCATCACCACTCGCATGTCGTGCTCGATGAGGATAATCGTGATGCCCAACGAATCCCGCAAATTTTTTATGAAGGCAGTCATTTCATCCGTTTCCTGCGGGTTCATTCCGGCGGTGGGCTCGTCTAAAAGCAGCAGGCGGGGCTTATTGGCCAAAGCGCGAGCAATCTCCAGGCGGCGTTGGGCGCCGTAGGGCAGGTTGCGCGCCAATTGATCGCCCAGGCCCTCCAAATGGACAAACTCGAGCAGGCGCCTGGCTTCGTGGAGGGAGTCTTTTTCTTCCCGGTTGAAGCGCGGGTGGCGCACAATGGCGTCAATCCAATTGTTCTTCAGGTGCGGGTACTGGCCAACCAGGATGTTTTCCATGGCGGTCATATTGCTGAACAGGCGAATGTTCTGGTAGGTGCGGGCAATGCCCAGGTGGGCAACCTCGTTTGTTGCCATCCCCTGGATTGGCATCCCATAAAAAAGAACCTGCCCGTGTTCTGGGACATAGAAACCGGAAATACAGTTAAACAGCGTGGTTTTCCCGGCCCCGTTGGGTCCAATGATGCTGGCAATCGCCCGCTCGGGAACCACCAGGTCTACCTGGGCCACCGCGGTCAGCCCGCCAAACATTTTGGTCACCTGGCGTGTTTCAAGACTTGGTTGCATGCTGCACTCCCTCTGCTTCAGCCTCAACCCTCTGCTCGTCTGGTAAAGCCTGACCTGGCGTTTTTCCCTTGCCGCTTTCTTCAAGCAGCGGCCGCCTGGCAGGCCATAGGCCTTCTGGGCGCAAGATCATCATCATAACCAGCAGGGCTGCGAAGAAGAGAAGCCGGTAGTTTTCCAATTCGCGTAGAATTTCGGGCAGCCCTTTCAGGGTGAATGCGCCCAGGATGATGCCCGGGATGCTGCCCATGCCGCCGACGATCACCAGCGCAAGCACGTTGATCGAAACCATCAGAACGTGATCTTCTGGACCGGTGAACTGGTTGCGTGAGGCGAACAGGACTCCACCCAGGCCGGCGAATGCGGCCCCGATTGCCAGCGCCAGCAGCTTGGATTGGAAGGTATTGACGCCCGTGGCGCGGGCAGCAACTTCATCTTCGCGGATGGCTTCCCAGGCCCGGCCAGGGCGCGAATTCTGCAGCCGGTTGGTGATGAAGATCATGATCAGCACGGCCAGCACGATCAGGTAGACATAGTCGACATCCGAAGTAAACGGTTGTCCAAACAGAGATGGCCCCCCAATTTCACGCATGCCTTTTGGCCCGTTGGTGAAGGGGGTCAGCAGGTCGCTGCGCAGCATAATGCGGACGATTTCGCCGAAACCCAGTGTAACGATCGCCAGGTAATCGCCGCGCAGGCGCAGGATGGGCAGCCCAAGCAGGATCCCGGTCAAAGCGGCTGCGATAATCCCTAACACCAGGGCAACCCAAAAATTCCAGTTTAAGTTGAGGGGTTGTGGAGCGGTCAGCAGGGCGGCTGTATAGGCCCCAATGGCAAAGAAGGCCACGTACCCCAAGACGAGCTGCCCTGCCAGCCCTACGATGATGTTCAGCCCCAGCCCCATGATGACGTATATGCCAACGGTGCCAATGATGTAGTTCCAGTATGAACCCCACTGGCGGGGGAGGAAGAACAGCAGCACAGCGACCAGGGCATAGACAACATAAATGGTATAAGGTGACCGGCGCATAAACGCGACCAATGAGGTTCCGGTTAGCCGGTCGTAAGTGTTTGCGGTAGCAGCTTTCAGGCGTTTCCCCAGGGCCAGTTTTCGAAAGAAAAAGGCAATTGCCCCACCTGCGACTGCACTCGCCACCATCAGGACAACATGAAGGAGCGCGCCTATGGCGCTGCCCTGTTGGAAGAGGAACAACTTCATCGAAGCGGGGCTGACGTTGCTCAGGTAAGGGCGAGGGTCCACGTTCTTAGACAGCAGGCTGCCAAAGATCAGCGCCAGGATGGCCGACATCACCCCGGTTAATAACCCGGCCAGGAGGCTGCTGACCAACGCGTCAGACTGCGTGTCTTCCAGCGGATCTGGCCTGGCGGCTTGCGCCCCGTTCCAGATCCCCAACAGGCCCAGAAAGATCATCACGAACGCGGCTGACGTTTGAGCCGCCTGGGGCGATAGGCCAAAAATCCGGGCAATCAGGCTGGAAGCGGTAACAGTAAACCCAATGAGCGCCAGGAAGATGATCACAACGGAAAAGATTGTCCCGCTGCGCAGGCCTTTACGGACAGGTAATGACAACATCAGATCTTCTCCTCTGAGAGCGCTTCACCGAGGATGCCAGATGGGCGGAAAATAAGCACCAGGATCAGGATTGAAAAGGCGATCACGTCCTTCAACTGGAAGTCAATTCCCAGGGCAGCCGGACCCAGGGATTCCAGAACGCCCAGGAATACTCCCCCAAGCATCGCGCCTGGGATATTGCCGATTCCGCCTAAAACAGCTGCCGTAAATGCCTTGATGCCCGGGAGAAAGCCAATATAGTAAAACACAATTCCCTGGTCGATCCCCCACATGACCCCGGCTGCCCCGGCTAAGATGCCGCTGATAATAAACGTTCGGCTGATGACTGCATCCACATCAATGCCCATCAGCGCGGCGGTTTTCTTGTCCTGGGCAACGGCCCGCATGGACCGGCCCAGCTTGGTGCGCTGGACGAGCAGGTACAGGCCGACCATCAGCAGGATCGAAAGGGTCAAAGAAAACACACCGGTGTAGGTGATAATCACATTACTATCGCCGATCAGCACATTCCAGCCGGCGCCACGGTCCAGCACGGTGGGGTTCGTGTAGTTGCGGCGCTGCGGGCCAAACAACAATTGAGCCGCCATTTGCAGGAATATCGAAGCGCCGATCGCACTGATCAGTGGAACCAACCGCGGCGCGGCCCGCAAAGGCCGGTAGGCGATGCGTTCCAGAAAAAAGCCTGAAGTGGAAGCCACCACTGTTCCGACCAAAAATGCCAGGAAGACAGAGATGGCCGGGTAGGCATTGAGAAAGGTCAGGTTTGGGTCGCTCGGAGTGGGCGTGGGGATTGTTTTAAGTATTTCAAATACAAAATACCCGCCAAAGGCGCCTAACATCATCACTTCGCCATGGGCAAAATTGATCATGAAAAGAATGCCATAAACCAGGGTATATCCAATGGCGATGAGCGCGTAAACGCCCCCCAGGATTAATCCCGTGATCGCGAAGCGCGTCCAGGTGTCAATTCCATATTCTGCTTCAACAAAGATAACTGTGTAAAGCCTCCACAGCATAACCGCCAGGATCAACGCGCCGATGATCCAACGCACCGTTCGGCTGAGGTTGGCAGTTCGCTGGAAAGGCATCAATAATCGGTTTACACTCATGATTTCTGTTTTTTCTCGTCGAAAAGATCGGGGAATGGTTAATATACGCTGAAGTGGAGGAAAGGGTATTGTCCCTTTCCTCCACGTCTGGCTCAGCTACAGCAGGGACAGGTTACTCGGCAGGAACCCATTTGCCGTCTTTTACAACGTAGAAAATGGGGCCAGAGGCATTGCATTCACCGGTCGCATCGCAGGAAAGCACGCCGGAGAGGCCCTGGAAATTCTTCAGGCCGCGAACCGCATCAACCAGCGCGCCGCGCGGGATGTAGAGGTTGCCATTATCGCCCTTGAAGGCTACCTGCTTGATCGCGTAGATCAGCGTAGCGGCTGAGTCGTACGCATTCCAGGTGAACGGGGAAAGCGAACCGGCCTCAGCGCCGAACTGGCTCTTGTAGGTCTCATTGAACTTGGTCACGGCATCGGAAGCGGCCGGGACCAGCGCCACTGCGTAGGCGCCCTCACCGTTTGCGCCGGTGCGATCAATAAAGTCAGCGCCGTAGGTGCCATCGCAGCCGAAGAAGACAACGCCCTCAAGGCCCGACTGGGTCCAGTTGTTGGCCAGTACCACGGCTTCCTGGACGTAGCCACCGTAATAGACAGCGTCCGGGTCTTTGGCGGCGATCGCCGAAAGCGGGGCCGAGTAGTTGGTTTCACCGGGGGTAATGGCTTCAGTCGCCACAACTTCGCCGCCCAGCTCTTTAAACCGTGTCGCAACGACCTCCGCCAGGCCCTGCCCGTAAGACTGGCCATCGTGCATGGTGGCCAGTTTCTTCACGTTGAGCTTGTTGAACAGGTATTCCGCCGCGAACTTGCCCTGGGCAGCATCGGTGAAGGCTACGCGGTTGAAGACTTTGGAGCCTTTTTGGGTCAGGGGGGGATTGGTGGCCGAAGGTGACATCATTGGGATGCCTTTGCCTTCGTAAACCGGCATGGCTGCTTCGGTCGCGCCTGAGAAAATGTGGCCGGCAATGGCAACTACGCTGGGGTCTGAGACCAGCTTGTTAGCCACGGCAGCGCCACCTTCCGGAGAACCGCCATCATCTTCGGTCACCAGTTCAAACTTGAAGCCTTCCAATTCGCCGGCATCGATGATCGCTACCTGGGCGCCCTGGGAGATGTCGATACCGAACTGGGCATTGTCACCGGTCATCGGAGCGCCCATGCCGATCTTGATGGTCGTGCCGGGCGTGAGCTCAGCGCAGCCAAACGGATCGGAGGCGCAGACTTCTGACTGCTCCCCGCCTTGCGACGCGGGCTGGCAGCTGGCCATGAACATGGCCATAACCAGCAAAACACTGACGAACAATAAGCGAGCTTTCATCTTCTTATTCTCCTTCTTTGGTATAGGTCGATCAGGTTCTCACGGTGAAATAGCGTTAAAGTTGTAAACGCGAATTTCTATCAATAATGGTCTGGAATCGAGAATGTGACTGGGGATGCTCCAGTAAATTCCTCCTTTCTTGAGATTATTCCGTCTGTACCGGATGCTGACAAAAAATCTCAATTCTTTCAGGGAACCCTAAGCAGTAATTCGGCGTATTCTTGGGTCCACAGGCAGAAAAATAAAGTACATTCGTACTTTAACGAAAGGTACGGATATCCTGCCGATGATAAATAGAATTGGATGATTTGTCAATAGGTGGGAAAATAATTTTCCGATTGGGAAAATTAAATGAACTCTTTTGTCGTATTTTTGCGGTGCGGGCCTTTTTATTTGTGCGGCAGTTGAATTGTAAAGGTCGTCCCTCTATCCAGTTCGCTTTCCACCCGGATTTCACCCCCGTGCATCTCAACGATCTGGCAGGCGATCGAGAGCCCCAGGCCAGTTCCGGGCGTGGTGCCCTCCACATTGCGAGCGCGGAAGAAGCGGGTAAACAGCTGTGAAACCTGGTCGGGCGGAATACCCACGCCGGTATCTTCGATGCTGATCATCAGGCAGTTGTTCTCAACCCAAACCCGCAACCTGACCCGGCCTTGCGGGCGGTTGTACTTGACCGCATTATTCAGCAGGTTGAGCACGGCCTGCTTCAGTTTATCCCGGTCGGCGTCTAAATTGACCTGGTCGTCCTGAGCTTCAAGCGTGACCTGGATATCTTTCTCGGCGGCCTTGATCTGGATCACCCGCATGCACTCCTGCAGAAGCGGAATGACCGCAAAGCGTGTTGGCCGTAGGGATGCCCGCCCCGATTCCAGACTGGCCAGGTCCAGAAAGGTTGTGGCCAGCTCGTTGAGCCGTTGGGTCTCCTGATGGATTGTTTGCGCCATTTTTAGTCGCTGATCAGCGGCAAACTCAGCCTTTTGTAATATATAGGAAGCGGTAAAAATTGAGGCAAGCGGTTGGCGTAATTCGTGTACGAATTCGGCGATCAGATCCGACTGCTGAAAAAGGCGACTGTTCTCAATCGCCACGGCAGCCTGAACTGCCAGCGCCTGGAGAATTTCCTGGTCTTCACCGGTGAAGACGCCGTTTTTCTTATTTAAAACTTCCAGCACGCCGATTAATTTTTGCCTGGCGACCAGCGGCAGCGCCACCAGCGAGCGCGTCACAAAATTGACCTGTTTTTCAACATTATCAAAGTGACGGTCGTCCTGGCTGACATTGTTGACGATTTGCGGCGTCCGGTTGAGCGCGACCCACCCGGCAATACTCTCTTCGGGGACGAATAATTTCTGCAGCAGCGGTGAGCTTTTTACGTTTGAGGCGGTTTCGAAGTACAGCCGGTGGGCGTGCTGGTCATAGAGCAGGATTGACGCTTCTTCTGCATCTACCAGATCAATGGCCACATCCATGATTTGGGTGAGAAGCGCATTGAGATCAAGGGTAGAAGCCAGGCTGTGCGAGACTTCGACAAGCCTCTGATATTGTTTGAGCAGTCGGGCGGGGGGTGTCTGGTTCATACGATGTGTTGGGCGATGGCGGGGATGGCTTCAGCGACGTTGAGGTGAATCCGGACGGCTGCGTTGCTGTCCAGATGGGTGGGGGTCAGGTTATTGATGATCAGGCGTGCTCCGTGATCCAGCCCGATTTCCAGCAGACCTGCGGCTGGCCAGACCAACAAGGAAGACCCGGCGATCAGAATCACATCAGCCCGGCGGCAGTGCTCTTCGGCTGCCGACCAGGTATCCTCCGGTAGCAACTCCCCATACAGGGTAATTTGCGGTTTAAGAACCCGGTCGCAGTTTGGGCAGTGAGGCAGAACTGCTGGCTCCTCAATCGCGGCGCGAAACTGCCCGGTAGGGAATGTTTCATGGCAGTGAGGGCAGATCATGCTGCGCAGGGAGCCATGCACTTCATACACTGCACTGGAGCCGGCCCGCTGGTGGAGATCGTCGATATTCTGCGTGATGACGGCTTTGAGGATGCCAGCTTTTTCCAGCTGCGCCAGGGCAATGTGGGCCGGGTTCGGCTGTGCGGACCAGATTTCTCGCAAGAGCGGCCGGAGCCAACCGTAAAACTTCTCCGGATGGTGATTGAATGTCCTGATCGATGCCACTTCCATTGGATCGAAGCGCTGCCATAACCCGGTGTTCTTCGATTGGAAGTCGGGGATGCCCGAAGGCGTCGAAATGCCGGCGCCGGTGAAGGCGATCGCGTGCCGCGCCTCTCGCAGCAAAGCGGCTGCTTTTGCAATCTCACCGGCGCATATCTCGGTCATACGATGACCCGCTGAGCGACCCGTTCGGCCAGGTTGCTGAACTGCTGGCTGGTCGCTCCCCCAGGTTGAACCTGGATTAATGGAATGTTGCGGTTGGTTGCCTGGATGGCGATTTCAGGGACAGGGGGGAAAGCCTGCGCGATGGGTTGACCGAGGATTTCTTGCATTTGGCCGGGGGTGAGCTGGATGTCGGCCCGGGTCCGGTTGATACTGACCATTGTCAGGGCTTTTGACCGGCCAAAGCCTCGCGGGCCCAGGTCCTCGATCAGGTGGCGAGCGCGGTGCAGGCAGATAGGAAAGGGCTCAATGACAAGAAAAATCTCATTACAATGGTTGAGAAGCATCTCAAAGCCGGGTATGCATGGGGTGCCGATATCCAGCACCGTTAGCTTTGCCAGCAGCGGCAGGTTCTCGACAACTGCTTCGAGCTGCTCGCTGGAACGGAGCAGATCTTTATCCTTGAGGTGTGGAGACGCCATCAACAGGCGAATGCCGTAAGAAAGGCGGGTCAGTTCTTTTTCGACAGCCGTCGTGGAAATCTCAGCGGCGCGCAGGCGCAGCAGGTTGTTTAGTCCATCAGCAAGCGAATGTCCCAACTCGAGACCCCAGGTGCCCTGCCCCGGGCGAAGTTCGGCGGCGATGGTCTCAAGCTTTGTTTTCTGTTGGAACGCCAGGGCCAGGTTGAGCGCCAGGGTGGATGACCCGACCCCCCCCTTTGCGCCAAACACGCCAATCGTATAGCCAAGTTCTTTGGCAGAAACGCTGCGGGCTTTGCTCCTGTTTACCAGCGCGCGGAGATGCGCGGTTAGTTCGGCCGGGTGGATGGGCTTGGTCAGATAGTCATCTGCGCCTGCTTCATATCCCGAGACTTTATCCTCCACCTGGGTCTTGGCGGTGAACATCAGAATCGGGATATTGGCCGTCTCCGGGTCTTTCCGCAGGCGGCGAGTCACCTCATACCCATCCATGTCCGGCATCATAATATCTAAAACGATGACGCCAGGGCGTTCGGTGTGCGCCATGTGGAGTGCCTGTGCGGCGGTATTGGCGGCAAGGATCCTGTAGCCCTGGCGCTCCAGCATCAGGCTGATCAGGCGCAGGGTTTGGACGTCGTCATCTACGATCAGTACTTTTTCAGTCATAGAATCCTGAGGAAAATTCGCGCCGTGCGCGCGCGGGTCACACCACGGCTTGCGGTTCCAGGTGCTGCTGGACGGTGTAAAGGCGCCGGTAGAGCCCATCCTGCGCTACGAGTTGAGCATGGGTTCCCACTTCGGCGATATTGCGCCCCTCCAGCACCACGATCTTATTTGCATTACGAATGGTCGACAGGCGGTGGGCGATGATAATCGTTGTTCGCCCGACCATCAACCGTTCCAGCGCCTGCTGAATGAGCAGCTCGGTTTCTGTATCGACGGACGAAGTGGCTTCATCCAGGATCAGGATGGGGGCATCTTTGAGCACTGCCCTGGCGATCGAGATGCGCTGTTTCTGGCCGCCGGAAAGCTTTACCCCGCGCTCGCCGATCAGGGTGTCGTATCCACCGGGCAGGGCCGTGATGAAGTCGTGCGCATTGGCGATTTTCGCTGCTTCAATCATTTCGACTTCGGTTGCGTGGGGCTTGCCAAACAGGATATTATCACGCACCGTCCCGTGGAAGAGAAAAACGTCTTGCAAGACAATGCTGATCTGCTGGCGCAGACTGTCAAGGGTGATATCGCGAATATCCTTCCCATCCAGGGTGATCGAGCCTTTGCACACGTCGTAAAAACGCGGGATCAGGCTGACCAGGGTAGATTTGCCAACCCCGGTAGGCCCCACCAGCGCCACCACGTGGCGGGCCGGGATCTCGAGCGAGACACGGTTCAGGACGACATCGCCCTCAGTGTATTGGAAGGTGACATCATTGAAGACGATGTGCCCGTTCGCCCGCCCGGTCAGCGCCACAGCATCCTTGCGGTTGTGAAGCTCAGGCTCTTCATCCAGCAGCTCGGTTACCCGGTCGGCCCCGGCCAGCGATTCTTGAACCGCTTCCCAGGCGCCGCTCAGGCCGCGGACGGGCTGGTAGAACATTTCCAGGTACAGGAAGAAGGCCACCAGGTCGGCTACAGACAACACGCCCTGGAACGCCAGCCGCCCGCCAAAGAACAGCACCACCAGCAGGCCGAGAGATGAGGTGAACTCGACAAAGGGCTGGAAGGTGGCCATTAATTTGAGCGCGCCTAACATGGAGAGCCGGTAGCGATCGATGCTCTCTCCAACTCGCTCGTACTCAGTTTCCTCGCGGGTGAAGGCTTTGATCTCGCGGATGCCGGAGATGTTATCGTTCAAAATTGCGTTCAGCTCGCCCAATTCCTTCTGCCGGGCGCGAAACGCCGGCCGCACGCGGCGCGCAAAGACGCGCAGCGAAAAGATAACCAGCGGGATTGGGACCAGGCTCAGCAGCGCCAGCTGCCAGTTGATTGCGAACAGCACCGCGCTGATCGCGAGCAGGGTCACCAGGTTCACGGCTACATCTGGCACGGCATGGGCGATCAGGCGCTCGAACAGGTCGGTGTCGTTTACCACCCGCGACATCATCTGGCCGGTTTGCTTGTCTTCATAGAAACGCAGGGTCAGGCGCTGCAAATGCTGGTAAACATGCTTGCGCACATCTGCCACCACGCCCCAGCCGGCGACATGCGCCATATAGCTGCGGATAAACTGCAGGCCGCCGCGCAGCAGATACACCACCAGGGCGATGATGGTCAATTGCGTGATCAACTGCAAAGTGGCCTGGGAGATGGGCTCTTCCGTGACGGCTGCTACCAGGGTGCGGATGATCCAGGGAATGACCAGCTGCGCTCCGATCAGCAAGACCATGCTGACAACGGTAAGGATTAATTCTAATGAATATTTGCGGGCATACAATAGAACCATTCGGATGGGCCCGGCATGCTTTCTTTTGGCCGGACCAAGGGCTTGTTTGTCTACAGTTAAAGTTGTCACTTCTCGAGAACCTTTCTTTTACAGCGGGAAATTTTATTTGGATTAATTATAACATCACCCCCTGGCCGTTGTTTATTCCAATTCTTTGGGCCGGTACTTGCGCATTCGCTTGGTCTCGGAGCGGCGGCGCTTCTCATCCAACCGCTCGGCCACAGCCGCGGCCCCCGGCCTGGTTTTCCTGCGCGCCTTGGGCTTTTGGGCAGCCTGCCGGACCAGGTCGACCAGGCGCAGCAGCGCATCGGCCCGGTTTTGCTCCTGGGTGCGGTACTGGCTGGCCTCAATGATCAGCACGCCCTCTGTAGTTATGCGGCTCCCGGCCAGCTTTTGCAGGCGAGCTTTCACCTCTTCGGGCAGGGAGGGCGAGCTGCGCACGTCAAACCGCAGTTGGACCGCTGTGGCGACCTTATTTACGTTCTGGCCCCCAGGGCCCGAGGAACGGATGAAATCGAGCTGGATTTCGTTCTCGTCGACCGAGAGTGAAGGAGTGATTTCGATCATTCGGATTTTCTCTGAAGTTATTTCGATTTACGGGTCACACTTCGTTCGAAAGAATAATTGTAACTGCAGCCACAGGTAGAAGAAGCCTCCCATTATCCAGGCTGAGCGGTTATGAATAAACATTGTTGATCCGGGAATGATACCGTGAACCTCAAGTGATCCTTTTCTGCGTTTGATGGCTTAATCGCATCACCACGAAAAGCAGCACGCCTACGGCTATGGAAACTCCCAGTACGTATTGGTTGGCTGTTGCTAAATCATTGGCCTGGACAGCGTCATAAATTGCCATTGGCAGAGTTTGGGTCCGCCCTGGTATGTTACCGGCCACCATTAACGTTGCGCCAAATTCGCCCAGTGCGCGCAGGTATCCCAACACTGCGCCAGCCAGGATACCTCGCCACGCCAATGGCAGGCTGATTTTCCAAAACAATTGCCACTCCGAGCAACCATCAACGCGAGCGGCTTCTTCGATCTCACGGTCCACTTCTCCCAGGCTTGCCCGGATTGTTTGGGTGGCCAACGGCAAGGCCGAGATTGATGCAGCTGTTACTGCGCCTGGTAAAGCAAAGACAAAGCGCGCGCCAAAACTGTTTTCCAGCCAGGATCCTAACCCTTGTTGACCGAGCGCCAACAGTAAATAAAACCCCAATACGGTTGGCGGGAGAACAAGCGGCAGCATGACGAGCGCTTCCACCAGGGTTTTACCGAAAAACTGCCGCTTGACAAGTACCCATCCGATCCCGGCGCTGAAGATCAGCGCAATGGATCCAGCCCAAAATGTGACCCACACGGAGATGAAAACTGGCGAGCCGCGCAAAGTGAGATCGAAAGGCATATTTATGGCATTGGTGTTGGATCTGGCATCGTATTTTCGACGAGGAATTGTTCACCCGGTAAAACGAAACCATATTTTCTCATGATTGGCCGGCCTGTTTCACCATTGATAAACGCTGCAAACTGGCGGGCCAGCTCTTGATTTTTTGAAGTGGATACAACTGCCAGTGCCTGGTCTAATGGATCATGAAGGTTCCCATCAATCAACGTCCAGGTGATTTCCGGCACGTTGGTAACAGAAAGGGCAATGATGCCGACCTCGGCATCCCCGGTTTGAATGTATTGAAGCGCCTGGCGTACATTCTCGCCATACACGAGCTTGCTTTGAACTTCATCCCATATTCCTACCGCTTGCAGCGCCTGTTGAGCAGCCAATCCGTAAGGGGCATGTGCGGGATTAGCGATTGCAATGTGCTTTATTTGGGGAGAGGTCAAAGCAGACAGGTCTGTCGCAGTTAGCCCAGATTTTCGGTTGACGGCCAGGACGATGCGCCCGCGCGCGTACAGCGCAATGCTATCTTTCACGACCTTGCCCTCTCCTGATAAACGATCCACGTAAGAACGGTCGGCGGAGGCTAGCAGATCATAAGGAGCGCCGTTTGCAATCTGTTGAGCCAGCTGCCCGGTCGAGCCAAATACCAGGTTCACCGAATGCCCGGTCTCCTGTTCAAAGTTATTTGCGATCTCCGTAAAAGCAAACTGCAGGTCCGCCGCTGCCGCAACGATAATTTCGCCGGCAGGCGTATCAGAGCCTTTGGTTGGGGCCGCTGGTCCTATGCCCGGCTTCACAGAAGCTGTACCATCATTTGTGGACAGGCAGCCTGAAAGAATGCCAACCAATAAGATCATGCTCATGAGAATACGAAAAGCTTTCATGCCCTCCAAATCCTTACAATAAGGGGGTACCGATGGTAGCCTGCACTTCTGAAAGCCATTCCAGCGCGGTGCGAAGTTGGCGTACTCGTAAGTCCAGGCTCCAACGATTGTGGATTTTGTCAGCGGGAATGTTTTCCAACAACCGTTCAATCCGTGCCAGCCCGGTGCGAGTCTCTTCAATTTGGATTTGGATGATCTTCGCAGGGAATTCTTGGCCAAGCAGCGCTGCAAAATACAAGCGGGTGATGAACTCCACTCGAATTCCTCGTACGCTGCTGCCAGTTGGGGTGTTCAGCCATGTTTCCAGGCGACTTTTTCCGGCCCCTGTCAGGTGGAACTGCTGCCGCGTGGGCAATTTTTCCTGTGCCTGTACTTCTCCAGCGATGAATCCCTGGGCCTCAAGCCGTTTCAGAATGTTGTACGTCTGGCTCAAGCTGATATGCCATACTTCCCCGAGCTCTTGCTCCAGGAGCCGGTATAGTTGATAGCCATGAGCAGGCTGCCAGGCCAAAAAACCGAGGAGCGCATATTCAGGGGAAAGCGCGCTGGGAAAAGTGGTTTTCATATCAATATATTCACCGAGTGAGTATATCCCTCCTTTCTCCCTGGTGTCAAGTTTCATCTCTTCTTCGCCAGGGCAGAAACCTGCCGCAGACGCCTTTGGATCCGTTCGCACTGGCTTATTTTGGCAAGGAGGTCCCGGCAATGGCCACCGGTTCTACGGCCGTTTCTTCGACTGGCGGCCTGCCATGGCTGAGCAGGCGGAAGGTGACCAGTCCCACCAGGAATGGCAGCCAGAAGCTGAACCCGCGGTAGGCGATGGTGACCACGGTAGCGTCTTCCAGGGGGATACCCAGGGAATTTAGAGCGACGGCCAGGATCCCTTCGACGATCCCAATCCCGGCCGGGGTGGGGGAGACGATCAGGAAGAGGTGGGCGATGCTGAGGCCGGCTACCAGCGTACCCGCATCAACGGGGACCCGGAAGGCCTGGAAGCTGAGGAATAACACGCTCAGCAGCAAGGCTTTGTTCAACAGCGCCAGGAGCAGGGGTCTGTAGATCCAGCGCGGGTGGCCGCGCAAGACTGCAACCCCCTCGGCGACCTCGCTGGAAAAAGAGTAGGCGCGTTCAACTTTCAGGTAATCATGGTGAAGAAATGGGCGGGCAACCCAGTTGACCGCGCGCGCCATCCAGGCAAGGGTCGAACCCAGGGCCCTGGCAGATTTCATCCCCAGGTAAACCAGCAGGCTCAGGCCAAACGCTCCCGCCAGCAGGATGATCGAAGCCGTAATTTCTGCCCAGTGCAGGTCGTTGCGGTAAGCCAGTTCAGCCAGTCCAAACACCAGCACGACCAGCGTGCCGATGTATTCAAACCAGACGTACAGAACGCCCGCTACGGTCACCTTTGCCGGCGAGCGCCCGCGGCGTTTGGCGTCGGTCAAGAAAATGGCGATGGCGCTCAATCCGGCTGAAGGCGCAATGATGGTGAGGAAGTTTGCCGCGGTCACTAACTTGATCATGTGAAGCCGCGTCTCTTTCATGTCGAATATGGCGTAAACCGCCTGGTAGAAAGCGCCCAGGTTGTAGATCCAGCCAAGCTGCACCAGGAGCGCCAGGCCCAGGTAGAGGAAGTTCCCACGCTGGAGCACTTCCAGGATGTCCTGCAACTCGGCGAAGCGAGTGAGAACAAATAAAACCCCCAGCAGCAGGATCAAGGCAATCAGTAGTTTGCGCATTCAGCGATTATACCGGATATGGCCAGGAAATGACCGGGGCTGACATTTCTGTCAGCCCCGCCAGGTTTATTTAGCCAGCCTGGAGTTTAGCCAGCTTTATTCCAGGCTAATTTCCGCCAGTAAGGATTTCAATGGCTTTGTCGAGCTGTGGATCGCGCTCCGCCTCGATATCTTCATCCGTCATTTCTACGACCACATCCGGTTCCAGGCCAACTTTGTGGATCTGGCGGCCGTTCGGGGTCAGCCAGCGGGCAATCGTCACCCGCACAGCTCCTTCGTCATTCTCGAGCGGGATCCAGTTTTGGACGGAACCTTTGCCAAAGGTGGTGACGCCCACCAGCGTACCGCGTTTCAGGTCCTGGATGGCCCCGGCGGTGATCTCCGAAGCGGAGGCGGTCCCTTCGTTAACCAGCACGACCAGCGGGATATCCGTGGCCAGGCCACGTGGCAGCGCCTCGAAGGTCTGCCGGGTTCCGTCGCCGTACTCTTCGTACATCACTACGCCATTGGAAACAAATTGCGAAACCACTTCGATGGCGGTCTGCAGGTAGCCGCCGCCGTTATTGCGCAGGTCGAGGATCAAGCCCTGCGGGTTCTGCGCCATCAATTCTTCTAGAGCATCTTTCAGGTCGGGTGTCGTATCGTCGCCAAAGGTGAGGATCTGGACGTAGGCGATGTTATTGTCGAGCATTTCGCTGGTGACGCTGGGGACGACAATCCTGGCCCGGGTAATGGTGACATCGAATGTTTCTTCCTGGCCTTCGCGCCGGACGGTCAGGGTGACTTCTGTACCGGCTGGCCCCAGGATGCGCCGCAGCACCAGGTTGCCATCGATGCCGGTCATATCTTCACCGTCGACGGCGACGATCGTATCGCCCGGTTTCAGGCCGGCTTTCTCAGCTGGCGAGTCGGGCATGGGACTGACAATGACGAGGTATTCGCCGGTCGTATCGACCCAGGCGCCAATCCCTTCATAATCCCCTTCCATCTGCATGTTGGCCTGGCGGAACTGGTCGGGATCCATATAAGAGGTGTGCTCATCGCCAAGCGACTCTAGCATCCCGCGAATGGCGCCCCGCATCATCTCCTTCTCATCGACGGGTTGGTCAACATACTGGTTTTTCACCAGGTCCCAGACTTCCCAGAAAGGCGCAAAGAGTTTATCCCGGTCCGTGGCCGGTTGAGCTGGCGCATTGTCTGATGCAATCGCGGTCCCATCGGCCTGGGCTGACGCAGACTGCCCATGCGGGAGGAACCAACCTACCAATATACCACCAGAAAATGAACCTGCCAGTAAAACGATCGCAATACAACCTGCGAGGAGGTAGCGAACTGTTTTTGTCATCGGGCGATCTCCTATAATTCGTACTCTTCCTAAAACCTTGCAAACAAGGGTATCACAAATTGGTTAAATGAGAATGAAAACAGCAGTAACCTTGTACAAGCTTTGTGCGCAGCCGGGCTTATGCATCCGTTTTGGGGTTTTCGACTCCATCCAAATCGTGGACCAGCCCTGAGAGTTCACCCAACTGCCTGCGTTCCTCTGCAAATGGGTCTCGTAAAACATTGGCAATCTGATCGATTCTCGGCTGTGACCGGGCCTGGCGGGGAGGCGCTGCGGCGATCTTGATGTTATTTCGATTGCGCACCAGCGCCACCAGGGCCAGGTTCATCACCACGAGGATGACGACCACGGCGCACAGCAAGACCCAGGCCAGCGGCGGAAGATCGCTCATTGTTTTCCGGAATGGTTATCTTGCCGGGGATCCAACACGGATGGCAGTTCACTGAGGCGAGCGATGCAGGCATGCGCCTGGGAGCCAGTGAGTTGGGTTTCAGGCTTCGCTTCGCTTACCTGGATGGTGTAAAAGCCAAATTCGCGTCCGGCAGCCAGGTTGCGCGGGCTGTCATCAATAAAGACACACCGGCCAGGGTCCTGTTCGCCGGCGAGCCGCATGGCGATCTCAAATGATTCGAGCATCGGTTTGCAGTAAGGTGAAAGATCGAGGATATCGATGATGCGCTCAAAGCAGCCTTCTAACTCAACCTGCTGGATCACGCGGCTGGCGTGGTTGCGGTCGGCGTTGGTCAGGATGATCTTGCGCTGCGGGTAGCGCAGCAGCACCTGTCGCAGGGCAGGATCGGGCTGCAGCAGGCGGTCCACCGGCACGTCGTGGACGTAGTCGACGAACTCATGCTCGTCCACGTGGCGGGTCATTTGCAATCCGCGCAGGGTTGTGCCGTATTGCAGGAATAGCGCTTTGCGCATCGCCGGAATATCGGGAAATGGAATGTTCAACCGCTCGTGCATATAGCGTTCCATGCGCTCTTCGATCGCTTCCCACACGCCGCATGAGGTAGGGTAGACAGTTTCGTCCAGGTCGATAAAGAAGGTCGAATATGACATGGCATCTAGTATAATCGATTCGCCAGAGGGTTTATGCCAATTCGAATTCTTGCAGATGATGTTGCTTCGCAAATTGCGGCCGGTGAAGTGGTCGAGCGGCCGGCTTCGGTAGTCAAAGAGCTGGTCGAAAATGCCCTGGATGCCGCTGCTACCCAAATCACCGTCCAGGTCGCTGAGGCCGGCCGGCGCCTGATCGAGGTCGCGGATGATGGTCAGGGCATCCCGGCCGGCGAAGTTGAGATGGCGGTGGCCCGCCACGCGACCAGCAAGCTGAACTCAGCGGACGATCTTTTCCACATCCAGACTCTTGGGTTTCGGGGTGAGGCGCTGGCTTCGATCGCGTCAGTCGCCCGGTTTACCCTCATCTCGCGCGCCCAAGGGGCTGAGCTGGGCGCGCGCCTGCGCGTCGAGGGAGGGCGCCCGGGGCCGGTGGAGCCGGCCGGGGTGCCGGCTGGGACTGTGGTGCGGGTTGAGGATCTGTTCTATAACGTCCCGGCCCGCCTGAAGTTTCTCAAGCGTGACCTGACTGAGCGCCAGCAGATTGACGGGCTGGTTACCCGCTATGCCCTGGCTTACCCGCTGGTTCGCTTCCACCTTTTCCAGGATGGTCGCCCCGTCCTGCAGACGACCGGGCGCGGCGACCGGCGCGAGGTGCTGGCCGGCCTGTATGGCATCGACACTGCGCGCCAGATGCTGGAAGTTTCCTTTGAAGAGGATTATCTCCAGGTGACCGGCTTCATCAGCCCGGTTTCCCTGACTCGCTCAAACCGCAAAGAAATCACCTTTTTTGTCAATGGACGCTGGGTTCAGGACGGCGCATTATCGGCGGCGCTGCTGCAGGCTTACCATACCCTGTTGATGGTTGGCCGCTTTCCTCTGGCGGCGCTATTTATTGATCTTTCCCCTGAAGAGGTGGACGTCAATGTCCATCCGGCGAAAGCAGAGGTTCGTTTCCGCAGCCCGGATAAGGTGTTTAGCGGGGTTCAGCGGGCCGTGCGCCGGGCTTTGATGGCCTATTCGCCTGTGCCTGGTTTGGTCAGTGGGACCTGGCAGAGTCGCCTGCCTGGTCAGCAGGTTGACCCGGCCTGGGAAATGCCTCGCGATGTGGGTGGACAGCCCTCATTGACCTGGGACTCGCTTGCCCAGGATTCGACCGGAGAATCCGGCGATTTATCGAGCGCTGAACCGGGCGAGGCTGACCGGCCGGTTCCGGCTGCCGCCACAGAACCTGGGCTGCCGACGGGCATGCTGCCGCTGCTGCGGTTGATTGGCCAGGTTGGCCTGGCCTACCTGGTGGCCGAAGGCCCGGACGGCTTATACCTTATCGATCAACACGCGGCCCACGAGCGGGTCCTGTTCGAGCGCTTCTTGAAGCAGCGGGGGGATCCGATCCCGGCTCAGGCATTACTTGAACCGGTTACGATTCATCTTCCACCGGCTGCTGCCAGCCTGCTTCAAAATCAACTGGCGGTCCTGGATCAACTTGGCTTTCAAGTGGAACCTTTTGGCCCCAACACATTCCGGGTGCGTGCGATCCCGGCTTTGCTGACCGGCGCCGACCCGCAGGCGGCGGTGCGGGTGGTTGTGGAGGATTTTGAAGAGGACGAAGCGCCTTTGCAAAGTGAGATTGAGGCACGGCTCATCGCGCGAATCTGCAAGCGGGCTGCGGTAAAAGCGGGGCAGGCTCTCTCCGCCGAGGAGCAGCGGGCCCTCCTGAGCGACCTGGAAGCCTGCCGGTCGCCGCGTACCTGCCCGCATGGCAGGCCGACAATGATTCACCTGTCGGTTGACCTGCTCGAACGCCAGTTTGGACGAAAAGGCGGAAGGTGAAAAGGACGTGTGACCTGCCTGTTACCAATATGTGACCTGGCGCACATGTAATCCCCACCCGTTTGACAAATAATTAGAGTTTGTAATTAATTCTCGCAAAAATGTCAGGCAGCTCGACCACGATCAGTTCGAGCAGTGTTGTTTTGCGGGGAAAGCTTTGCTGGTTGTGGCGTTTAGCACCGGGAAGCATGATAGAAAATCAAATCATCCATCGTAGAAGAGCAACTGAGAGGGAAGAAACATGCAGATTGTCACCGACCGCGCCTGTGATCTTTCACCCGCCCAATCGGCAGGGCTGGATCTCCACTTTGTATCTTTGCGTTACACCCTGGACGGCAAGACCTACACCAGCGAAGAACTTCCGCCAGATGCTTTTTATGAACTGCTGGTCCAGAGCAGTGATTTTCCGACCACTTCACAGCCCTCAGCCGGTGAATTTGCGGAGCTGTACCGCCGGTTGGCGCAGAAAGACCCTGAAATCCTGTCCATTCATATCTCATCAGGCTTGAGCGGGACGATGAATGCTGCCCAGGCCGGGGCCGTCATGGTCCCGGAGGCCAGGGTGACTTTCTGGGATACCCGCACGCTGTCCTGCCCGGAGGGCTGGCAGGTTGAGGCAGCCGCCCGGGCGCTGGCAGCCGGGTGGGCTCTGAGCCAGATCCGATCTTTCCTCGAAAAGGTCAGCCAATCCTGCGAGGGAATCTATACCCTCAACACGCTAAAATACCTGATCCACGGCGGGCGGATCAGCCATCTCAAAGGGCTGCTGGCCTCGGTCCTTCAAATCCGGCCCATTATCGCGGTCGACAAAGAACACGGCAAGTATTACACCCATGCCCAGGAGCGCACCGAGCGGCGCGCCATCCAGAAGATCGTCGACATCGTGGCACGCAAGTACCCGGAAGGCAGCCCGCTACGCGTTCAGCTCCTGCATGGAAAACACCCGGATGGCCTCGAGATCCTGCGCGAAGCGATTTCGAGCCGCTTCGAATGTCACTGGACACCGACCGTGGCAGTGGCGCCGGTTCTGGGCGCGCACACAGGCCCCACCCTGGTTGGGCTGTGTGCCGGTCCGGTCGATTTGTTCCGCGAGGTGCCGGGGATTGTGATGGATTGACCGGCGCTACTCTGGCAGCTCAAATCGTAGCAGAACGTTGTTGCCGCCGTCACTGATCCACACGTCCCCATCTTTGGTGACCGTTACGCCTGAAGCCAGGCCAAAACCATCCGATTCGGTGCTGTAATCTCCCCAGGCGCGGATGATGTTGCCTGCCGGGTCATATTCCACCACCCGTGGTTTTTCGGGATCGGTGATAAACACGTGCCCGTTGACTGGTGAAACGGCTACAAAGGGCTTGTTTTCCAGCGATTGGCCTTCCCAGCCGACAAAGTCCCACGAACGCTGCGGAATGAGGAACTGGCCCGTACTGCTCGCGGTGAGAACCTGGACGCGCTGGTTCCACGTGTCGGTGATGAAGACATTGTAGTTTGAGTCAATTGCGATTCCAACCGGCTCGTCAAATTGGCCCAGGTCGAAGCCGGCTGTTCCGTATTGGGAGATGAAGTTGCCATCCGGGTCGAAGATAACAATCCGTTTGTTGCCCGTGTCCATCACATACAGGCGACCGTCGTTATCTACGGCCAGACCGCGCGGTCCCCAGAAGGCGTCTGGGGCCTCACCCTGGCCAAAGTATCCCCACATGCTAATAAATTTGCCATCGGCGGTAAACTTCTGGATGCGGTGGTTCCAGGTATCCGAGACGTATACTGAGCCATCCCTGCCAATGGCTACATCCCAGGGTTCATAGAATGTGCCTCCAGGAGCGTCCCCGGCAGCCTGGTCGGCAAAGGTTCCCCAGGCCTGTAAGACGGTTCCGTCTGGCGCCAGGTGCTGGATGCGGTGGTTGCGCGAGTCGGCCACGTACAGGGTGCCGTCATCCGCAACCCTTAATCCACGCGGGGCCTGGAACTGTCCGAGCCCGCTTCCCGTCGATCCGATCACCTGGACCGGGGCCAGCTGGATAGTCTTTGCTGCAGCCGGGTCGGTTTCCTCTATGTTGATGGCTACCGGGCTGGCGCCGTAATCCCAGATCTGCCCGACAACATCTTTTCTCACGTACATGCGCATGGTAGCCGCCGGGCTCCAGGTTTCAGGGCTGAGCGGCCCGACCTGGCTGGTCAGTTTGGCGTATGCACTGTAGTCTCGGTTCAGCCAGATGTCGATCACGGCAGCCCGCATTTGCGGATCGCGGATGGCATTCCATACCCGGTCCCAGGTGAGGTTGTAGTAATCCTGGTTGGGCCACCACAGCCTGACGTAATCGTAGCGGATATAGTTATCGCTTACGATTGGCTCAATCTTACTGTAGACATCCTCTCCGGCGATGATTACCGGGTAGTCGCGCAGATCGCGGGTTGGATTATTCTGGAACCAGCGGTGGTTGGGATAATCGCGCAGGTACCACCAGTAAGGGTAAAGCGCGTCGCTGGAGTAGGCAACCATCAGGCTCTTATCACCGGCTGTCCGCCGGGAAATTTCTTCGACCTGGCGAAGCACTTCTTTTGGCCCTGGGGCTGCGTGGGCGTACACCAGGTACTCTGTGGCGTAATCGTAATTGATGAAAGAAGCCCGGTAAGCCGCACGAGCGGTCAGCAGCGCCATCAGGGCGAAGAAGGCTACCGCAGCCAGGCGCAGCACCTGGCCGCTTTCCCATCCGCGCAGCAGGTAGATGATCCCTGCCAGGCTGGCGCCGGATGCAAACAGCGCCACGAGAAACTGGCTGGTGGCCTGAAGCTGTTCAAGGGTGTTGCCCTGGAAAGGTCCGATCGCGCCCTGCAAGGTTCCCATCATGCCGGCCAGGCTGGCATATAGGACCGGCAAAAGCAGCACGGCCAGGAGGCTGTTGCCCTGTTTGAGCTGTTTCCAATCGGTGGTGTCGACCAGGAAACCCAGCCCCCAACCAGCGCACAGCAGGAATGGCAGCGCAATGTGCACCGTCAGCCACGGCATGCGCTCGCCCGCCAGGCTGTAAGCGACCAGGCTGGAAAGTCCCCAAAAGAGCAGCAGACCCAACACCGGCAGCGGTTGTGGGATCGTGTAATAGCGAGCGTATTCCTGGTCTTCCTGGATCTCTTCCTGGGCCACATCCGGATCGAGGCCGTCATCCGGCATTCCCTGTCCCAGGCCGGTCACCGGCACCTGATCGTCTGCCTGGCTCGCCGGCGTTTCGGTCACCGGCCCGGCAACCTGGCATTCCCCGGTGCCGTTGGCTGGCGCGACGCCAGGCAGCTGGCTGAAGCGCCGGTACTTGATCCCAAAATAAACCGCCAGGGTGGCGCCGAGAATGGCCAGGAATTCATAAATCGGCATCTGGATCAGCGCGTAATAGTAACGCGGCTGGCTGCCACGTTCGACTCCCTGTTGAGAAAGCCAGTAGCCCAACGAGCCAACGATGCCGGTCAAGAAACCGTTACCGTTGGTAAAGAAAGTGGTGTAGAAGACGGTGAAGATAACGTAGAAAACGAACGCGTTTTGCAGCCATAACACTGGGTTCCAAAGGACCCCAATCGCGGCGGCCAGGGTGAAGAAGGCTGCCACGAAAATGCCGGTCCTCAGCATACTGGTGGGGTTGGTGTAATCCAGCGGGTTCCAGCCCAACATCACAACCGGTAACGGGCTCAGCATAGGCAGGATCAATGTTCCGATGAGGACGATCAGGGTAAACGAGCGCAGGTTTTTTAACTGCTTCCAGCCGATATCCTTGGAAAGCGAGATTAACCCAAATGCGGCAAAGACCAGCGCGCTGGCAACCAGGGCGATCTCGGCGTAAAGGCGCAGGTGTTCAGGGTCGAACAGCGAGGTGACCGGCGGGGCAACCTCTTCGGTGACGGTTGCAGTTTCGACGGTTGCCACGGAAGGGGTTCCCTGGTCTGCTTTGATGATGCCCAGTCCCAGGGCAACCAGAACCAGGAACATCGACAGCGCCATAGAAGCCAGGAACTGGTTATACCGCTCAGGTCTCCTGATCCCGGCCTGGCGAGCTTCGATCAGGAACATCACGAATAGAAAGATCAGCGCCTGGGCGGTGTAGATGAAAGCCGTTTCTTTGACGACAAAATGCATCGCGGTTGACACCGTGACCAGGAACATCGCCAGCCGGTCGCCTTTTTCCAGGTAACGCAAAATTCCATACAGGGTGACAACCCCGATTAATTCTATGAAGGCCTCGTTCCGGGTGTATCGCCCATAAAACATCATGAATGGCGAGATCAGGAACAGGAACCCGGCAATCATCGCCCCGCTGCGGCCGAGGTAGCGGCGAAAGGCGAACAGGACAAAAGCAATCGCGCCAATGCTGAACAAAGCAGCAGGAACGCGGGAGGTAAAGTCACTGTCGCCAAACAGGAAGTATGACAATGCAACCACGTGGAACTGGAAGGGGCCATGCGTTACCGGGTCATGCCGGTAGCCGCGTCCCTGGTACAGTTCATAGGAAGGGACGACATGATTGACTTCATCATGGCTCATGACCCGTTCTCCCAGCATCACAAAACGGCTTAAGACTGCCAGGAGAAGGATCGCAAACACCATGATTTTTCCAAACGTGAAGATGTTTGACGTGTTTTTGAAGAGCGGACGGTCCAGCCAGACAGGGTTCGTGGTGTGGGAATCCATAAGAAACCGGGGTATGATCTAAATTTAGGATAGATTGTAGCGTGACTATACTTGAAACTCCACATTCTTGCAAGGTGGTGCCGGTTTTTTTGCTATCGGCATTTTTTCACCGGCTTTGGTAAAATTCAAATGGAGTTGTTGTGAGAAATCGAAATTCTTTCATTCCACTGCGCTGGATCTCAATTGGGCTGATTGTCCTGGCTGTTGTGCTGGCTGCCGCACAACTGGTCTATTACAGCCGGATTCGCTCCAATTTTCCTCCTGGGATGGTAATTGCGGGCGTGAATGTGGGTGGCTTGAGCCAGCAAAGAGCTGCTGAACGGCTGCTGCAGGCTTACACTGCGGTCCCTGTTGAGGTCCATTATAGGGATGCTGTGATCCAGATCAAGCCAGGAGTGATTGGTTTTGAACTGGATATCAACGCCATGATGGCGGCGGCTGATCTCGAGCGTCTTCAGCAGCCGTTCTGGGGCGGATTCTGGGATTTTCTCTGGAACCGCTTGCCTGCCCCAAATGAGGTTCCGCTGCGGGCGACATATTCGGAAGAGCGCCTGCGCATTTTTTTGCGTGACGAGATCGCCGCGCGCTATGACCAGATGCCTGCCGCTGCCCAGCCTTTGCCAGGCAGCACCAGTTTTCAGGCCGGCAAATCGGGGACTGTGCTCGACATTGATCGGGCTGTGATCCTGATTGATGCGGCGCTGCGCTCGCCTGGAACGCGGGTCGTCAACCTTTCATTCAGCAGAATCTCGCCCCCCCGGCCCTCGATTGAAAACCTGGAAATTCTGCTCCAACAGATTATCGATCTATCAGAATATGATGGCTTAATTGAGGTTTACGTAAACGATCTGCAAACCTCCCAGGAAATTCATTTCGCAGTCCAGGCAGGTCAGCTTGTCGCGCCAGATATTTCATTCACTGCTGCCAGCACCATGAAGATTCCGATCATGGTTTCGGTGATGCAGCGGGTGAATGCGGTTGAAAACGAAGAGGTGACCGGGCTAATTCAATTGATGATTGAGCGCTCAGAGAATGACCCGGCTGACCGGTTGATGGAAACTGTGATGGATAGGAACCTGGGCCCGCTTGAAGTAACGAAAGATATGCAGGCGCTGGGCTTTCAAAATACCTTCATGGCGGGTTACTTTTACCCGGGTGCCCCACTGCTTCAACGCATTCAGACGCCTGCAAACCAGCGCAGCGACGTTCAGGCTGGCCCGGACCCGTATAACCAGACAACGCCGGCTGAGATTGGCATGCTGCTGGAGGATATCTACCGCTGTGCAGAAAATGGCGGCGGGACGTTCGGTGCTGTATTTCCGGGGCAGATCACCCAGGAGGAGTGCCGTTCGATGATATCCTACCTGGTGTTGAATAAAATCGCGGTGCTACTCCAGGCCGGGCTGCCCGAGGGGACGCGGATTGCTCATAAGCATGGATGGATCATCGAGAACGATGGCCTGATGCATACCATTGCCGACGCCGGGCTGGTCTATTCACCTGGGGGCAACTACGTGATCGCTGTTTATATGTACCATCCCGTGCAGATGCTGTTCGACCCGGCCAACCGGATGGTCGCTGAGCTTTCGCAGGCTGTCTACAATTATTTTAACCTGCCAGGCGAGCAATAAATCCGGGCTACGAGTAGCCCAGTGCTGCACTCAGGCGGCGGATTAGCTCATCTGGCGTGATTTCCAGTTGCGTACAGATTTCCCGCTCCATCCCAACCAGGATTGGCAGGCTGCCGGAGATCTCGTGGGCGAAAGCGGGATAACGCGCTTGCAAAGCAGCCAATCTGTCCTGCAAGGAAACCGGCCGGCTGTCTTCGACCAGTTTATCGGCGAAATGAACCAGCTTTTCCTCCCAGCTGCGCGGCTGGCGCGGAGAAGCTGGATCCTGGCAAAGCATATGCCGGTCCGCGATTTCGGCCAATTCGGGTTGGCCACGCGCCATCAGGATCTCTTTCGCCAGGGCAGCGTGGTCGCCCTGGTCGCCGCGCTCCCGGTTTGACCGGATCGATTCTATTTTCCCAAGGTCGTGTAACAAACCGCCCCGGTGAGTAAGCACAGGGTCAACATTTACTCCTTTTTTTCGCAGCCAGGTGGCCAATAGATACGCGGCTGCGGCGACCATCTGCACGTGGGCCAGGATGTTAAAAGGCGTACCGCGCTCTGCAAGCCAGCCCAGGCAGGTTGGATAGTCGGGCAGGTAGAGTAGTTCCAACGCCCTGGGTAAATCCCGCATGCAGGCAATCTCCCCATCCTGGAGCGGAATGCTGCCAGGAACATTCTCCCCGGCAGGGTTATACCAAACGGCTCGCCACCCAACAGCTTTTGCGCCTACGATGTCGCTTCTGTAATCATCCCCGACCATCACAATCTGGTAGGGGGGCTGGGTCAACACGCTTTCGATCTGGCGGAAAAATCCAGCGCCTGGTTTCTGGCTGCCAAGCTCTTTGGCTGTGAAAACCGCTTTGAAATATTCACCCAGGCCGGCGCGGCGCAATGCTTTCCAGACCAATGGCGAGTCCGAGTCGCCAGCGTTGGTGGCAACGACCATCGTGTAGCGCCCAAGCAGCTTTTCTAAAGCTTCAACTACGCCCTCAACCTCGCGTACTTCAGGCCAGCCGGCCATTGGTCTCGAATATTCAGGGAGCGTTTTCATCAGCGTGTTTCCCCAGTCAAAAACCAGCGTGTACTTTGAGGCGGAGGGTTCGATTAGCATATCTGGGATCTCTTCCTTCTGATTGTGGTGCTCTTCCCGGTTAATTGGCTACTGGCCGGGGAACGATTTATTCAGGGCGGCCTGACTGTTGAGCCGCCTGGGAAAGATAATAGACAGCAAAGGAAGGGCCAGCAGGTTCAGGCCGGCAACGATGGCAAATGTCCAGCGATAGCCAACGGCATCTACCAGCGATCCGCTGGCCGCCAGCCCGATACCGGTTCCAATGTTCGCGACGGCCATCAGGATCGAAAACATAGTTGCGGCGATGCGCGGGTCGGTGGCTTTCATCGATATGGCAAAGTATACCGTTTCATAATAACCAAAAGCCAGGCCAAATAAAATGACCAGCGGCCAGGCGACAGTGGGGTCAAAGATGAAAGCCAGGGCCAGGATTGATCCAAGTGAAATCAACAGCGCCAGGATCAATGCCCGGTGTTGCCCCAGCCGGTCGGTCAGGCGGCCGCCTGCCAGCCCGCCCAGGATAGTTCCAATGCCCCAAACCATCGTGAACAGGCCGGCTGTTGTGACGCTGATGCCAAACTCGGTTTGCATAAATGGATTGACCAGTTGATTGGCTGAGTTGATAACCAATGAATACAGCGCGCCTAACAGGCCGAGGGCCAGGATGGAGGGCCTGGTAAAAGCAGAAAAGGCTCGCCACTCAAACTGGCGCCCGGCTGGCCTGGCAGCTTCACGGACTTTCATCACCAGCGGCAGCGGCAGCAGGGTCAATACTGCCAGTGACAGGAAGGCTGCCGGCCATGAAAGGCGCTCGACAACCACTCCGACCACGCCTGAGATCAAGACCACGCCCAACGCCCGGCCACCTACCATGATGCCCTGAATTGTGCCCTGTTCCTCCTCAGGGGTCGTATCCAGCGCCAGGCCGTCGGTACAGGTGTCATAGAGCGCCATGCCAGACATTAATAGGAAGGCCAGACCAGCAAACAACCAGAACTGCTGGCCGGGATGGATGGTGGGGGCGATGACCAGGCACAAGCTCTGCACCAGGAGCCCGATCAGGATGTAGGGTTTGCGGTAGCCAAGATTGAACAGATTCAACCGGTCGCTCAACATTCCCAGGAATATTTTTAGCACCAGTGGGATCAGCGCAATCCCGCCAATGATGCCAATCCTGGTCATGCTGAGATCAAATGAAAGCAGATAGATCCCGTTTAGCGCGGTAAAGTAACTTAGAACGGCCCCCTGGGCAAAATAAAGCAGTCCAAACATGGCATATCGGCTGGTCTTATTTCTGGACATGGCTGCTTCCTCGCTTGAATGTTGTTGATCCACCTGGCCCCTGCTCGGTGGTCCGCGCAAAACGGTATTAGCAATTATAGTGGCTGGAAAAATCGGGTCAAATGGATTTGCGCCTGAATTTGTGCTTCGGCTGCCTAGCCCCAGGTGGCCAGACCATGTATTGACAGGCTCCTATGGCATCGCTATACTTGCCTTCATCCGGTTATTTTTTTAAGCCTGAGCGGCGTAAAGAGTTAAATGGGAGGAGACATGCAAACCACAACCGGCGGAGACCAGCCAGGGCCAGGTGTTCTGTTTGTCTGCACGGCGAATATCTGCCGTTCACCAATGGCTGCCGCGCTGTTTCTTCACCGGCTCAAACAAGAGGACCCCGACTGGCAAAGCTGGCGAGTTGGCTCGGCCGGCACCTGGGCGATCGATGGCGAGCCGGCCTCCCAAAACTCTCAAAAAGTTGTCGCCCGGCGGGGATTCGACATCAGCCAGCACCGGTCTCGCATGGTGACAGCCGAACTGCTCGAATCGTATGATCTTATCCTGACGATGGAGCCAGGCCATAAAGAATCGCTCCAGGTCGAGTTCCCGGCAGTCGCCGAGCGGGTCTTTTTGCTCAGTGAAATGGCAGGCCAGACGGCTCCCATCGCCGATCCATACGGGCAGCCGGTTGGCGCGTACGAAAAAACTGCCCAGAAGATTGAAGAAATTCTCGCCAGGGGCATGCAGCGCATCCGTTCACTGGTAAAGCGGTCGAACTGAAGGTCAGGAGGAAAAAGCCAGGGTATCTTTCTGGCGCAGCATGTTTCAAAAACCTATTGATTAATTAGAACATAAGTTCTATTATTGGGCTAAGAACATCAATCAGGAGTGCTGTGCAGGTGAGTGTTCAGAAAATGATTTTTCCCGGCCTCATCATAGGCATTCTTGGGCTGATCAGCGCGGTCAATTTCCTGGCACCAGGTACCGGCGGAATCGTCAGCATGACCGGTGGTATGGCGCAGGTGAACCTGTCTGCTGGAACCACGGCCGAAGAGACAGCCCAAATGGATGCTGCGGGAGCGACCGCTGCACAAGATTGCTCGCTCAACCAGTCGTATCCAGCCGGAATTCTGCAGTGGTGCCAGATCATCGAGCGGTACGCGCGTGATAATGGTCTCGATCCGAACCTGGTCTCAGCGGTCATGCTTCAGGAGAGTGCAGGCCAGCCTGAGGCATACTCAAAAAGTGGGGCAGTAGGCCTGATGCAAGTCATGCCGCGCGACGGCAAGGCTGCCAGTTTTATGTGCAAGAATGGGCCTTGTTTTACCGACCGGCCAACGATGGATGAACTGTTTGACCCGGAATACAACGTGGCCTATGCTACCCGTATGCTGGCTGATTTGATCGCCCGCCATGGGGATGTTCGCGATGCCTTGCGCGCTTACGGCCCGATGGATGTGGGCTATTATTATGCTGACCTGGTCCTCGGCATTATGAACAGCTACCAGTAAGACAGGTCGAGGGGCCCGGCTGCATCGGGTGATCTTCTCAACCGCCAGCTCTTGAAGGCTTTGATTAGCGTTCTACAAGCTGGCGTCGGGATGTACGTGATGGTATAATCTCGTTTGGAGATTTGAGCCCACCGGCAGGTGAGGTTCTGCTTACAAGATCAGAATTGTTGTCAAGCCAGTTCAATTTCTTGACCTGGCTTGACTTTTTCTGTTATAATTACAATTTGCGCTTACTGCGTAAATGCTGTCTTTGTCGTTAAGACAATCGTTCTTTAGGTTTTAGTTCGTTTTGCAGGAGAAAAGCATGGCTTCTGATATGCCGACAACGAAGTCGTACGCTCGAATCCCTGATGTATTTCAATTGCCAAACCTGATTGAAGTCCAGGCTGAATCGTTCGAACGTCTCAAGCGCGAGGGGTTATCCGATCTGTTCGATGAAATTTCCCCCATCGAGTCGTATAACAAGGGGATGAAGCTCTATTTTCCGGGCCGGACCCTTGAAGCCCAGCAGTGGGGACTGCGCTACTGGTTTGGCGAGCCCAAGCACTCGATTGATGAATGCGTCGAAAAAGATCTGACCTACGCTTCCCCGTTATATGTTTCGGTTCTGCTGGCTGGCCCAGAAGTGCCTGAGCCGATCAAGCAAGAGATCTTCCTGGGAGATTTCCCAGAGATGACCGAAAATGGAACTTTTATTGTCAATGGGACCGAGCGGGTCGTTGTTTCTCAGTTGATCCGTTCCCCGGGTGTTTATTTCGAGGCGCCGGTTGACCGCACCACAGGCCGCCGCCTGGCTATGGCCAAGCTGATCCCTGACCGTGGGGCGTGGATGGAGTTCGAGACGCGTAAGAATGATTATCTGATCCTTAAGTTTAACCGCAAGCGCACCGTCCCGATCACCATTTTCTTGCGCGCCCTGGCTACCGTCAATGATGGGATGATTGAAACGCCCATCAAAGAAGGGTCAGATGAAGAACTGCTGGCGCTGTTCCAGGATGTTGATAATAACCCGGACCGGTTGTTCCTTCCGTCGACCATGCGCCAGGAACCGGTTTGGGACCTGTCCAACAACCAATCGATTGCCGAGGCGGCGCTGCTTGAGTTCTTCAAGCGCATGCGGCCTGGCGATCCGGCCACGCTGGACAATGCCCGCCAGTTCCTCGAGGAGCAGCTGTTTGACCAGCGTCACTATGATCTCGAACGGGTGGGGCGCTACAAGCTGAACCAGAAGCTCGACCTGCAGGAGCGCATTCCGGTCCAGCACCGCACGATCACCAAGTGGGACGTGGTCCACCTGATCCGCCGTATGATCATGATCAACAATGAGGTCGAGGATAAGGATGATATCGACCACCTCGGCAACCGCCGGGTGAAGACAGTCGGTGAATTGATCCAGAATAAGCTGCGCATTGGTCTGCGCCGGATGGAGCGCGTGATCAAGGAGCGCATGTCGATCCGTGATCAGGATCAGGTTACCCCGGTCGGGTTGGTCAATATCCGCCCCGTTGTGGCGGCCTTGCGTGAATTCTTTGGCTCCAGCCAGCTCTCTCAGTTTATGGATCAGACAAACCCGCTGGCAGAGCTTCGCCACAAGCGGACTCTCTCAGCTTTGGGACCGGGCGGTTTGCGTCGTGAGCGGGCGGGCTTCGATGTGCGTGACGTACACCATTCGCACTACGGGCGTATCTGCCCGATTGAGACGCCAGAAGGCCCTAACATCGGTTTGATTGGCCGCCTGGCCAGCTTTGCCCGGGTCAACGAGTATGGCTTTATTGAGACGCCCTACCGGCGTGTGGTGAAGGCCCTTTCAGCCGCCGATCCACGCCTGGAGGGACGCCTGCTGCGTGAAACCCTGACCGACCCAGATACCGGCGAGGTAATCGCCCGCGAAGGCGAGCGGGTGTCTGCCCAGGCGCTTCCGGCGATCCGCAAGCTCAACCGGCCGACTATTTTTGTGGTTCCTTTCGTCTCGGCGGATACTGAGTATCTGTCCGCAGACGCGGAGGATAAATTCGTCATCGCACAGGCCAATTCAGTGCTGAATGAGTACAATGAGTTTGCCTTCGAGCGGATTTCCTGCCGTTACCACTCAGACTTTATCATTTCCTCACCCGACAGCATCAATTACATGGATGTGGCCCCCAATCAGGTGGTCGGCATCAGCGCCGCGTTGATCCCCTTCCTGGAGCATGATGATGCGAACCGCGCCTTGATGGGCTCGAACATGCAGGCCCAGGCTGTGCCATTGGTTTCGCCAGAAGTACCGATGATCTCGACCGGGATGGAAACCTATGCCGCGATCGACTCCGGGCAGGTCCTGGTGGCTGAGGAAGATGGCGAGGTGATCTCGGTCACCGGTCGCCAGGTGATCGTGCGGACTGCCGAAGGTCTCAAGACCTATACCCTGCGCAAATACCAGCGCTCCAATCAGAGCACCTGCATCGACCAGCGCCCGGCAGTAGTCAAAGGACAGCGAGTCCACAGAGGGGATGTGTTGGCCGACTCTTCTTCGACGATCAACGGCAACCTGGCGCTTGGACAGAATGTTGTGGTCGCTTTCCTTTCCTGGGAAGGCGGAAACTTCGAAGACGCGATCCTGATCTCAGAACGCCTGGTTCAGGAAGACCGCTTTACTTCTGTGCACATCGAAAAATATGAAGTTGAAGCCCGGGACACCAAGCTGGGTCCAGAAGAGATCACTCGCGATATTCCCAATGTCGGTGAAGATGCGATTAAGGATCTTGATGAACATGGCATCATTCGCATTGGCGCAGAAGTAGGCCCCAACGATATCCTGGTTGGGAAAATCACCCCCAAAGGTGAAAAAGAACTGACCCCTGAAGAACGTTTGCTGCGGGCTATTTTTGGAGAGAAGTCTCGCGATGTGAAAGACACTTCGCTGCGTATGCCCCATGGCGAGCGTGGAATGGTGGTGGATGTCAAAGTCTTCACCCGGGAAGACAACTCGGACCTTCCCGCCGGTGTGGATATGATGGTGCGCGTTTCTGTGGCGCAGCGCCGCAAGATCACAGCCGGTGACAAAATGGCTGGACGGCACGGCAACAAGGGCGTGGTTTCCCGTGTGGTGGCTATTGAGGATATGCCCTTCCTTGATGACGGCGTCGCGGTCGATATCATCCTCAATCCTCTGGGCGTGCCGGGTCGTATGAATATCGGGCAGGTGCTCGAGACACACCTGGGGTGGGCGGCGCACCGGCTCGGTTTCCGGGCTGTGACGCCGGTGTTCGATGGCGCAAACGAAGTCGAGATTGAGGCTGAGCTGGCGCGGGCCTGGATGATGGATGAAGCCTGGCGAAACACGGTGGACAAGGCCTGGGAATGGCTCGAGTCGCAGGAATACGCGCCTGAGACCATTAAAGACGATGACGAAGTTCGCCTGCTCTATATGGAGCAGTGGCTTGATGACAGGGGTTATGACATTTACCGCCTGCCCAACGATCCGGACTATGCCCGCCGGGCCAACCTGGAGCAGTGGCTTCGCGACAAGGGATTTGACCCGGATGTGATGCTGAACTTCGTGGATGTTGGCGCGCATGCGCCGAGCATTTCCAATAAAGACAAGCTGGCGATCCTGGTGGCGCTGCGGCTGTGGCTCGAATCGCATGGTGAGGAAGTCGCCAATGTGCCTGATGAGCAGATCCGCGAGCTTGCTGAACAGTGCTCGCTCCGTACCGGTGAACCTCTGCCGGTGCTGGGTAAGCAGGTGCTTCGGGATGGCAAGACCGGAACGAAGTACGATCAGCCGGTGACGGTCGGGGTGATGTCGATGATGAAGCTTCATCACCTGGTTGAGGACAAGGTCCATGCACGTTCTACCGGACCGTATAGCCTGGTGACACAGCAGCCGCTGGGTGGTAAGGCTCAGTTTGGCGGCCAGCGCTTTGGCGAGATGGAGGTTTGGGCGCTGGAAGCGTATGGGGCTGCCTATACACTCCAGGAAATGCTCACGGTCAAATCGGATGATGTCCAGGGACGCGTCGCAACCTATGAAGCGATCGTCAAAGGTGAGCCAATCGAAGAACCCAGCATTCCAGCTTCATTCCGGGTACTGGTCAAAGAATTGCAAAGCCTGGGCGTCGCGGTTGAAGCTGTCATGGATAATGGCGAAGTAATTCGCTTTGGCAAAGATGAAGAGCGAGTCCGGCCGCCCAAGATTGAAACCGGCCTGTTAGGGCTGGGAGAGGACCTGGACGATCTGGCCTGATAGGGAGATTCCTGGAGCGGGCGCCAGTATTGTGACGTCCGCTCCAGGTTAGCTTTCCTTGACGAACCTGCCTGCTCGTGATATAATCTTGGCCCGTTGCCAATTTACCACTTGGTAATCATACCGGTGAGGCCATCGTCGTTGTGATGGCCTCCCTTTATGAAGAAGAAATCGTAGGAATAGTGTTCTAGTATTTTTTTGGAGGCAAAACGTGCCCACTATCAATCAGTTGATCCGTAAGGGTCGCGAAACAAAGAGAGTGAAGAGCAAGGCGCCTGCCCTGCAGTTCATCTTCAACTCTTACAAGCAGCGCCGTATCCGACAGGACGAAGGCGCTCCTCAGAAGCGCGGTGTATGCACGTCTGTCCGCACTGCAACACCCAAGAAACCCAACTCGGCCTTGCGCAAAGTCGCCCGCGTTCGTCTTTCCAATGGCATTGAGGTGACCGCTTATATCCCCGGTGAGGGGCATCAGCTTCAGGAGCACTCGGTCGTGTTGGTTCGTGGCGGTCGCGTTAAGGATTTACCCGGCTGCCGCTATCACATCGTGCGCGGCACGCTGGACACGACGGGCGTTTCGAAGCGCCGCCAGGGTCGTTCGAAGTACGGCGCCAAGCGCCCGAGCTAGAACGGTCAGTTTTGATAATACGGAGTAAGTAAGGTATGCGACGAACGAAACCTGAAGAGCGAGAGATCCTGCCCGACGCTCGTTATAATAGCGAAGTGGTGGAAACGATGATCCACCATATTATGCGCCGCGGCAAGAAGAGCCTTTCCCGGCGTCTTGTTTACGATGCGCTGGATGTGGTTCAGCAGAAGACCAACCGGCCGGCGATGGATGTCCTCGACCAGGCACTGAAAAATGTGGGGCCGGTCATGGAAGTTCGCCCACGCCGCGTGGGTGGCGCCACTTACCAGGTGCCTATGGAAGTTCCGGCGGACCGGCGTCTGGCGCTCGCGATGCGCTGGATTATCAGTGCTGCCCGGGCTCGCACCGGGAAATCTTTTTCCGAAAAGCTCTCTTCTGAGCTGTTAGATGCTGCAAATAATCAAGGGTCGGCTGTTCGCAAGCGCGAAGAGGCTCACAAGATGGCCGAAGCCAACCGCGCTTTCTCGCATTATCGTGTCTAATCCGGCCTTTTGCCGGGCGCACGGTTTGTGTTGAAAGCACGGTCACTTCGATAACAGGTGATATGAATGGCTCGAAATTTTCCGTTAGAGCGGTGCCGTAATATTGGGATTATTGCCCATATTGATGCTGGTAAAACGACCACTACCGAGCGGATCTTGTTTTACACTGGTAAGACTTACCGGATTGGCTCGGTCGATGACGGCACCACGGTGACGGACTGGATGGTTCAGGAGCGTGAACGGGGGATCACAATCGTCTCGGCAGCTGTGACTGCAGAGTGGAAAGAACACCAGATCAATGTCATTGACACGCCTGGCCATATCGACTTCACCGCTGAGGTGCAGCGTGCACTGCGGGTCCTGGACGGTGGGGTGGTGGTTTTTGATGCTACCCAGGGTGTCGAGCCCCAAAGTGAAACCGTCTGGCGCCAGGCCGACCGGTACGGTGTCCCCCGGATTTGCTTCATTAACAAGATGGACCGGGTCGGGGCCTCTTATGAGGCTTCGATCGAAAGCATCCGCAATCGCCTGGGAGCCAATCCGCTCGCGATGCAGATCCCAATTGGAAACGAAGCGAACTTTACTGGCGTGGTCGACCTGCTTGAAATGCAAGCGATTTATTGGCAGGACGAACTTGGCCGCGATCCAGTTTATGCCGAAATTCCCGCAGAATTAAAACAAGAAGCTCAAGAACGTCGCGAGACGCTGGTTGAACGGATCGCCGAGATGGATGACGACCTGACGGTCAAATTCCTGGAAGGTGATGAAATTACCGTCAGCGAGTTGAAGGCCGTGCTGCGCCAGGCTGTGATTGCCGGTAAAGCTTATCCGGTTTTCTGCGGCAGTTCACTGCGCAACAAAGGCGTCCAACCGGTCCTGGATGCCGTTATTGATTTTCTCCCATCCCCGCTTGACATCCCCCCTGTAAAAGGCACCGATCTGAACAGCGGTGAAACTGTGGAGCGGCCGACAGAAGACGGCGCTCCGCTCAGTGCGCTGGTGTTCAAAATTGTGACCGATCCCTATGTTGGCCGGTTGGCCTATTTCCGGGTTTACTCGGGCCAGGTGGTTACCGGTGCGGCTGTCTTAAATGCCAGCAAAGGCCGGCGAGAGCGGATTGGCCGCATGGTGCGTATGTACGCTGACCGGCGTGAAGATATCACCGAAGTGTCTGCCGGCGACATTGGCGCCGTTCTGGGCTTGAAGGAAAGCTTTACCGGCGATACGCTTTGCGATCCCCAGTCTCCAATTCTGCTTGAAAGCATCTCATTCCCTGACCCGGTAATCTATGTGGCGATCGAGCCTAAGACCACCGTTGACCAGGATAAGATGGGTGAGGCGCTGCGCAAACTTTCCGAGGAAGACCCAACGTTCAAGGTGCGGACCGATGAGACCACCGGGCAGACGATTATTGCCGGGATGGGTGAGCTTCATCTTGATGTTCTGGTTGACCGCATGTTGCGCGAGTTCCGCGTTCAGGCCAATGTCGGCCGGCCGCGCGTGGCATATCGGGAAACCATCACCCGCCCGGTTTCTAAAATCGACTATCGTTATGTCAAGCAAACCGGCGGACGGGGAATGTATGGGCATGTCGTGTTTAACATCGAGCCGATGGAGCGCGGCAATGGGGTTGTCTTTGAGAACAAAATCATTGGCGGCGCAGTCCCAACGGAATACATTCCCGCAGTGGAGCGGGGTGTAAACGAAGCTGCTGAAAGCGGCATTTTGGCCGGTTATC
The DNA here is from genome assembly GCA_964490575.1 of uncultured Anaerolineaceae bacterium. Taxonomy (GTDB): domain Bacteria; phylum Chloroflexota; class Anaerolineae; order Anaerolineales; family Anaerolineaceae; genus DSYU01. The sequence continues at coordinate 553 of CAZBDC010000018.1, read as the reverse complement.
CGGTTACTGATCTTAAAGTCCAGTTGATTGATGGTTCGTTTCATGAAGTGGACTCCAATGAAATGGCTTTCCGGATGGCAGCCATTATGGCCTTCAAAGAAGGGATACAGAAGGGCGGCCCTGTGCTGCTTGAGCCCATTATGAAGGTCGAGGTGATCTTGCCGGAAGAGTTCTTGGGTGAGGTACTGGGGCAACTAAATGCTCGCCGGGGTGAGATCCAGGGCATGGATATCCGCCCGGGCAATGCTCAAGCTGTGCGCGCTCTTGTGCCGTTAGCCGAGATGTTTGGATATGCCACCAGCCTGCGTTCTTCGACGCAAGGGCGAGGCAATTTCTCGATGGAGTTCGACCATTATGCTCCGTTGAGTGAATCGGTGGCTCAAAAAGTTATCAACGCATGATCAACTGCCTGTCGCAAGCGGGCGCCTGCCACAGGCAATGGGTCCGTTTGGTGATGAGCAAAAAATCGTCCGGATATTATCTTAAGGAGAAATTTTTGTATGGCCAAGCAGAAGTTTGAACGAAGCAAGCCGCATCTGAACGTAGGGACGAT
>CAZBDC010000017.1:0-48152 GCA_964490575.1 uncultured Anaerolineaceae bacterium | reverse complement strand
GCTGTTTCAGCCTGACCCAAAAGTCAGGTTACTGACGTTTGTCTAAACTCGAATACGAAGGAACAATTGATAAATACAGCGGAAACGGGATCATTGCCTTGTTTGGCCTTCCTCTTAACCATGAAAATGATCCCGAACGCGCTGTGCGGGCCTCACTGGAGATGCTTTACAGCATTGACCAGTTGCAAGATTACCTGGTCGGCCGGTACCGGCAAAATTTCCAGATAAAAATTGGCGTTAACACCGGCTCGGTGATCGCCGGCGTAATGAACAGCCAACAACATTTGGAATATACCGTCGTCGGCGACACCATGCACATGGCAACTCACCTCCAGAGGGTTGCGAGACCTGGAGATATCCTGGTAAGTTTTAGCACTTACCAGCGAACACGACCGATCATTGATTATAAAAGTTTACCACCCGTGCAATTGGAAGAAATTCCAGATCCTGCCATCGTCTACCAACCGTTGCAGATTCGCGTAACCCCGGGCCAGGTGAGAGGCCTGCCGGGTTTGCAGGTCCCAATGGTTGGCAGGCGAGAACATTTGAACAAATTAATGGAGATCTTCAACCGGGCAATTGAGAAGAATACCAGTGAAATTGTCTTCTGCAGTGGTGATGCAGGGATCGGAAAATCAAGATTGGTGGCAGAATTTCGAAATTATTTGTCAACCCGCCAGGTGACAATGGTCCAGGGAACCTGCGCCCTCTACATGCGCATTACACCTTACCGCGTCATCGCCGATGCACTGCGAAATATCCTGGGCATCTCAGAGCTGGACCCGGTCCACGAACAGCGGAAGATTCTACGCCAGCACCTCGAGCAGTTTGACCTGCACCGGAGCGATATCCTGCCCTACTTGATGCATGTACTCGGCATTTTACATTCAGACCCGGTTTTGGAAGTTCGAATAAAGCTGCTCGATCCATCGATGCTTCACCGGCAAACCCACTTTGCTTTGCGAATGTTCTTTCTCGCCCAGGCGCGCAAATCCCCGCTCGTGCTGGTTTTTGACGATCTGCACTGGGTAGACCAACCTTCCGGACAATTTCTTGAATACCTGTGCCAATCTCTCGATGGCTCACCGCTTTTTTTGATTATGGTAGCGCGCAATTTCGAGAGCTATGCACTCGCCAAGGCTGTCCGGGCAGCCGCGGAAAAACACATTCAAAAACCGCATGACATCTTTATCCAACCACTGACCGAATCCGATGCACAGCTCCTGGTCGACCAGCTTATCCAGGAAGATACCAAACCCGCGCAAGAACTCAAATCTTTGATCACTGCCCGGGCAGGCGGAAACCCTTATTACACCGAAGAACTGGTCCGGATTCTCATGGATCATGGCGGCCTGGTTAATCAAGAAGGAACCTGGCGGCTGACGCCGGATGCAATGCATCTCATCGATCAGGTACCGGGCACTTTGAGCGATATTATCCTGGCTCGATTCGATCATTTGCCCGATGGTCTAAAAAATGTTTTACTCCGGGCATCTGTACTCGGGGATTCATTTTCTTTCCGGCTGCTGCAGGCAATCATGGCTGAGGATACCGAGAATTTGACAGCCAGGCTGATAGAACTGGAGACGCGTGATTTTCTGATTCAAACCAAGTTTGATATCGAAGACGGGTATATCTTTAAACATCCCTTGCTGTCAGAGACAATTTATAAAACGCTGCTCAAAAGAGATTTGCGGAAACTGCATACCAGGATTGCGCAGGCAATCGAAACAGGCCAATACTGGCTCCCGGGAGAGCGCAACCAGGTACTTGCTTATCACCTTTCTGAAAGTTTGACTCCCGCTAACGCGATTCCGTATTTTCTTATCTCAGCCGAGAAGGCTTACCAACATTTTGCCAATGATACGGCAGTCAACATCTACCGCCAGGCGATCGCCCTGATAAACGCACTCCCTGAGCCAGACTGCATCCAGAAAGAGAAGGCCCAGGTTGGCCTGGCCCAGGCCTTGAAGTTTACCGGCAAATTGGAAGAGGCTTCTCAACTGTTGACGGAGATCGTAAACCGGGTTTTGCAAACCCCGAAAGACAAACAGCAAACCAACCATCCCACTTCTTTCCAGATCCACATCGACGCGCTTTGTGAACTTGCGGATATACGCGCGCGCGAGGGTAACCTAGACTATGCGATCCAACTCCTGCAACATGGAAAAGAACTCCTGGGAGAGTCGGGCCAGAAGCTTTTCCCGACCATCTGGCGGCGCGTCATGGACCGCCTGGCCTGGGTCTATTTCCAACTAAGAAACCTGGATGAAGCCTATAATTTGGTCGACCTGGCGCTGTCAGACACACCCGCGTCCGAAACAGAAGATCCCATTACGATGGCGTCACTCTACAACACCATGGGCGGCATTTATTGGACACGCTCGCGTTATGCGGACGCTATCGAAAGCGTTGAACACAGCCTGGAAATTTACAAGAATCTGAACTATCACTGGGGAATGGCAAATTCCCTGACCAACCTGGGGATTCTCTATTACTCGACGGAGAAGTGGAGACAGGCAGTAGATTACCTCGAGCAAGCAGACCAGCTTCGTCGTGAGTATGGGGATGACCCCGAACGCCCGATTAATTTGGAAAACCTGGGTGAGATCTTAATTGATATGGGAGAGTTCGAACAGGCGCGCTTAAACCTGGAAACCAGCCAGGAGATAAGCCGGCGGTTTGGGCTGAACATCGCCCAAACCCGGGCTGAATTTGGCCTCTGCCGGCTCGCTTTTATTGAGGGGCGCATCAATGATGCCAGATCGCACCTGAAAAACGCCGGCGCTTTAATCGATTCGTTCGATGAGGTTAATGATCGAGTCGCCCAGTACCACCAATTAAAGGCAATGATTGAAAACCATGACGGCAATTTTCAACAGGCCAGGGTGTCCGCCGAACAGGCCCTTGCTGTCGCCAGGCACGGCAATATGACCGATAAGCAGGCCGATGCGCTCAGAATTTATGGCGCTATCCTGGCGAAAACCGGCGAATTTCAGGAAGCAGAATCCCACCTTTCCAATTCGATCGGGCTCGCCCGCCAGGCAAATGACCGATATTGTGAAGCAAAAGCCTGTTACGAACTGGGCACCCTGTTCTGGAATTGGGGACAGCAGGATCTGGAACGGCAAAACCACCACCTGTTGCGCTCAGACAAGTCACTCGATACCGCAATTCGGATCTTTGAGAACCTCGGCGCAAAATACGAACTGCAGCTGGCTAAAAATATGCGCATTCTGCTGCCAACCTTGCAGAGCGACTCTAAAAGTGTGCCGCAAGAAATCGGGGACGAAAGCGAAATGAACCTGCTGCGGGCCAGGTTACAGATTCCAGATGGTGAATGGTACCAGGCTACGTTGTTCTCAACCATTATCAATTCAAAACAAGGCAGCGAAGATGAACTCGTTTTTGAAACAATCGCATTCCTCATCCCCTCGCTGGCCGAGCTGGTTCATGAAAATGGGGGCCAGATTCTTCACCACCAGGACGGGATCACTGCGGTTTTTGGGGCGCCTGTTGCGCATGAAGACGACCCAGAACGTGCGATCGAGACCATGATGCAAATCATTAATTTCTACAATGAGTTGGATCAGCAAACGGACCTGCCGGTGTCGATCCATTTAGGCGTAGCGATGGGAAAAGTCGTGGCGGGAAAACCGGGCACAGAACATTCGGCTGACTTTATGGTGGCAGGCGAACCCGTACAAATCGCTCGCGCAATCGCAGAGACATGTCCTTCCGCCCGGGTTTGGGTAACTCAAGAAGTTCATAATCGCACTTCTTTCCGCTTTGAGTACACACCCGTACCTTCCAACAGGCTCGAAAAATTTTCAGGAAGTAAAGTATATCAATTGGAAGGGCTGCGCGAACAGATTCTGCCCGTACGTGGGTTACTCGGGTTAAAGACCCCCTATGTTGGCCGTGAAAAAGAGCTGGACGCGATGGAAAAAATGAGCCGGGTCCTGGAAGGCGAGACCGGTGGAATCATCTGGATCGAAGGTGAAGCAGGGATTGGAAAAAGCCGGTTAATGCGAGAATTTACGAAGCTGGTCATAAAGTACAGGCCGCTCATTTTGAGTGGCGTGTGCTCATCACGGCGCACGGAATATGCATTTTCGCTTTTTTCCGACCTGTTTATGCAGATCTTCGATATCCAATATAACTACACGCCAAAACAAATCAACGAACAAATCGACCAAAAATTGGATCTTTGGTCACCCGACCTGAGAGATACCCGGCCATATCTACAGCTATTGCTGGGTGTTCAGCCGAGCGGGGCACAGGGTGAACGAATCATCTCAATGGAGCCCGAACAGCTCCGACGCCAGACATTCGTCGCAATACACCGTATTTTTATCATGCTGGCAAACAAACAGCCGCTGGTGTTTATCTTAGACGATTTGCAGTGGATCGACTCGATTTCTGCCGACCTGCTGCTGTATCTTTCCCATCTGGTGGTTTCAAAACGAATCCTGTTCGTCTGCGCCCAGCGGCAAAAAGAGATCAGCCCATACGAACAAACCCTGGCCCGCACGCGCAGCATGCACCCAGAGCATTTCATCCATCTATCGATCAATCCTTTGACCATCAGCGAATGCCGGCAGTTGCTGAACGAATTCCTGGCTTCTGCCGACCTGCCCGACTCATTTCTGTCATTAATTGTGCAGCAAAGCGGTGGGAACCCGTATTTTATTGAGGAATTTGTACGATTACTGATCGAGAAAGATTTTCTGCGGCTGGTCAAGGGCAACCTGATTGCCAACCACACGCTGCAAGCGGGTGAATTGGCCGTGCCTGCATCTCTGGAAAGCCTGATCCGCGCACGCGTTGACTCACTAAAGACTTCTGCCCGGCACCTTTTACAGATCGCTTCCATTATCGGGCACCGCTTCAACATAACCCTCCTGTCAGAGGTAGCCGAGCACGAGGATGTCCACTCAATGATTTCCCAGCTCCATAGCATTGGCATGTTGAACCCAACCGGAGAAGAGGAATACTGGGAATTCAGCCACCCCTTGATTGAAACAATTGTCTACAACTCGGTACTAAGAGCTCAAAGGCGAATCTTGCACGAACGAACGGCGCTGGCTCTCGAGAATCAATGGCGGGGAAGCGAAGAAGAACATGCCGAGGATCTGGCATATCATTTTCTCAAGGCCGAGGTCTACGACCGGGCGCTCCATTTCCTCATCATCGCGGGCGAGCGGGCCGCAATCAGACATGCAAACGATGTGGCTGTATTATTCTTTGAACAGGCAGCCGAACTGCTCAACGCCGTTCCCGATGTAGGAGATGAAGCGCGGTGGAGAATCATTCGCCAGATGGGAGAGGTTTACCAGTTTATTGGGAACTATGACACTTCACTGGCTATCCTACAAAGCGGCCTGGACTTGCTAAACAGCAGGCTGCTTTCTCCAGCGCAGCGGGCTGGTATTTACCGGCGCATGGGAGATACAGCCCACAAAAAGGGAGATCAGGAGCAGGCAATCAATTACCTGGAACAAGCGCTAGATGTGATTGGCGAGCCAACAGATACCTCTTCATGGACCGAAGCCGCCTTGATCTATGCCCGCCTTGGCTGGTGTAATTTCATGAAATCGGAAGTTCAAAAAGCGGAAGAAGCAGTAAACCAGTCGATGGTCTACGCAAGCATGGCCAATAATTTCACCACCCTGGCAATGGCAGAAAACTACCTGGGGGGAATTTTCTACCGCCAGGGCGATTTGCAGCAAGCAATGCAGCACACGCGAACAGCAATGGCTTACTGGCAAGAAATCGGCTACAGTTGGGGTGTAGCTGCCGCTTTAAGCAATTTGGGCATCCTGGAAAACGCATCCGGAAACTGGCAAGCAGCCTATAACTCAATCAAACGCAGCCTTGAACTGCGCCAGAAGATGGGCGATGTGGATGGTGTGGCAATTACGAATCACAACCTCGGCGAGCTTCTGCGCAGCCTGGGTGATGGCGCGCAGGCAGAACTCTATTACCGCGACAGTCTGGCTGTGTCCAGGCCATTTCAAATGAACTGGCACGCAGCAAATTCATATGTGGGCCTGGCCCAATCGTTGTTATGCCAGGGGAAAATTGATGAGGCCGCGGAATCGCTCAAAGATTGTTTCCCCCTGGTCCAGGAAATTAACGCCCCCGACGTGACTGCTGAAGCTTACTGCACACTGGCGGAGATACAACTTGCCAGGAACGAAACGTTCCAGGCTCAGGAGAGCGCTCAAACTGCCGCGAAACTCGCTTCCCAGATTGGGGTGGGATCGCTAATTGCAGCCGCGTGGCGGTTAACCTCAGCCAGCCTGTTAAAACAAGGAAATACCCAACAGGCCAGCCAGGCGCTAGAAACCGCGTGGCAAGCGCTGGTGGATTGCCCAGACCCGCTCGAAGATGGGCGCATTCATGCCCAGGCCATTCTGGTTGCGCTGGCAGACAAAGATATCGCCCAAGCTCAAACGCACCGAGAGACCGCTGAACGCGCTTTTAAGAATCTAGGCGCTCAGCGGGAACTGGCGCTGCTGGAAGCGGTCAAAATCTGATGTTAACATTGTTGCAAGGTTCCACCAATTCAATAGATTACCGGTTGATAACCATAAAAAAACCAATATAATAGTAACTGAACAATTAACTCCCTAGAAACGGCAAAGCCATTGAAAGATGGCGACGCAAAGCTGCGGTCTAAGTGGTGAAGACTTAATTCACCATACGACAGTCGGGCTGCCTCAGTGGAAATAAGCATGAATATTATTCCCTATGGCACCTGCAGCGATAGGGATTTTTATTAAAGGCATTGGGGATCCACCCGGCCGAAAGGAGAGAGAACCTAATTGAATCCATTACAAGCCAATGAAAAAACCATTCCGTCGAATATCGAAACCGCAAAACTTTTATCACTAAATTTAAGAGGGGAAAAATGAGCAATATTCGAAAAACAATTCTCATCATTGTTGGTCTGCTAATCCTGGCAGCACTCTTTGTGCCGATGGTCGCAGCCACCACAGTCCAGGCTCCTCAAGTGGCAGGAACCGGGAATCTGACCTGGTCAGGCGGCTGGCTATGGTCAGGCGGCTGGCTATGGTCGGGCGGCTGGCTATGGTCGGGCGGCTTGCCATGGACAGAGAGCTTTCTGTGGTCGGGCGGCTGGTTATGGTCAGGTGGCTGGCTGTGGTCAGGATGACCCTGCTGCAAAGCTCTTAACCCAGAAATCAACAAGGTTTATCGTTTGTGTGGCCGGCTGATCTGGCCACACAAACGATGCAGCACATCAAAGCAGGGGTGGATGACATGCAAACAACCCACGAACGGGCTTCACAAAACACTGAAAACCAAATCGTAGAAAATCGAGGAAGGTCCGCTCAGGGGCGAGAAAGTATCCTGCCGGTCATCTCACGCACCAATCATGTCATCCGCTTACAAGAAACGGAAGAGATGACCCGGGGTATGCTGGATTTATTGATGGAAATAACGCTGGCCGATTCCGCCTATTTCTTCCAACTCGATTTTGCTACAGATGAGCTGGTGATCACTCACGTACGAGGGGATATAGAAAGCCAGTATTTGATTGGTTTGCGCCTGAACCGGGAGCGCGGACTGCCTGGCGCGGCGCTGTCTGATACCAGGATTGTGGTGGTGGGTGACCTGATTTCCGAACCGGATTGGCTGTTGGCAGCCGATCCGGTTCGGGCTGCGCGAAAACGAAATGTGATCAATTTACCAATCGCAAACGAAGAACGGATTTTAGGGGTCGTTCAGCTCTACAACTTTCAAAAAGCAGAAATAGATCTGCTGATGGTTTTGGGTGAATCCCTGGCCATAGAACTGGAACGCCGTAAGGAAGTGGATACGACCCTTAAGTCAAACCAACGACTCTTACAACTGGTCGATATTTTGAGCGAACTGGCTGGAACCGTGGACCGCAACCGGCTCCTGCACCTGGTCACAGAAAATGCTTCGCGCCTGGTAGGCGCAGAACGAAGTTCAGTATTTCTCGTGGACCCAAACACACGCGAAATGCTCTTTCAAGTTGCCTATCAGGCGCCAGAGTCTCCCGACAACATTGATCGCCCAGCAGCTGTTAATCCAAGAGGTAAATCGAGCCACAAGCACCCCGGCGCCAAAATACCACCTGGGCAGGTCCAGGCAAACGAGTTCTCATACTTTAACCGCTCAGCCATCACCGTTCCAATCCGAACGGATTCGTCCAGCACCGAGCCCGGCGACGATCGCAAACATGTACTGGGCGGCCTGATGGTGCTGAACAAACAGAATTCGTCTTTTCAAGAAGAAGACGCGATGCTCATGCAAATGCTGGCAAACCAGGCCAGCGCCTCCCTTCAAGTAGCTGAAATGTATGAAAGCGCCGGTGAATTATTTCTGGGCGTGATCAGAGCATTAGCCACCGCGATCGACATGAAAGACCCTTATACCCAAGGACACTCGCAGCGGGTGTCTGATTATTCGGTGAAGATTGGCCGGGAACTTGGGCTGGATGAGACAGCCGTGAATGACCTGCGGATTGGCAGCCTGTTCCATGATATTGGCAAAATTGGTATTCCTGATGCAATTTTAGGAAAAAACGGCAGGTTGAACGACCACGAGATCGAGATCATCAGGTTGCATCCGAATACCGGGGTCAATATCCTGAAACAGGTGAAATTGCTGGAGCCGATGACGCCCGCCATTTTAGAGCATCACGAACGCCTGGATGGGTCAGGATATCCCGCAAAACTCACCGACAGGCAAATTTCCTGGATGGGGCGGATTGTCGCCGTAGCAGACGTTTACGATGCGATGACAAGTAACCGCCCTTATCGCTCGGCGGTCAGTCAACAGGAAGTCCTCTCCTTTTTGCATGCCAAAGCTGGCTCTCAATTCGATGCAGAATGCGTTTGGGCTTTAACGCGCGTGGTCGAAAGTTCCGACCTAAACAGGCCCTCCGGCACCGGCTATCTGTATAGTTCATATCTTCCGTAACGAAATCCCGGGGTAAGCGATTCCAATGGTCAGAAAATTTTTCCTGAAGTATTGGTTTAACTTGATTGGAACGCTGATCCTGTGTGGCGTTTCTTTCGGCGCGGGCTGGTGGGTAAATGAAAATCCGACAGACCCAAACGAAAGATTATTAAAAGCAGTTTACCGGCTCATATCTGACCAGTCTATTTTCAACCAAACGTCTGCATCCGAACTGGCCTATGCTGCCGCGCGAGGCATGCTCAGCGAGATCAATGACCCATACACAGAACTCATCGAGCCCAAGGCTGCCGAAAATTTTATGAATACCTACCACGGGAAAACCGGGGTTGTCGGTCTTTATACAGACAATCGAGATCAGCAGGTCGTTATCTCAATCGTCTTTCCGAACGGGTCGGCAGAGCAAGCCGGCTTGCATGTTGGTGATGTTCTTCTGGCGATTGACGGTCACCGGCTTGACCAGAACACCGATTCTTCGGAGACGGGCCTGTTATTACGGGGCGTTCCAGGCACTTCCGTTCATCTTCAAGTTCAGCGCGATGGACATCTGCAAGAATATGACCTGACCCGCAGAGAACAGCGATTTGTTACTTCGCAGATGCTCCCTGAAGAAATTGGGTATGTTTCTTTGATCGCTTATAACCAGATCGCCAGCCAGCAAATGAAACAGGCCCTGGAAGATCTCCTAAAACAGAAGCCTGCAGGGTTGATTTGGGATTTACGGAATAACGAAGGCGGCGATATGCAAGCAGCGCAAGAGATCTTGAGCTTCTTTGTCGAGAAAGGGCTACTTTTTACCGCCGAACTGTCCAACAATCGCACAATTGCATTTCCGGCCAAGGGAGGAGCATTTGCTAACCAAATTCCGCTGGTCGTGCTGATCGATCATACAACGTACTCAGCAGCCGAGACATCTGCAGCCGCAATCGCCGAGACAGGCCGCGGAATAACAATCGGCAGCCGTTCCTACGGGAAAGGCGTGATTCAGGCCACAATTCCGCTGCCTGGTGGGAGCATGCTGCAAATGACGATCGCAAAATGGCTCTCGCCAAGTGGCGCCTGGTACCATAATCAGGGCGTGCCGCCTCAGATCGAAGTCAGCGATGACCCCGCGACAGATGCCGATGAAGTTCTCCAAAAAGCAGTAGAAGTTATTAAGAACAGGTAGAGCAGCGCCAGTGCTCGTTCCATCTCCCAGCACAGGAAAATATCGCCTGTGTGGAGCAGCGCCTGCCAATCAGCCAGGTGGGTGCATTTTGCAAACTCAAGAACCTTTTCCCTTGACGGATGCGCAGGCATGTGATAAAAATTTGGTGCAATGTTCCCATACCTGGAAATCAAGCGCATGCGACATCATCCGCCCCATTCCCTGAAGGGATGGGTTGTCTGCGCTTGACGAACCCGGCAGTCACAGAAGCCAACATTGACAAGCGACAGGGCCTTTCCTTCCAGGGGAAAGGCTTTTTCGTTATGTATCTCGATGAGGGGTGAACGCCCGCCCTCTGGTCGCCAACTGGTTACACTTATTGTCTTTAGTTACCCAAAGGAGAAGAGAAAGATGAAACGCAAAGCATTCCTGTTGTTATCGGTCCTGGTCCTGCTCAGCCTGGCGTTGAGCGCGTGCTCATCGGGCGCCCAGGCCACCAAGGTCCGCGTCGCCACCGAAGCTTCCTACCCACCCTTTGAAATGGTCGATGAGGGCACCAAAGAACTGATCGGGTTCGACATTGAGCTGATGAACGCCATCGCCGAAAAAGCTGGCTTTGAAGTCGAATATCAGAACACGCCATTCGACTCGGTCCTGTCTGGCATCTCCACCTGCCAGTTCGACGCAGCGATTTCAGCCATTACCATTACCGAAGATCGGGCCAAGGAAATGGCCTTCTCCAACGCATACATCAACGCCGGACAAATCACCACGATCGAAATCGGGAATACAGAAATCACCGGCCCGGCTGACCTGGCTGGTAAGACCATCGGCGTGCAGTTAAGCACCACCGGCCAGATCGAGGCTGAGAAAATCGCGGGCGCCACGATCAAGCCCTATGACACGGTCGACCTGGCTTTCCTTGACCTGGCAAACGGGCAGGTGGACGCCGTAATCGCGGATTACCCGACCACGCTGACCTACGTCGCCCAGTTCAAGGACCAGATCCAGACCGTTGGCGAAGTTTTCACCGATGAGTCCTACGGCATCGCGGTGTGCAAGACCAACACCGAGCTGCTGGAGAAAATCAACGCCGCCCTGGCTGAGCTTGAGAAAGAAGGCTTCTTGAGCGAGCTCGAGGCCAAGTGGCTGGCTCAGTAACCTGTTGACCGGCGGGCCTGCGAGAATCCGTTTGACGGATCTCGCAGGCCTGCTCATAACCGACACGCTACAAAACCCGAACATGGAACCGAAGTAAGGAGAAAGATGGCGACCTCAAAAAATACTGAAACCCCTCCTCCAAACGGCGAAGAAATCACTCAAACCACCATCGAGACCCCTGCCGTCCATTTTGACCGCTGGTGGCTGCTGGTCCTTGGGATTGTAGCCATGATTGTCGTGCTGGTGATTACCCAGCCAGACCCGTTCAGGCGCATCCTGGTGTTTGTGGGTGATGGCGTCGTGACAACGGTCTGGGTCACCCTGGTATCATTCTTCCTCATCCTAATCCTGGGCCTGATCGGCGGGCTGGGACGGTTGTCGCGCAACCCAATCATCAACGGCATCGCCACCCTGTACGTCGAAATTATTCGCGGAATCCCCCTGCTTGTCCAATTATTGTTCTGGTACTTTGCTTTTCCGGCGGTAATCCAATCCATTGGCGATAGCATGGATTATGCCCCCTTCATCAACTACCGCCCAAGCGATGTAGCCATGGCCATCCTGGGCCTCACTGTCTGCTACGGCGCCTACATGAGCGAGATCTACCGGGCTGGCATCCAGAGCATTGGCAAAGGCCAGGTCGAAGCAGCGCGCAGCCTGGGCATGTCGCAGACCCAGGCCATGCGATATATTATTCTGCCGCAGGCCGTGCGGGTTATTATGCCCCCCATCGGCAACGAATTCATCTCGCTGCTGAAGGATTCTTCGCTGATCAGCGTGGTAGGCGTGCCTGACCTGACCCGGCGCGGGCGCGAATTCATGGGGCGCACCGCCCTCCCAATTGAAACCTGGGCGCTCGTCGCGCTCATCTACCTGGTCATGACCACCCTCAGCGCGCGCGTGGTGGGCTGGATCGAGAAAAAGACCAAGACGCAGGAGCGCTAAAATGGCTGAACCGATCATTCACATCGAAAATATTACCAAGAGATTTCACACCGTTGAAGCCCTGAAGGGCGTCAGTATGGACGTTCAGAAAGGCGAAGTGGTGGTCATTATCGGCCCATCTGGCTCAGGCAAGTCGACCCTTTTACGCTGCATCAACCGCCTGGAAGAGTTTGATTCAGGCAAAATTATTGTCGATGGCATTACGTTGGACAGCGCAGAAAACATCAACGTCGTAAGGACTGAGGTGGGAATGGTCTTCCAGCAGTTCAACCTGTTCCCGCACCTGACCGTTCTCCGCAATGTCACCCTGGCCCAGGAAGTGGTGCGCAGGCGCAATAAAGAAGAAGCTGAAGCCAAAGCTATGCAACTCCTGGCCAAAGTCGGCATTCCTGAAAAGGCCCACAATTACCCGCACCAGCTTTCTGGCGGGCAGCAGCAGCGCGTCGCAATCGCCCGCGCACTGGCCATGGATCCGAAGATCATGCTGTTCGATGAGCCGACCAGCGCACTTGACCCTGAAATGATCCAGGAAGTGCTGGATGTGATGCTCTCGCTGGCCAAAGAAGGCATGACCATGGTGGTGGTCTCGCACGAAATGGGTTTTGCGCGCGCGGCGGCCAACCGGGCCATCTTCATGGACAGCGGCCAGATTGTCGAGGAAGCCACGCCTGAAGTTCTGTTTAGCAATCCCAGCCAGGAACGCACCAAGCTATTCCTGAGCAAAGTCCTGACCTAAAAACAGACATCCTACCTGCTAAGCCAGAATCTGCTGCGCGACCCGGTAGGCGAAGCGCAGCATTTTTTCTGTGTTAGCGATCCCCAGCTCGACATTGGTAAACGAGCCAGCATGGCCGGTGTCATACCAGTCGACGGTGATATCTTTGCCCAGCGCTCTCATCTTCGCCTCGTACATCTCGACCGGGCGAGCCGGTGTGCGGGTGTCATTGCGGCCCTGGATGATTAACAACGGGGCGCGCACTTGCTCGGCGTAAGTGATAGGCGAGCTGGCGCGATACTGCTCAGATTTGTCGGCCGGCGTGCCGCCAAACAGGGCAGGCTGGTAACCCCGCAGGGTATCGGCCGTATCTTCGTACTGGATTGCCCAGTCGGCGATGGCAATCCCGGCCATTCCACCTGCCCACAGGTCGGGGCGCTTGCCCAGCCCAAGCAGCGTCAGGTAGCCTCCGTAGGACCAGCCGGTCAGGAAAATGGCATCCGGGCGAGAAACTTGCTTTTCAACCAGCCAGTCTCGCGCATCATTCCAGTGCGAATAAATTTCGCGCCTATCCGGGGTAAAATAGGCCGAGTTGTGCTCGCCTTCCGGAGCGAGCAGCGCGGATGACTGCCCGGTGGAAAAGTCATAAATATAAAGCTGCTGGACAGCCTGGTTGAAGGTCCGCATCAGCAGACGATTACCTTCTGGTGACCAGTCGAACGCTCGCTGAGAACCAGTCAGACCAGGCAGGTACAGATCCTCGCGCTGGCCAGTGCGCGGGTTCCACACCAGGAGCGTTTCTGTGCCGGTGCGGGTGGTTGTCGCCACAAAACGCGGGTCGCCCGGCAGCGGGGAAGCCATTTGGATCTCAAGACTGTTCTCCGGGCCATCCCACAGTTCGCCGAGCTGTTCCCCGCTGGCAGCATCAAAGGCCAGCAGCGCAAACAAGGGCCGGTCGGAGCGATCGCTCGACATGACCAGAACCGTCTCGCCGTCAGCGCTGAAGGCCGGGCCAAAAGTCAGTTTCGGGCTGTAGTACAGTTCGCGCGGCTTGCCAAGGCTGCCGTCTGTGCCAAGGTCCATCAGGTAAATGCGGAAGCCATCCGAGCCGGCGGCCATAAATCCCAGGCGGTTTCCAGCGCGGGATATCGCAAAGCCAAAGGACGAATAAGGCGGCAGATCCGGAGTGATGTCAACCGGCGGGCCGCCTTCGTACGGGACCCGGACGTAATGGCCGATCTCAGTCCCGGATTCATCCTTAAGGTAGTAAGCCCAGCGACCATCCGGAGAAAGCTGGACGAAACTCGAGTGCCCCCCCGGGGTATCGGTGAGCTGGCGCAGCGCCCCGGAAGAAACGTCCCAGGCATGGAACTGGGTTGTCCCGGACAGGTTGGTAAACACCAGCCAGCGGGGCGGGTCCTGCGGCGCAATCGCCGAGTGAAAAATCCTCGGCACACAGAAGCGCAGCTTCCAGACAGCATCTGGCGCAGTCTGTATCTCGCGAATCATAAGACCTCCTGGCAGTTGAATAAAATCAGTGAACGCCGCCAATCGGGGCATCACCCAGGCTGCCTTCAGCCCCAGCGCCGGAATCCGGCGGCTCGTCCGGCCGGTGAGCGCGGATGGCTCGCGCGACCAGGTCGGTCAGCGCCGGATCATCCCAACTTTCCAGGTCCAGGATCGCCTGGTAGGGGTCGCCGGGAAGCCCCAGGTAAGCAGCAAAGGCCGGCTCTGTGCCGAGCCCATCCTGTTTCAGGCGGTGGATGTCCTCGCGCAGTTCTTCGCCGCCTGACTTTAACAGGCGGTGTTCGACCAGCATATGACGGTAGCCGTTCTGGCGCTCAACCGGCACGGGCTGGGCAAAGATCTCGATTGGGAAACCGGCATGTTCGAAGCGAGCCAGCACGGTCGCCACCCCACGGATTTGCTTGCTCTGGATCTGGAACCCACGCCGGCCGCCGAACAGGCCGGTCACTTCAGCAGCGAAGCCCGGTAGATCATCGGCCTGGCAGAGGATGTCAAGATCGCTGGTGTAAACATCGATCTCGAGCGGGACGGTCCCGGCCAGGAATGGCCCGTAACCGGCCAGGCGCTCAAAAAGCGCCAGGCTGTGTAAAGCTGCGTAAGCCTGGCGCTGGCGCTGGTTGCCTTTCTTTAGATAAGTGAGATCGTTCCAGTTCGTCATACCCTATAGTGTACCTCTTCAGGCCGGGGTGTCAACCGTGAGCCTGGCCAGGCTTTTGAACCATGTGGAGAGCGGATTGCGAGCCTCAGCCAGACCGTTTTGTTGTAAAATTAAACTAATCGACAGGTTGCCAGCTTACGATGACGGATTTTGACGCACCCTGGAGGAGGGGATATGCGCATTGCTGGACGGTGGGTGCTGATATTTATGCTGGTGATTGTCCTGGCCGGGCTGGCCCCAATCAGGACTACCCACGCGGCTGTCGAAGCGCGTCCGGCGCAGCAAATCAACACCCTGACCATGCTGGCGCCGGCCAGCTGCCCTGGGGCAGGCTGCGCAGCCGGGCAGCGGATGAACCTGCGCTTTGATTTTGAGTTCCTGAGCTACAACCCGGGTGCTAACCCGAACGTAAAGTTCTGCCTGTACGCCCCAATCGGCTGGAATGTTGAAGCCGATCCCCTCCAGGAGATTCGCGGCGAGCTGACCACTGTCGATTACCAGGCCATCAGCGATTGTTCGCCAGACGTCCCGCCCGATGGGTACGAGCTGGTGATTGCCCGTCAGGCGACGATTACCGGGAGCGTTTTTAGCGACGCAGTGAGCATGGCCTTGCGCATTGGCCCCGACCCATCTGGCACAGGACGCTTTCTGGCGCGTCTTTTCGAAAGCACGGACGGCGTAACCTTCCTCCGCACCCAGCAGGCCCTGGCAGCCATCTTATCGGTAACGCCAACTGCCCTACAGGTGTATGTGGCCAACAACGCGGCGGCTTGCGGCAGCCGTTCGCCGTGTTACCTCAACAGCGGCGACGATCTTCTCGATGGATTAGGCACCGCTCTGCGAGATGCGGTCCAGGCCGTTCCTGACGGCGCAACCATCACCACATTGGGCAGTTATACCATTAAGAGTAACACTGTCTTGATCGACCGGCCGGTTACCCTGGATGGGATTGACGATTCCAGCATCACCTACAGCGGGAGTGGGCCATGCAGCGAGGTAATGCTTTCGCTGCAATCAGCCGTCACGCTGCGAGGGCTGACCATCAACGACGGCGCCTGCAGCAGCCCCAACCGGTCCCTGGTTGAAACCAACAGCAGCAGTGATGTGTTGATTGAGTCCAACGACCTGACCGGTGGGGATAATGCTATCTATATTAGTGATAACAGCGGCGCCGTGCGGGTACGCTATAATCACATCTCGGGCAACGCCGGGTTTGCTGTCTATGCCGAAGGGCACAGCAGCGGCGGCGCCTTAGAAGTGACCGCTAACAACCTGCACGCCAATGGACAAACCATTGAATGTTCAGCGACTGCCACCTCACCGATCGCCAACCGGCGGGTGAACCATAATTACTGGGGCGAGACGATCCCCACCCAGCAAACCAGTCACTGCACCCTGTCCGAGGTCAAGCGCCTGGGGGCGCCCATTGCGCTGCGCAGCGGCGCGCCGGGCGTCAATGTTCAACTGGTGACGGTGCGCGAAAGTAAAACCTATGTCTTTAACAACCAGATCGCCTTCCGCCGGAGCGGTGGTTCTGATTACAACCTGTACATCGTCGATCACGGCTTCCTGACCAGCAGCGGGGCCCCCTTCACCACCGCGGCTGGCCTGGCCAGCCCCAGCGCGTGCAGCACCTACTGGGATGTCTTTCTCCCCGATGGGGTCAGCCCAACCGGCGCGCTGGAGCTTTCCATTAAGTACGATCGGATCACGGCCTGCCAGGCCACTATCAATTCCAGCCTGTTCTGCGGGCAGTCGACCATTCCGGCCTTGTATCCATTGTACTGGTATGACCCGGGCGGGATCACGGGCGGGTGGGATACAACCGGACAAAAGCCAGATAACCTGACAACCGGTGAAGGCCAGGCAACAACCTGTATCATCGATGCCAGTGAAATCCAGGTCGTAATTGACAACTCCGGGCGCCCGGCCCTGGCAACAGACCTTGGCTATACGCCATTTATGGTGGCGGTCCCCATCCTGCGATCTTTCCAACCGCTGGCCAGGAACCAGGCCATCGACGTCACCTGGACCACCAACGTTGAACCGGATGTGACCGGTTTCTACGTCCTGCGCGGCACAAGCCCGATTAACTTAAGCCAGATTGGTGAATTTATCCCCCGGCGCGGCACTGCCCTGACCGGGGTGATCTCTCCGCCTTATCTGTATACGGATTCGGGCCTGCAAAACAACGTCACTTATTACTATCGCCTGCAGATCGTGCGCGCCAGCGGGAGCCCGGACTACTCGCAGATTGTTGGCCTGGCCGCCAATATCCCCACCATCACCCCAACCTTCACCATCAGCCCGACTCGGACCATCCCACCTCCCCGGCCGACCAATACCCCCCGGCCGACCAACATCCCCACCCAGCGGCCAACTTCTGTCCCAAGCTGGTCGCCTACCCCGCGCACGGAAACGCCTACTGCCACGCTGTTCATCCTGCAAACCTCCACGGCTGGCACCCCAGCTTACCCGCCCCCGGATGGTGAATTGACCGGTACGCCCGTTGCGCTGGCGATCAGCGTCACCCCCAGCCCGTCTGTTACCGGGACCCTTGCGCCCGAAGCAATCGATTACCTCGCCCAGGAAGCAGCCTGGCCATGGATCAGCCTGCTGCTCGGCCTGCTGGCCGGGCTGGCAACTGCAGCGGCGGCAGCCGGCGGCTGGTGGTATCTGCGCAGATAGACTGCGATGTAAAATCCCATTTTTTGACTTTTCTTTTCATTTGTGCTATTCTATACGCCGTTGGAACGAGAAAAATACTGCGATTTATTTCAATTGATAAACGTGCAATATGCCACGGCAGGATAGTATATGCAGCGAGAAAGAATCTCGGAAAATGTCTATTGGTTTCAAAGCGAGATTTATGCCCAGGTGACGGCCGGTGCAATTACCGGGCCGCAATGGGCGGTGGTGATTGATACCCTGGCAATCCCAGATGAAACACTGGCCATGCGGTCTTTCATTGAGGAAGAGCTGAACGTCCCCGTCCGCTACATTATTAATACCCATTATCACGCGGACCATTCTTGGGGGAACTGCTTTTTCCCAGGCGCCACAGTCCTTTCACATACCCTGGCGCGGGACATTATGGCAGAGAAGGGCCTGGCTTCACTGGAAATCGCCCGCCGACAGAACCCGGCCTTCAAGCAGGTCAAGTTGATCCTGCCCCACCTGACCTTTAGCGATGGCAACCTGATGTTGCGCGTGGGCAAGAAGAACCTGATCTTGCTGGCGACCCCTGGACACTCATGCGATGGCATCTCCGTGCTGGTGGAAGAAGACCGGGTACTGTTCGCCGGCGATGCCTTTATGCCGCTGCCCTACATTGTCGATGGCGACATCGATCAGCTGGCAGCAACCATCAAAAAGATCGGGAAAATGGGTTTGGAAAATGTCATCCAGGGGCACGGCGATATCATTCTGCGGGGTGAAATCGAGGACGCGGTCAAAGAAAACCTGGCCTATCTTTCTGCCATTCGGAAGGCAGTCAGGGCGGTGATGCGTAAACGCAACCCGACCGAAGCGCTGGCCCAGATTGACGTGGAGTCATGCGGAAAAAGCCGCATCTACCTGGGCGGGCTGGCCGAAGATCTGCACAGGCGCAACCTGCGCGCGCTGTATCGTCGCCTGGTGACTGAAGAAGCCGAGGCACAGCCAACCCAGGAAATCTAAAAAAAGCTGCGCGCCCAGGTCAACAGGTAAAGCCTGACTGACTGACTGAATCAGCGCGTTTTTTCAGAACGGCGTTTCAACCAGGGCCGCAGGCCGTGCAAGCGTTCGTTTCCCTGGCGCAGCCTTTGGATATTAGGGCGCAGCGCCCAGACCAACATGATTTCGGCCACCAGCCCGAACAGGATGTACTGCCATGGCAGAAGTCCCTGGATGGCGGTGACACCAAAAATAATCGTTGCGAAGAGAGCCACACTCATGGTGGTTACTGAGGCATACCCAATCACGAAATAAACCAGCAGGCCCAGGGGGAAAATAACCAGGCCAGCAGCTGGCCACAGGCCAATGGCCCCGCCCAGGCAGGTAGCACCGCCCGCCCCCCCCCGCAGCTTCATCTTGCCAGTTGTCTCGTGCCGCTCGATGAGGTAAATTGAGTAATTATGGCCAAGGATGGCCAGCAGCGGCGCCGCTACCTCGACCCAGGTAAACAGCGAAAAATCAGCCGAGACCAGCGCGCGCGCGACCCACACCGAAGCGGCGCCTTTCAGAATATCCAGGAGGCCGGTGAACAGACCGGCCAGGGCGCCGGCTGCCCGCATGACATTCGTTCCGCCTGTCCGTCCCGATTCGATCTGGCGGACATCGCGTCCGGTAGTAATCTTGACGATGAGCCACCCGAAAGGAATCGAGCCGAGAAGATAAGCAATCAACAGGACTGCCAGAACGTTCAGTATTTGCATATATCCCTCAGTAATTGTTGTTTGTCATAACCCCACCCGAGCGACCGGGATGCGAATTCACATGTCTCACAAATTCATTAGCCTTTCAACAGCCAGCATCCCAAACCAGGGGAACCTCGACCACTCGACTGTGGCTTTCAATCCAATAAGCCCGCGTCTGCCAGACCGGCAGGTCGCCATCCGGCGATACGATCAGATACAGCACCCCCGGGTAAGCAAACTCCGCCAGGTCAGATTCAGAAGGACCGGCTGGCCCGCCCGGGTGGGAATGAAAAATTGCCGTCAGGTCAAGGCCATTTTCATCCAGCCAGTACAAAGCCCGGACCAGCTCGCGCGGCTCCATATAGAAGCGCACCGGGCTGCGGAACTGGTTGGCAACCGGCAGCACAGCTTCTGCCTGAGCGCCGCCCGGGCCAAACCGACCACCCACCAAACCGCACCCTTCTTCCGGGAAACAGGCCAGGATATGTGCCAGCATAGCCTGCCGGTGACTGTGACATAATACCATACACTGCGGAATTTCATTCATGTTATCCCCTCAGCCCGGCCGCCAGAGCCAGTAAGATCGCCAGCATAATCGCCGGCTCCACCCACAGCACGCGCCAGGACCGGCCTTCTTCGAGCGAGCCGGCGATGCTCGCCAACGCGTAAGCCAGCCCAAGGATCACCAACCCAAAACGGAGCGGCGAAAGCGGCAGGTAATGAAGGGCAGCTGCCACCTGGCCAACTGCCAGGGCGATCATGATCGCCCAGCGGATGCACCAGCGCCCGGCCAGGCGCAGGTAGAGGTTGCGCAGTGTCACGAGGAAGATCGCCAGTCCGATCGCGGGCAGCAGGATATACAGGCGGGAACCCGCCGAGACCAGGGTCACGGTCAGGATCATAAACAGGGCATAGGAGACAGCCGTCAGCCCGACCGAGGCCGGCGCATGCCGGGTGTCATAGGGATCGACGACAATGTACTCAGCCACCAGGACCAGCACCAGCAGCAGCCCGCCAAAGGCAAACACTGCCCACCACTGTGAGCCAACCGCCAGCTGGCTGAGCGGCAGGCTGATGACCCAGGCAGTCAGTCCAGGGATCAGCCAATGCTGAAAACTGCGCTGGCCGCTCTTGCGGGGGTGATCGCTCAACAACCAGCTTACACCGGAGGCCGCCAGCCCTGCGCTGATGATAGCCAGCAGGGTGGGGAACTGGATCTTAAAAACAAACACAATCCCTGCCAGGGAGAAAACCAGGCTGCGCTCAGGCAGCTTAATGAACGGGATCAAGGAATAGGCCAGCAGGATACTGGCTGCCAGGACGCTGAGCCGGTCCGTATTCGGTAAACTCTGGTGTTCATCTTGCATGGTTTCGGTCCGGTCTCCGCAGATAATTCTAACGGGCATTAGAAGGGAAGTCAAATCAAACTTGTTGGAAAAATTGCTGAACTTGTCCATATAATGGAAAATAAACTCGTTTCTCCTTTGGTCGGTGAATGCGAAAGGAAACGTACGATGGACGAGATCCGCCTGCTGGCCTTGAAAATCATCCGCTTTATCCTGATCGGGTCGCTCTTGCCTGTTCTGGGCCTGTTCATCATCGCAATCTACAACCAGCGCATCAGGCGGATTTTGCTGTGGATTCTGGTGCCGCTGGCAGTACTGGCCGTATGGTCTTACTTCATCTTTACTCCAATACCGCCGGGTGAGATTGAAACCCTGGAGGAAGTACTGGCAATCTACCAGTCCGAGCTGCTGGCCAGCCTGCCATACCTGATCGGGCTGGCCCTGTTTGCAGCGGCGGTCCTCTTTGGCGGCCCACCGGCTGTACGGGCACTGCGTGCAGACCAGCAGAGTTCGACCCGGCAGCGCTATTTGCGCGGTCTGTTAACATGGCTCGAACCACAGTTGGCCAACTTTTCAACGCTCCCAGAAATTAAGCCGCAGGATCTGCCTGTTCACCTGTGGGTTAGCGGGCCAGCTGGGGTGGGTAAGAGCTTGCTGCTGCGCAGCCTGCTGCTGGCTCAGGCCCGCCAGGCGCTGCAAGATGAGACTTCCCCACTGCCGGTGCTGCTTGACCTGGACCAGCTGGCGCCTGAAGATGACCAACCGACCAACCTGGAATCGCTCCAACCGGCAGCGTTGCCGGCCAGCGAGGCATTGATAAGTATAGCGACCGGCGTACAGCGCGTGAGCCTGTTGGTTGATAGCTCACTGCTGACCTTTGCGCCGGTGTTTGTCGATTCACCTGCCCGCGAGCGCCGCCTGGAAACACTGGCCCGGATCATCGAAGCCTTCGACCCGGTCCGGCTGGTGGTAGCGCTACCGCAGAATGTCCAATCGCCCGCCCTGGAACGGCTCGCCCCCGACCGGCTGCCGGTCGAGTCGCTTAGCAGCGTCGAAATCCGTCAAGAGATCGGCAGGTTGACCGGTGACCAGGCGCCGCTGATGATGCAGGCCCTGGAAGCCACCGAAAGCGGCTGGAGTGGGCTGTCCAGCCGCTGGCTGGTGCTTGAGAAACTGGCACGTTTTTATCTGACCCACCAGCACCTGCCGGCGGACGCGCGTGAACTGTTTCGCGAAACCGTCTACAAGCGCCTGGCCCCCGGCAACGTTGAGGATTCTCTTTCTCGGCTGGCAGGCACGCTGCTGAGCGAAGGCCGCCCGGCCCTTGCACTCGAGCAGGTCAGCAAATTGGTGCACCCTCTCAAAATCCGCGAACTGGAGCAGGCCGGGCTGGTGAAAGAAATTCACGGCCTGGCCCAGGTGGGTTTTGCCCACCCACTATACCTGGCCTACTTCATCGCGGTGGCATGGTTGGAGGGGCAGGCTACCCAGCCAAATCTGGCTGATGCGTTCAACAGCGATCCGCTCCTGAGCGATGCGTTAATCTTTTTTAACAACCTCCTGACCGACACAGCCCGGCTCGAGAAAAATATTCACAATCTGGCCGAGCAACCTGGTTCCGGTTCAAAGATACTGGCTGCCCATTGCCTTCTGGCAGCGCCAGCTTCCAGGCGGTCCCCGGCTCTGGTCGAGAAACTGGCCATCCGGCTGGTCGAAGAGTTCACCGGTAATACAGAAGGAACGCGCCTGGCCTGGCTGCTGATGGATTCACTGGATGAGGCTGGAAGACTGCGCGCCTGGGAAGCAGCCTTACCTACCCTGGATCGCGCGCACCTGAAGCAGGCGCTGCACGAAATTGCCCGCCGGGTGCCGGAGAGCTTGCGCGCCATCCTGTGGTATGGGGAAGTTGATATCTGCAGACTGGTCGCCCAGGCCTGGGCAGAAGAGGAGCCGCGCGCGGCGTTCTCTCTGCTGAAAGAAATACTCGAGAGCGGTCCACCTGGGCGGCGACAGACAGCCATTGAGTTGATCGGTTACCTGCCACAGGAAGCGTCTGGCCCATACCTGCACGAACTGCTCCAAAGCGAGCGAGCACCGGAACTTCGATTGGCCATCTTAAGGAGCCTGGCCAGGTCTGGAATTCCGGCCATACCCGCCCTGCTCGCAATCATCGCCAATCCGGATGAAGCAGACGAGGTACGCGCCTGTGCTGCCGAGGCGCTCAGCAGCAGCAGTTTGCAGGAATTACAATCCAGCGGCATGGTCCGGGAACTTGTCCGCATTCGCCACATGCCGACCCCAGAGCCGGTTCAGCGCAGGCTGGCCGAACTGCTTGAAAAACTGGGCAAAACATCCCCAGAGGGCACTGCGGCCGGCGCAATTGGCCGCTGGGAGAGCATACTCAACCCCTACCGGCCCGGGCAGCCGCTGACAGAACGCGGAGTATTCTTTGGGCGAGAAACAATGATGCACACCCTGCGCGCGGTAGTGGAAAACGGCGGTCGCTCAGTGCTGGTGAGTGAACGCCAGATGGGCAAAACCACTCTGCTGCACCAGCTCCGCCTGGCGTTGGATGAAGAATTTGCCCAGGGTGTGGGGGTGCGGGGGATCTATGTGAACCTGGCAGGTCTCCAGCCGCACGAATTTTACGAAACCCTCCTGCGCGAGACGATCGAACAGATAGACGACCCGCGCCTGGCCGCTGAAACCCAGGTTCCGAGGCCATATACCGACACGAACTTTGAGCGCGACCTGGAAGAACTGCTGGTTTTCCTGGAAGAAAGCCTGGGCAGCGGGATGCGCCTGGCGCTCCTGCTGGACGAAGGCGATATCTTTCTGGACTACCCGCAATCTTTTCACGCCGCTCTGCTGCGCATCTTCACCAGCCCGGCAACAGAACGCCTGGCAGTGGTCCTGGCCGGGCGCGAGCTGCTGAGCGGTTGGCGCCAGCCCGTGCCACCCTTTTACGCCTCCTTCCCGGTCTACCCACTGTTACCGCTAGACCGGGCGGAAGCCCTGCGCCTGGCAACAGAGCCGGTCACCGGCACTTTCCAATATGAACCGGCAGCGTTAGAAATCCTCCTTCAGGCTACCCAGGGCCGCCCGGCTGAGATCCAGGCTGTGTGTCATCGACTGGTCAACGAATTGCTGGCGAGTGGAGAGCGTCTGGTCACAGCCCATCAGGTCCGCACAGCGCTTGGCCAGGCCGTCCTGATCCGGGTGGAACTGCTGGAACAGGCTCGCCGGCTCCTGGAAGATATGCTGGAATGGGTTGAGAATAATCCTGGCGCGCCACAGGCTGAACTGCAAGCCCACATCAAACAAACCTGGGATGAATTGGGACGGGCAATGGTGAAAAGTGTGACAAAGACCAGGTCTGGCGGTCCTCGCAACCCGGCCGGTTAATTCCAGCTGAGGATCAAAACAGAAATTCGGAGCCAGATTGTCAACAAAGGCAAAGACCTGAGATGTGGTAAAATTAAGCGGTTATGAACGTGACTCCTTCGGGTTCAGATCCCGCCCCGATTCGCCCACCGCAGCTCATCCAATCGCTGGCTGGCGGTTTTAACGCAGTTGCAGGCCATATTTACCTGATCCTACTGCCGGTAGCGCTGGACCTGCTGTTGTGGTTCGGGCCGCACCTGCGGGTGAAGGAGTTGGTCCAGCCAGTCGTGGTTGATCTGGTACAAATCGCGCGGAGCAGCTCCGCGCCGGAAAACCGGGCCCTGTGGGACGGAATGGAAAACCTGTGGATTGACTTTCTGGAAGGGTTCAACCTGACCAGCCTGCTGAGCACGTTCCCGGTCGGCGTGCCGGCGCTGATGGGCGCGCAATCCCCCATGCAGACGCCGGTCGGCATACCCCCCATGATCGAAGCGACATCTACCGGGCAAATTCTCCTGGGATGGCTGGCGCTGACCCTGGCCGGCCTGGCCCTGGGAACCCTCTACTTCGCCGGGATCGCGCAATGCAGTACCCAGGCCGCCAAAGGAATCGAGTGCGATAGCAACCTGCCAGGCCGCGAGCCAGGTGGTAAGATGCCCTCCTTCCGGGCGCGGGTGCTGGCCTGGCAGGGCATCCAGGTAGTGCTGCTGCTGCTGGTTTTGGTCGCCATTGGGCTGGTGATCTTGATCCCTACAGTCATGATGACCTCTTTCCTTTTCCTGATCAGCCCGCTCCTTTCACAGTTCGTGATGCTGCTGATCAGTTTCAGCGCGGTTTGGTTCCTGGTGCCGCTGATTTTTTCACCGCACGGGATTTTTTTGTGCGGGATGAGCGTATTCAACGCTATGTTAAACAGCACGCGGGTGGTACGCTTCGCCCTGCCAGGAACTGGAATGTTCCTGGTCATCGCCATTGTCATCTACCAGGGCCTGAGCGTTCTATGGCGCGTTCCGCCTGATAACTCGTGGATGGCGCTGGTCGGCATCCTTGGGCATGCGTTTATCAGCACAGGGCTGCTGGCAGCCAGTTTTGTCTATTACCGCAGAGGCCTGGCCTACGTGCAATCGCTGCGCAGGCTTGCATTTCGTAACAGCCAGAATGTTTCCAGCTAACCCGCCTGAGAGCGTTAACCTGCTCGTGGAGTGACGGTTGGCCGGTTTTATTGATGATGCTGGAGGAAGAGTGACACAATCGGGATTGGCTAATTCTTACGCCGCAAAAGATATCCAGGTGCTGGAAGGGCTGGAAGCCGTCCGGCGGCGCCCGGGCATGTACGTGGGCGGCACGGATATTAAGGCACTCCACCATCTGGTGTATGAGGTCGTCGATAATTCGATCGACGAAGCCCTGGCCGGGTTCTGCGACAAGATTACCATCACCATCCACGCCGATAGCAGTGTGACGGTCGAAGACAACGGGCGCGGAATCCCGGTCGACATCCATCCCGAGAAAAAGAAATCTGCCCTGGAAGTGGTGATGACCGTTCTACACGCCGGCGGCAAGTTTGGCGGCAGCGGTTACAAGGTTTCCGGCGGCCTGCACGGGGTGGGCGTTTCGGCAGTCAACGCCCTCTCGGCCTGGTGCCAGGTCGAAGTTTGCAAAGATGGCAAGGTTTACAGCCAGCGCTACGAACGCGGCATCCCCCAGGAACCGGTCAAAGCTACCGGCAGTTGCCCGGAGGATAAATCTGGCACACGGACCACTTTCCGCTACGACCCGCAGATCTTCAAAGAAGAACTGGACTTCAAGTTCGAGACGCTGGCGCAGCGCTTCCGCGAAATGGCCTTTGTCACCCGCCAGGTACAGATCCGCCTGATCGACGAACGCAATGACCGGGAAGCCACCTTCTACTTCGAAGGCGGGATCACCTCGTTTGTACGCTTTCTCAACCGCAACCGCCAGGCGCTCCACCCGGTAATGTACATTGAGAAAGAAATGGAAGGGATCGGGATTGAGACGGCCATCCAATACACCGACGCGTACGCCGAATCAGTCTATTCCTTCGCCAACACGATCAACACCATCGACGGCGGGACGCACATGACCGGGCTTCGCACGGCCCTGACCCGCGTGATCAACGACTACGCCCGGCGCAACAACCTGCTTAAAGCTGAAGATACAAACTTTTCGGGCGACGACACGCGCGAAGGGCTGACCGCCATCGTGAGCGTCAAGATCCCCGAGCCGCAGTTCGAATCGCAGACCAAGGTCAAGCTGATGAACCCCGAGGTGCAGACCTACGTCCAGCAGGTCGTCGGCGAGGCCTTCGCCAGCTTCATGGACGAAAACCCCGCCGCGGCGCGCGCCATCGTCGGCAAGTGCCTGACTTCAGCCCGCGCCCGCGACGCAGCCCGCAAAGCCCGCGACCTGGTCATCCGCAAGTCGGCGCTCGAATCGATGACCCTGCCCGGCAAGCTGGCCGACTGTTCCTCGCGCAACAGCAACGAAACCGAGCTGTTTATCGTCGAGGGCGATTCGGCCGGCGGCAGCGCCAAACAGGGCCGCGACCGGCATTTCCAGGCCATCCTGCCTCTGCGCGGTAAGATCCTCAACACCGAACGCGCCCGGCTGGACAAAATCCTTGGCAACAACGAGGTCAAGGCGCTCATCTCAGCCCTGGGCACGGGGGTAGGCGACAGCTTTGACCTGAGCGGGTTGCGCTATTCGCGCGTGGTGATCATGACCGATGCGGACGTTGATGGCGCCCACATCCGCACCCTGTTGTTAACCTTCTTCTTCCGCTACATGCAGGAGCTGATCGAAGAAGGTCACCTCTACATCGCCCAGCCGCCCCTGTATAAAATCGGCTACCGGAACCAGGAACGCTATGTCTACACCGAACAGGAAAAAGACGAGGCCATCAAAGATATGGGCGTGAGCTCAGACCGGGTCACGCTCCAGCGTTATAAGGGCCTGGGCGAGATGAACCCCGAACAACTGTGGGAAACCACCATGGACCCCGAAAAGCGGGTGCTCCTGCAGGTCGACATCGAAGATGCGGCAGTGGCCGACCGCACCTTCGACATGTTAATGGGCGCCGCCGTCCCACCCAGGACGAAGTTCATCACCTCCCATGCCCGCGACGTGGCCAACCTGGATATTTAAGACTAAACGGCGGTCAAAGAAACTTACCATTGATCCGCCCCTGGCGCGCCAGTTCGGATAGAGTGATGGCCAGGCTGCGGACGTCGTTGAGGGCGTTGTGCGAGGCATGGGCGAAATCCAACCCGAGCGCCTGGTAGACCGTACCGCTGGAGTACAGGCGAGTGTCAATCCCGGCCGCTTCTAAAACATCGCGGATGTCGTGCAGCCCAGCCGGGTAATCGCCAAAGGGCAGTTCTGCCAGGGCGCAGTTTTCGCGCAGGACGCCGGGATCATCGCCCCAGCTAAACAGCGGCAAGCGGCCCCGCTCGCAGAAGCTGAAGAAGTCGCCGTAAGCAGCGGCGAACGGGACGCCGCGCGCATCGATCTCTGCCTGTTGGATACCGGTCAGCCTGATGATGTAATCGGATAGAAGCGGGTTGAGCCGCGGGCGAACCAGGCGATCAAAACAAGCGGTTTCGACGTACCCACGTTCCACCGCCACCCGCACAGCGGCGATCTGGATGATCTCACGGTGCTCCCACGGCTCCGACCATCTGCGCGCCTGAGAGCCTTCCCAGGCCGTGTATTCGGTATCGAAGAGGATAAACTGATTCATGTTTCAGGATTTTAACATGAAGTTGAATAATACCGTTCTACAGCTTGACACGTATTCTTGAGGTGTGTAGGATAAACCCAATCCAAAACAACCATCGCCAGCGGTGAACAGCGCCGCGAAAAAGGTCCCCTGGAGTAACGAATATGTATATCTTGCAGAACACCGATCTATCTGTCTTCATCCTCGACCCGGTTGAAGATAAAGCCCGGCTGGGCTCACGCTACTGCACGGGCGGCTATATCTGGCAGGTCAGCGACGCCCGGCTGGGCGAGTTGCTGGCTGGCCCGGAATATCCCCGCGAACCCAACACCTTCGATGGCCAGGGCGCGCCAGATATGTTCCACCGCGCCTTGGGAGCCGAGGAAGCGCAGGTCGGCGATGAAGTCGGCTGCATTGGGGTTGGCCGCGTGCGCCGCACCAGCCCACTTGAGCCATTCGACGTGCGCCATAACCGGGAGGTGATCGAATTTGTGCAATGGGAGGTGACGGCCTCCCCCGAGCAGGTCAGCATGCGCACCGAACACGCTTTCAGGGGCTGGGCTTATTGGCTGGAGCGGGTGGTCAGCCTGAGCGGGCGAACGATCCACTCGCGCACGAGCATCCGCAGCCAGGGCCAGGTTCCGCTGCCGGTGCGCTGGTTTGCCCATCCCTTCTTCCCTGTGCCGCCCGACAACGTGCTGTGTCGCTTTTCCATCCCGGTCAGCCTGCCCGAAAATCCAGGCTACGCCCTCAACTCGGACGGTTTTATCACCCGCAAACCCGACCATGACTGGCTGGTCGGCTGGTACCAGCCCCTGGACTATGACCGCACGGGCGATACGCTGGCTGTGGTGCAGCGTCACCCGCTGGTCGGCCAGGTCACGGCTGAAACCGATTTTCCGCCCACCTTCCTGCCTATCTGGGGCAACCAGGCCACCTTCTCGTTTGAGCCATACTTCGAAAAGGTGCTCGAACCCGGGGAAGAGGCTGCGTGGAGTATCGCATACCGCTTCTAGAGGCTGCTGATCTAAAGATCGGGGTGGAATCTATAAAGCGCCCTGGCAGAACTGGCCGTTCTCGAAGCGCAGCCAGGCCCCGGGTGGTAAGTCGGCGATCCCAGCGGTAGTTTTTCCCAGCGCTGCCAGCGGATTGTCGTGCCCAACCTGCCACAGTTCCCTTTCACTAAGCAGCCCCAGCCCGGCCAGGAAGTTCATGCAATCGAGCATGACCGCGGCGCTGCCAGCCAGCGTATCACGCTCCAGATTACGCAGCCGCCCGGAAGGCTCAAGCAGGGCGCGCGTGCCGAAGAAAGCATACTCGCCGGGCGGGCAGCCGGCGGCTGGGGCCGAGTCGGACGTGACCAGGATTCTGCCCGGCCCCTTGGCGGCCAGGAATGCGGCGATCACTTCGGGCGGCAGGTGGTGGCCGTCGGTGATGAGCATGGCCGACAGTTCACCGGCGGCAAGCTGCGGCCAGATCGAGTTGTGATGGCGATGGAGCAGGTTAGGGCAGCCGTTGCCCAGGTGCGTCGAGAGGCGCGCCCCGGCTTCCACCGCCGCACGCACCGCCGGGCCATCCGCCATTGTGTGCCCAATGGAAACCACCACGCCAAGGCCTACAGCATGCCGGATCAATTCCAACGCGCCGGGCAGCTCAGGCGCCAGGGTCAGCAGCGCAATGCGGCCCTCCGCCAGGCTGTACAGCGCGTCGAAGTCCGCTGGCGAAGGTGAGCGGACAAATTCAACCGGGTGTGCGCCAACCGCCCCATCTTCTGGGGAAATAAACGGCCCTTCCAGGTGGATTCCCAACAGGCGGCCCTGGCTGCGCGGGTCGCGCATGGCTTCGGCCAGGACCGGCAGAGCGCGCCGGTAAACGGCGGGCGGGGCAGTGATGACGGTCGGGCAGAAAGCCAGCGTGCCGCGTTGCGCCAGCGCCTGTGCGACCGAGAGCACCTCAGCCAGGGCCAGTGAATCTGACGAAAAATTGACCCCGGCATAACCGTTCACCTGCAGGTCGATAAAACCACGCCCGGTTCCCGTCATAAACAGGCTGCCATCACTTTCTACCCCAGAGAATTCGCCTGGTTGTGGTCATCCAGCCTCTCAAGGCGCGCTCGCCGTCTGAAATGCTTCGAGTTCCTTGGTCTCCTGCAATTGTTCCTCCGTCAACGGCTGGTTTTCCTGGGTGGGGGTGAAGGTTGGCTGCGCATCGCGCTCGGCGGCCGTCGCACTTGGCCTGGGCGGAGAGGTCGGCTGAGGAACAGAAGTGGGTTGTGCGACCGGGGGCGCGGATCCGCCGGGAATCCTGATTTGCTGGCCGATTTGGATCAGGTCGGGATTGGCGATGCCCGGGTTCGCCGCCAACAGGTTCGGCAGACTCACCGCACACAGGCGAGCGATCCCCGAAAGGGTGTCGCCGGAACGCACGATGTAGGGATCGGTACACGCGCTGGAGCGAACACCCTGCACAGCCGAAGACGAGCTGCCGCCCTCCCCCGGTACAGGCGCAGTGTTGGGAGTCAGGTCGGTGTCCCCCATGGCCGCTCCGGCGAAAAGAATTAGAAAAGTAATGAAGAATAACAGAACTACAAACGGCTTCACGCTTACCGCTCCACACCGGCAGCCTCACCCACGCAAGTTCGGCCAGCCGGCTACGCGATGTCATCATTGACATCCTTATTATAGCCATATCCAGAATGTAATAAAAGCAGGGGCCGATGTTTGTTGTCAGCCTGCAAGGTCCATACCCGGCATTTGGCAGCCAGGTCGCGAGTAGAGATGAGCTCAGCTTTGTTTCACTGCCAGTGATCAGGCGCCAGAACGATTGGCAGCCTGGAACGTAGTGGCGCTGCTTTCCTGACGCAAACAACAGTCAAAAACTCAAGCCATCGCCAGGATGAGAGCTTCGAAAGGCTCCAGAACCAGCAGCGCCCCGCGCTGGACCAGCGGCGGGGTGTCGCGGTGGGTCGAGAGAAGCAGATTCCAGCGGGCGTGGGCCAGTTGGCTGCCCAGCACCAGCCGCTGGCGTCGCCCGCTGAAGTTGAGCGCCACCAGCACGGTCTGGGCGGCATTCTGGCGCAGGTAGGCCAGCAGGTAGCGCGTGCCATAAGTCAGAGGTTGGAACATACCGTCCACCAGGGCCAGGTTCGCCCGGCGCACGGCGATCAGGCGGCGGTAGAAGTTCAACAGTGAACCAGGATCGGCCTGTTGGGCGGCCACGTTGCGCTCATCGGCATTCGCGTGGAGCGGCAGCCAGGGACGCACGCCAGCCGGCGCAAACCCGGCGTTCGGGCCAGCCTGCCACTGCATCGGCGAGCGGCAACCATCGCGGCCCTTCATCAGCGGCCAGAGGCGTTTACCGACCGGGTCGAGCACGTCTTCTTTCCGCCGGATGGGGATATCGCGCATGCCGATTTCTTCACCGTAATATAGAAATGGCGTACCGCGTAAAGTCAGCAGGAACGCCGCGGCCACCTTCAATTTCCGGTCGTCCTCCGCCTTGCCCAGCGGCAGAAAGCTGAAATTCGCGTTTGCGATCAGGTGGCGGTAGCGTGTGGCAGTTCGAATGGCATCATGATTGTTAAGAACATAGTTGGGCCAGTTCTCCGGGCCCAGGGCATGTTCCCAGTTCTGCACGGCGTTCAGAAAGGCCCCGGGGCGGAAAGCGCTGTTAAGCAGCTCAAAGTTGAAGACAGCGTGCAGGCGGTCGCGGCCGGTATAGGCGGCCGCCTTGCGCGGGTTGGACAGCAAGGGCTCGCCAACGACATAGCGCTCGCGCCCTGGCGTTGAATACGCGTCCAGGATTTGGCGGATCTCCCCAAGCAGCGGGATCAGCTCAGGCCGGTCGAAGTCGTTGTCGTGCCGCTGGCCGAAAAACGGCATGATTGGCACAGGGAAACGGACCGGGTTATCGGCCAGACCGGCATGCTTAAAATAGACGTTGAAAACATCCAGGCGAAAGCCATCTACCCCGCGCTCCAGCCAGAAGCGGTATACGTCCAACAAAGCCCGGCGGGTCTCCGGGTTGTGCCAGTTGAGGTCAGGTTGTTCCCTGGTGAACATGTGATAATAGTACTGACCGGTGGCTGAGTCCAGCTCCCAGCCCGAACCACCGAAGACTGCCTGCCAGTTGTTGGGCGGGCCGCCACCCGGTTTTGGATCAGCCCAGATATACCAATCGCGATAAGGGTTGTCGCGCGACTTGCGCGACTCGCGGAACCAGGGATGCTGGCTAGAGGTATGGTTGAGCACCAGATCGAGCACCACCCGGATCCCGCGCGTGTGCGACTCGCTCACCAGGCGGTCGAAGTCGGCCAGGGATCCGTATTTCGGGTCCACGGCGCAGTAATCGCTGACGTCGTAGCCAAAGTCGGCGTCGGGCGAGGGGTAGATGGGCGAGAGCCAGATGGCGTCAACGCCCAGGTCGGCCAGGTAATCCAGCCGGGCCGTGATACCGTTCAGGTCACCGATCCCGTCGCCGTTGCTGTCGGCAAAGGAACGGGGGTAGATCTGGTAAATAATTCCGGACTGCCACCAGGGAAGGGTCATGAGAGCCTCGTAGAAGAAATGTAAAGTTCGGTGCAGTTTATGCTTTCCGCGCGATCACCACCATCGAAGGCGACTCCAGTTCCAGCGGGCGCGCGTCCCACTCGCCGTAAACCTGCTCGACTTCCAATCCAGCCTGGGCCAGCAGGTCACGCAGCTCAGTAAAAGAGTACAGGCGGATGGAGAAGGGCCGCTCGCTCCGCTGTCCATCGCGGATGATGACCCGGTCGTTGTGCAGCCGGCCGGTCAGCACATCGAAAGAGAAGCGGTTGATCATCAAACTGCCGTCCTTCTCCACCACCGAGTGAGGCTGGAAATTGCCCAGCAGCCCGTCGCGGTGGCCCACATCCAGCCCCAGCCGCCCCCCAGAGACCAGGGCGCGGGCGATGCGCCGGAGCAGGTCGAAGTTTTCCGCGTCGGTAAAGTAGCCAAAGGAATTAAACATCAGGATAACCCGCTCGAACGCATCCTGGTAGTCGACCTGGCGCATATCCCCCTGGCGGTAGCGGACCGAGCCGCCGCGTCGGGCGTTCAGAATGCCAAACTGGCGGGCCGTTTTGCGAGCCAGCTCCAGGAAACCGTCCAGGTACTCCACCCCGGTCACCTGGTGGCCGAGCAGCGCCAGGCGGTTGGCGATGCGCCCATACCCGCAGGCCAGGTCGAGCACGCGCATAGGCCCGTCCATCTCTAACAGGCGCACCACCGCATTAGCCTCGTCATCCGAGCGCTGGCCGGTCAGGTAATCTGCGTAGAAAAACAGGTAGTCGTCAACCGAGAACATGTTGGCGACATCATCGAGTGAAGAAAGGCCGGGGATTTCGGTCACAAAGGCTCCTGTGGTGAGAAAATCACGAACGGCGTATGGTCGGTTGAGATCACCCACCGCCTGCATACCAGCATTATATAACGTGAATGCAGCTAACGCAGACAAAGAGTGAAGAAATCCAAATAAAAGATCGCCGCAATGCACCGTCTGGCTTATAATCCTCAATAATTCATTCCGGCTACCATTTCAGGAGACACCCATGCCAGAACAAACCCCCGCCTACCGCAACCCATCCCTGAGCGTCGAAGAACGCGTGGCCGATCTGCTTGGCCGGATGACACTGGAAGAGAAAGTTGGGCAGTTGATCATGTGGAACGCGCAGCCCGATGACCTGTCCTTCATTAACACCCGCCATGCTGGTTCGCTCTTGCACATCCTGGGCGATAAAATCCATAGAGCCATGCAGATGGCGGCTCAAAACCGGCTGGGCATCCCGCTGCTGATCGGCGAGGACGCCATTCACGGGCATTCGTTTTGGAAGGGCGCAACCATTTTCCCGACCCAGCTCGCGCTGGCGTGCAGTTGGAACCCGGAACTGCTGGAGAGCGTGGGCCGGGTTACCGCGGAGGAAGTCGTCCCGACCGGCATCCACTGGACTTTTTCGCCGGTGCTGTGCCTGACCCGCGACCTGCGCTGGGGCCGGACCGGCGAGACCTTTGGCGAGGACCCTTACCTGATTGGTGAGCTGGCAGCAGCGCTGATCCGCGGCTACCAGGGCCAGGGGTTAAATGACCCAACCGCCATCCTGGCCACCGCCAAGCATTACGCCGGGTATTCGGAAACACAGGGCGGGCGGGATGCTTCCGAAGCCGACCTCTCGCAGCGCAAACTGCGCAGCTACTTCCTACCGCCTTTCGAACGCGCGGTACGGGCCGGGGCAATGACCTTCATGACCGGCTACCAGTCGATCGAGGGCGTTCCATCAACCTGCAACCACTGGCTGCTCACCGAAGTGCTGAAGGACGAGTGGGGCTTCAAGGGGGTGGTCGTGACGGATTGGAATAACGTTGGGCGGCTGGTGATCGAGCAGAAAGTGTGCGCGGACTACGTGGAAGCCGCGGTAGCCGCTGTGCGGGCGGGCAACGACATTATCATGACCACGCCCGAATTTTACGAAGGAGCCCTGGAGGCGGTTCGCACAGGCAGGCTTGCCGAGACCGAGATCGACGCACCCTGTGCCCGGCTGCTGGCGCTGAAGTTCAGCATGGGGTTGTTCGAAAACCCGCGCGCGCCAGACCTGGATCGGGCCGCCTTCGAGACCGGGCGCGCCGAGCACCTGGCAGCCAATCTTGAGGCAGCCCGCCAGAGCCTGGTGCTGCTGCAGAACAACGGACTGCTGCCATTAGACCCACAGCAGGTGAAGTCCATCGCGGTGATTGGCCCAAACGCCGACGATGACCAGCAGCAGTTGGGCGACTGGTCACTGGGCTCCACACAGCACCCGCCAGAAGCCGGCAAGCATCCGCGCGAGAGAACTGTGACTGTGCTGGACGGCATCCGCGCCGTGGCGCCCAAAGGGCTGGAAGTGCGTTACGAACGCGGCTGCTCGATCGTCGACAGCGATCTGTCTGGCATCACGGCGGCTGTCACCGCGGCTGAGGCGGCTGAAGTCGTGGTGGCGGTGGTGGGCGATCACCTGGATTTCATCGGTGAGACGCGCAGCACGGCCACGTTAGAACTGCAGGGCGGGCAGATCGCGCTGCTGGATGCGCTGGAGAAGACCGGCAAGCCGCTGGTGATCGTGCTGGTAAACAGCAAGCCGCTGGTCCTGCCGCCAGCCGCCAAACGCGCCGCGGCCATCATCGAGCTGTTCAACCCCGGCATGCAAGGCGGCCGGGCACTGGCCGAGGCGCTGTTTGGGCTGCTGAACCCATCCGGTAAACTCACCATCTCCTTCCCCGTGCACGTGGGCCAGCAGCCGGTGTTTTACAGCCAGGTGCGCGGCCAGCACGGCGACCGCTACGCCGACCTTACCCAGGAACCACTCTTCCCCTTCGGTCACGGCCTCAGCTACACCCAATACGCCTATTCCAACCTGCGCCTTTCCTCCTCTACCCTGTCCCGTGGAGAGGCGGCGAAGGTCTACGTGGACGTGCAGAACGTCGGGCGACGGGAAGGCTCAGAGATTGTCCAGGTCTACGTTAGCGACGTGGTCACATCGGCCACCTGGGTGAACAAGGCATTGAAAGGCTTTGTCCGTGTTCCGCTGGCGCCAGGCGAGCAAAAGACCGTGCAGGTCGAGATGCCCTGGCAGGCTTTCCAGATTGTGAACGCGCAGGGCAATCCCGTGGTGGAGCCCGGCGAGTTCGAGATCCTGGTCGGCCCTTCCTCACGAGACCAGGATTTATTAAGAGCAAAATTGATGATCGATTAAAAATGGAGTTGCTATGGTCCGGATCAGGTTGTTTCTGGCTGCCATCCTGGCCCTTGTCCTGCTGACCGTCCTGTCAGGGCCAGGCCAGATCCCATTGGCCCACGCCGACATCGCCCCGCCCCCACCCCCGGAGGCAGGCAGTATCCTGCCCGGCCAGCAAACCCAGGTTCGCATGGAAGCTGAAACCGTCCTGGTGGATATCGCTCCCGCTGCAGGGCAGGGCGCGCCAAAGGCCACCGTGACAGCCAGCTTCATCATGCGCAACCAGGGCGAGCAGGCCGAGCAGATGGATGTCCGCTTCCCGCTCAACCTGCTGTACCCCTCCTATCAGAGCGACCTGGAAACTTGCCCGTACCCGGAGGGCGGCTACCCGCAAATCAACGACTTCAGGGCCAGGGTTGATGGCCAACCGGCCCAGTTGACCACGCTCAGGGAACAGGTGGGCAACCCGGATTGGGGCCAGACGGTAAAAACCGTCGACTGCTGGGCGACTTTCCCGGTCACCTTTCCACCCGGCCAGGAAGTGCGGATCGAAGTCAGCTACACGGCCACCGGCTACTTCGGTTGGGACGTCGACAGCCTGGTCGAATTCCCCTACGTGCTGGTGACGGGGAGGGATTGGGCCGGCACAATTGGCAGCGCCGAAATCACCATCCGCGCGCCATATGAATTGAACAATCTGAACCTGTTCAGTTATTCGCCGGATGATGCCCAGGTCAGTGGGCGCGAAGTGCGCTGGCGCTTCACCGACCTCGAACCTGAGTGGAACGTTTCAGCCACCATCGTGCACCCAGCCCTGTGGGAAAAGATCTATAAAGAACGCCAGGCCGTAGCATCCAACCCCGCGGATGGAGAGGCCTGGGGCCGATTAGGAAAGGCGTATAAAGAAGCCAATGCCACCCGGCGCGGCTACCGCTGGGATGACAGCGGAGCCGAGCTCTACCGGCTTAGCCGGGAGGCTTATGAAAAATGCCTGGCCTTGCTACCCAAGGACGCCGATTGGCATTTTGGCTACGCCGACCTGCTGTGGCGCAACGTCGAATATGGATCATTTGGGAACCACCGCGAGCAACGCGACGATCTGGTGCTGGCTGCGGAGCACCTGCGGCTGGCGCTCCAAATCAACCCGCGCCACACCCGTGCGCTGGAGACGCTGGGCTGGATGGAAAACTGGTGGATGTGGGACACCGGTGCCACGCCGCCGGTCGACCTCAGCGGGGCCAGGCCGGATTTTCTCATTTTGACCACCACCCCAACCGCCCGGCCTGAGCCGACCGAGATCCCAACCCAGACGCCGCTACCCAGCGCAACCCCGCCGCCCACCGCCACCCAACCGGCCCCGCCCACGGCGACTGCGCCCCCACCAGCTACCGCCGCGCCCGCGGTCGGCGCAGCCGTGACGGATGCGCCGGCGCCTACCGCCACCGGGCCAGCCCCTGCCGGAGAGGAAAGCGGGCGGCGCCTGTGTGGAGCCGCGGCGCTGCCTTTCCTGGCAATCGCAGCAGTTCTGGCAGGAACCCGGCAGCGGAGGCGAATCCAGCACCCCTAAGCGAATCAAACAAGCGATGAGCAACCTTGCCATCCGAAAGCTTTTATGTTAAAATCGGTTTGCTCAGACGAATCGTAGACACTGAAAAGTGGGCTCCCCCCACTTTTCTGCGTATATAAGAGCTTTTTGTTATTTAGATTTGGAGTTAGGGTCGGAATGAAAAACGAGTTTGTCCTGGCTTTCAACGAAGTCCTCGAAGAAAAAGGGCTGCCTAAGGAAGTGATTGTCAAAGCGCTGGAATCGGCGATGGTTTCAGCCTACCGGCGAGCAGTTAATGCTTCAAATGCCCAGCAGGTTGAGGCCAAAATCGATCTAGAAACCGGCAAAGTCACTATTTTTGCCGATAAAGAGGTTGTCGATCAGGTGGAAGATCCGCGCACTGAGGTCACCGTGGCAGAAGCACGGCGATATGACCCCCAGGCTGAAACCGGCCACATGGTGCTGGTCGAAAGCACCCCGCGCGACTTCGGCCGCGTGGCGGCTCAGACGGCCCGCCAGGTGATCCAGCAGCGCATCCGCGACGCCGAGCGACAGGCCCAGCTTGCCTTTTATGAAAAGCAGGTTGGTGAAATTATCAGCGGCGTGGTGCAGGCTGCCAATGCCCAGGGCCTGACTGTTGGCCTGGAAATGCGCGCGGAAGGCAACATGCCGCGCAAAGAGATGATCCCCGGCGAACGGTTCCGCGTCCACGACCGGGTGCGGGCGCTGCTGGCTGAGGCGAAAGACTCGACGCGCGGCCCGCAGATCATCCTCTCCCGCACCCACCGCAATTTCCTGCGCCGGCTGCTGGAAAACGAAGTGCCCGAAATTTACCATGGCATCGTTGAGATCCGCTCGATTGCCCGCGAGCCAGGCGAGCGCGCCAAAGTGGCGGTTTACGCGACCCAGCAGGGCATCGACCCGGTCGGCGCGTGCGTGGGCATCCGCGGCGTGCGCATCCAGGCCATCGTCCGCGAGCTGCACGATGAGAAGATCGACGTGATCGAATGGAACCCGGACCCGGCCCTTTACATCGCCAAAGCCCTCAGCCCCGCGCGGGTGCTGGGTGTTTACCTGAACGAGAAATTAAGCGGCGGAAAAACCGCCACGGTCGTAGTACCTGAAGATCAGCTCAGCCTGGCGATTGGCCGCGACGGGCAGAACGCCCGCCTGGCTGCCAAGCTGACCGGCTGGCGGATTGATATTAAGAGCCTGCCTGAAGCCACAGGGGATGTGATTAAGAAGCTGCAATCCGACCCGGCTTATGCCCAGGTCGCCCAATCCGAAGCGACCGCAATGGAAAATATTGTGGGCATGCTGGCTAAGAAAGCCGATAACCGGCCGCTGACTCCCGAGGAGTACGACCGCATGGCCCGCTTTGTCGACATGGTCGAGAAGCGCATGACCGTTAAGCGCCAGCCAGAAAAGCGAGCTGAAGACAAACGTGCCCTGGAAGCGCGCGGTTCGGTCGCGAGCCAGGCCTTCGCGATCAACATTCTCGATAGCGGGCTGCCCGAACATGCTGCATATACCCTGCAAGAGAATGGGTATGCCACCCTTGGCGACCTGATCGTGCAGATGAAGGTTGACCAGGATGAAGTGCTGCGGCTGCAGGGAATTGGTCCGCGCGCGATGAATGAAATCATGCGCCTGATGGAGGCGTACACGGTTACGCCTGCTCCGGCTGAGGCGCCTGAGGCCGAAGTTGTCGCGCCAGAGGCGGTTGAGCCGCAGGCTGAAGCAGAAGCCGCCGAACCGGTCGAGGTCGAGACTCCGGCGTTATCGCCCGTTGAGGCCGCTGCGGAAAGCGTGGTGAAAGAGGGCACCCCGGCCCAGATGGAAGAAGTTGTTCAGACGGCTGCGGAAGAAGTCCCTGCAGAAGGCGAGGCGGAATTGGCGCCGGCTGTCCCGGTTGCGGAGATACCCGCTCCAATGATCGAAGAAGAGGAAGAAACAACCTTTGACGAGTTGTTCACCTTGCGCCCTGACATCATTGAAGAAGAAGCCGTCAGTGAAGAAGAGGAAGAGGAAAGCGCAACCTCTGCCAAGGGCAAGAAGAAGAGCAAGAAGAAAGGCAAGCAGCGCGTGGAGATCGAGTATGACCCCGATGCAGACCTGACGATCGCGCGTAAGAAACATAAGCGCGGGGCTGATGATTGGGATTGGTAAGTGTGTTTTCCGTCCACCCGCGAGAAAGCGCTCTGCGGGTGGACGATACGAGTAAGGAATGGTGATTCGGCAAGCCGTCTGCGATCGAAGAGATGTAGAGGTGGCGAAGAAAACAGCAAAACGAGTGAAGCATGTGCCGCAGCGAACCTGCGTAGGATGCCGCGAGACGCTGGCAAAGCGAAGGCTGATCCGCATCGTACGCACTCCTGAAGGACTGCAGGTCGATCCAACAGGCAAAGCCGCCGGGCGGGGAGCTTATCTGCACGACCGGCGTTCCTGTTGGGATCGCGGTCTAAAGGGCGCTCTGGCGCATGCGTTGAAAGTTGAATTGACCGGGCAGGATCGGGAGATGCTGCTGGCTTTTATGGATAGCCTGCCGGAAACAGAACCGGAGGCTGGCCTGGAAGCCACAGACACGACTGAACGGGAAGAATCCGCAATGTTGGGAAACGCGACATGAACCGCTGACCGATACCGACTTCTCGCTCAGTAGAAACAGGCATTGCAGCCCTGGCCCACCAGGTCAAACGTTTCCTTGCAAGACGGATGTAAGACGAAATCCAATCATTCCGGGCAGTGCAGGGCGCGCATCAGGAGGTACGATATGAGCGAGAGTGTACGAAAGAAAATCGAATTACCCAACAACATTACCGTCCGCGAGCTGGCTCAGCGGATGGAGGCGAGCCCCATCCAGGTCATCAAGATTTTGATGTCCAACGGGGTGATGGCGAATATCAACCAACAAATCGATTTTGACTCGGCGGCGGTCGTGGCCGACGAGTTGGGTTATGAAGTTAGCCTGCTGGCCCCCGAACCCATCGGCGGCGAAGAAGCCGAATCGGGTGAAATTCCGTTCTGGCGGCGGGTGATCGCCGGTGAAAGCGACGCCAACCTGGTTCCGCGCGCGCCGGTCGTCACGATTTTGGGCCACGTAGATCACGGTAAAACCACCCTGCTGGACGCAATCCGCCATACCGATGTGGCAGGCGGAGAGGCCGGCGGCATCACCCAGCACATTGGCGCCTACCAGGTGGAGCTAAACGGGCGCCAGATTACTTTTCTGGATACGCCCGGGCACGCCGCGTTTACTGCCATGCGGGCGCGCGGCGCGCAGGGCGCTGACATCGTAATCCTGGTCGTGGCTGCCAATGATGGGGTGATGCCCCAAACCCGGGAAGCCATCGCCCACGCCAAAGCGGCCCGGGTGCCGATCCTGGTGGCGCTCAACAAAATCGACCGTCCTGACGCCAACCCCGATTTTGTCAAGCGCCAGCTTGCCGAGATGGGGCTTGTCCCCGATGAATGGGGCGGCAATACACTGGTTGTACCGGTCTCGGCCAAGCAGAGACTCGGGCTGGAAGATCTGCTGGAAGCGATCCTGCTGACCGCCGACAGCAACGATATCCGCGCCAACCCGAGCGGCAAAGTGTTCGGCACCGTGATTGAGGCGCAGGTTGACAAGTCAAAAGGCGTGGTCGCCACCCTGCTGGTGCAGAACGGCACGCTGGAACAGGGCGACATCATCGTGGCCGGAACCGCCTTTGGCCGGCTGCGGGCGCTGTTCGATCACCGCGGGCGCAAACTACGCAAGGCCGGTCCTGCCACGCCGGTGCAGGTGCTGGGATTCAATGAAGTACCTGAGGTGGGCGAAATTTTCGCCTCCTACCGCTCAGACCGCGAAGCCCGCGCCATGGTGGAAGAACACAGGCAGAAAGCGCACGCCCAACCCGCGGCGGAAACAAAAGTCTCCCTGGAAGAGCTGTTCAGCCGGGTGCAGTCGGGCGACCAGAAAGAACTGAACCTGATTATCAAGGCCGACGTCCAGGGCTCGCTCGAGCCGATCGCCAACGAGATCAAAGAGCTTGACAGCAGCGATATCAAGATCAACATCCTGTACGCCGAGGCCGGTAACGTCACCGAAAATGATGTTTTGCAGGCATCCGCGTCCAAGGCCATTATCATCGGCTTCAACGTCAATGCCGACACGAGCGCGCGCCGCCTGGCCGACACGGAAGGCGTTTCGATCCGCCTCTACGAAATCATTTACCGCCTGGTGGAGGATATCGAAAAAGCCCTCAAAGGCATGCTGGCGCCCACTTTCCGCGAGATCAACCTGGGCCGGGCCGAGGTGCTGGCCGTCTTCAACGTCTCCAAAGTGGGCAACATCGCTGGCTGTAAAGTCGTCCAGGGAGAAATTCGCCGCAATGGGCGCGCG
Organism: uncultured Anaerolineaceae bacterium; assembly: GCA_964490575.1. Classification (GTDB taxonomy): domain Bacteria; phylum Chloroflexota; class Anaerolineae; order Anaerolineales; family Anaerolineaceae; genus DSYU01. Next base: position 6,504 of record CAZBDC010000017.1, on the reverse strand, counting down.
CGGGTGATCCGCGATGGCAGCCAGATCTTTGACGGTGAAATCGGCTCGCTAAAAATCGTTCGGGAAGACGTACGCGAGGTACGCCAGGGATTCGAATGCGGCATCAACCTGAAAGGTTTCTCCGAAATTCAGGTTGGCGATTCGATTGTGTGTTACACTTTAGAGCGAGTTTAGGGTTATCGAGTTGTATGCTGCTGGTCAACCGGCATACCATGTCCCGGTCGATCAGCAGCCCAGGTGTTAGAAGTACAATGCCATCTAAGATACGATTACAGCGAATTTCGGACCGCATTCGCAATGAGCTTTCAGAAATGCTGGTCCGTGAAGTGCAAGATCCCCGCCTGAGCGGAATTTCCATTACCGATGTAAAAGTGGATCGGGAACTGGCCTACGCCGATGTGTATGTTTCCGCGGTGGAAGGCCGCGAGCGCACCAAGGAAGTCCTGGACGGGCTGCATTCTGCTGCCGGTTTTCTACGGCACGAGTTAGCCAGCCGGGTTGATCTGCGCGTTTTTCCGCGGCTGCGTTTCCATTGGGATCCAACCCCCGAGCGAGCCGATCACATTGAGCGAATCCTGGCAGATTTACGGAACAACGAAGCGCAAAACCTTCCAATTGAGGAAAATACTGAAGATGAACAATGACCTGAACGGCGCCGCCAACCCTGACATCTACACGATCAACGAAGCAATCTGGGAAATGTTTCAGGATGCCAACCGGATTCTGATCGTCTCGCACATTCGCCCGGACGGCGACGCAGTAGGTTCCCTGCTTGGGTTAGGGCTGGCATTGATCAATGCCGGTAAAGATGTGCGCATGGTGCTGGAAGATGGGGTGCCGGCGAACTTCCGCCACCTGCCAGGCAGCCAGCAGATCCACCGCAGCGCGAAATTCGACCCACAGGCCCCCTACGATAGGATCATCGTCGTGGATTGCTCAGACCTGCGCCGGGTGGGCAGCGTGCTGGGCGAGCGCCAGCCCGACCTCAATATCGACCATCATGTTACGAACCTGAACTTCGCCAGGGTCAACCTGGTCGTCCCTGCCCAGGTCGCCACCAGCGCGATTATCGCCGACTACCTGCGGGCCTGGGGCCTGGAATTCGACCAGCCCATTGCCTCGGCGTTATTAACCGGGATTGTCACCGACACCATCGGCTTCCGCACATCGAATATGACCTCCGAGGCCCTGCGCCTTTCAGCTTTGATGGTAGAATATGGAGCAAACCTGCCCGAGCTTTATAACCTGGCGCTCATCAACAAAACTTTTGAGGCCGCGCGCTTTTGGGGTATGGGACTGAGCCAGCTAAAACGGGAAGAACTGCCAGATGGCGGCACGCTTGTCTGGACCCGCCTGACGCTGAACGACCGCCGCGAAGTCAATTACCCGGGCAACGACGATGCCGACCTGGTCAACCTGCTCTCAACGATTGAGAGTGACATCGCGCTGATCTTTGTCGAGCAAAACTCGGGTCATGTGAAGATCAGCTGGCGAGCACGGACGGGTTTCGATGTTTCGCAAATTGCGTTAAAATTTGGTGGGGGGGGCCATGCCGCCGCTGCCGGGGCCGATATTGCCGGCACACTCGAGGCGGTCGAAAAGCAGGTGCTCGATGCCACCCGAGCCATGCTCACCCAGATCTACCAACGCAGCAACATTTTTGCCTGACCTTCTACGGGGAGCCAAAGATAGAAGAAGATGGATGACAATCGTTTTGACCTGAAAAATGCAATCTCAGGCGTGCTGGTAGTCGATAAACCGGTCGGGCTGACTTCTCACGATGTGGTGCAAATCATCCGCAAGGGCACCAACATCCGCCGCGCCGGTCATACCGGCACCCTCGATCCCCGCGCGTCGGGCGTGCTGGTCGTCTTGATCGGCCCGGCTGTGCGCCTGAGCGAATATGTTTCGGCATCCGACAAGCGCTACCAGGCTGTCGTCCGCCTGGGTGCCACAACGGACACCTATGACGCCGACGGGCGCATCATCAGCACTTCACCGGTCGACCAGCTCACCGAGGAACAGTTCGAAGAAGAGCTCCAATCGTTTGTGGGTGAGATCGAACAGGTTCCCCCGCCCTATTCAGCTGTCAAGATCAAGGGTCGCAAAGCGTACGAGATGGCCCGCGATGGCGAGGAAGTGGATCTCCAGCCGCGCCGGATCAACGTGTACAGCCTCGAGCTGCTCGAATGGGCTCCACCCGAAGCGGTGATTGATGTTTACTGCTCATCGGGAACCTACGTCCGCTCGCTGGCCCACGACCTGGGAGAAAAACTTGGCGTTGGCGCGCACCTGATCGGGCTGCGCCGGACCAAGAGCGGGCGGTTCACCCTGCGCGACGCGGTGTCGCTGCGGCGACTGCGCGAGGCCTTCGAAGACGGCAACTGGTACCAGTTCCTGATCCCCGCCGCCGAGGCCCTCTCCGATTGGCCGGCCATCGAGCTGACTCACGATCAGGTCGACGCCATCCGGCACGGGCACCGCATCCCCTACAGCGAAGACCAGGGCACATCGGTAACTTCTGCCCAGATGGTGCGGGGCGTCAGCGAGCAGGGTGAGTTGGTCGCCCTGCTGGGTTTCGTCCCCGAAAGCAGTGAATGGCAGCCAAAGAAGGTATTTTTCTCTTAAGTGGAACACTTCCGCTCTCTTGAAGAAGCCGGCCGCAGCCAGTCCACCAAAGGCGCCTGGGTTACCATCGGCACCTTTGACGGCATCCACCGCGGCCACCAGGCCATCCTGAAACCACTGGCAGACGCCGCCCATGCCGCTGGCGCGCCGGCGGTGATCGTCACCTTTTACCCTCATCCCATGGTCGTGCTGCGCGGCGTCGCAGAGAACTTTTACCTCACCTGTCCCAACGAGCGAGTCCGCCTGTTAAGCGCGCTGGGGATCGACGCGGTCGTGACGCTGGCCTTTGACCAGGCCCTGGCGGCGCTGCCGGCCGAAGAATTCATGCGCCAGATGAGCCGCGCGCTCGAGCTGCGCCAGTTATGGGTGGGAGATGACTTCGCCCTCGGGCGCAACCGACAGGGGGATATTCCAACTCTGAAGAAGCTGGGCGAAAGGCTGGGGTTCGACCTGCACGTGACCGCCGAAGTCGACGAGGTCGACAACGGGCGTACGCGCATCTCCTCCAGCCGCATCCGCGAGTTGTTGCGCCAGGGGCAGGCCGCCCATGCCGCCCGGATGATCGGGCGGCCCTATGCCATCGAAGGGCCGGTCATCCATGGGGATGGGCGCGGGCGAAAACTGGGTTTTCCCACCGCCAACATCGGTTATTGGCATGGAAAGCTGATACCGGCCTTTGGCGTTTACGCCACCTGGGCCTGGCTCGGCAAGCGCCGGATCGCATCGGTGACCAGCGTGGGCGTGCGGCCCACCTTCGACCTGGCCCCGGGTGTGCCACAGGTTGAAGCCTACCTGCTCGATTTCAATGAAGACCTGTACGGGCAGACCGTGCGGGTCGACTTCCTCGAATTCCTGCGGCCCGAGCTGCGCTTTGACTCGGCCCAGGCGCTGATCGACCAGATGGTCCTCGACACGCAGAACGCCCGGGAGGTGCTTGCCAATGCCGGCTGAACGCCAGATCTACCTGCTCGACCCGCAAACGCTGGACCCCGAGACCATCGCGGTGGCCTTCGCCAAGACCTCGCGCTCACCGCAGTCGTTCCGCACCATCGCCGCCGAGTTGACCAGCGAAAAAAGCGCCGAGTTCCACGAGAAGTGGGTGGTCGGCTACGGGCACGCCTCGGTCGCCGAGCACGCCGTGCTGCACGTGGCGATCGAAAATGTCTCGCGCCTGGCCGTCGAAACGCTCGAGGGGAACCGCCTGGCATCTTACACCGAAAAATCCACCCGCTACCAGAAATGGTCCGCGGATGAATTTTACACGCCGCCCGAGCTGGCCGAAGGCGCGCCAGAGGGGCTGCGCGAGCGCTACCAGGAAGCCTGCCGGCGCCTGTTTGCCGCCTACCAGGAATCTCTGCTGCCCGTCCGCCGCGACGTGGAGCGCGACTTCCCCCGCCAGCCCGGCGAGAGCGACGGGCAGTGGGAGCGGCGCATCCGCTCCGAGTACGTCGACGTGTGCCGCTTCTTCCTGCCGGCTGCCGCGCTGGCCAACCTGGGCATGACGATCAACGCGCGGGCGCTCGAACACGCCCTGCGCAAGATGCTGTCGCACCCGCTGGCCGAGGTGCGCGCCATCGGCGCCGAGATCAAGGCTGTGGCCCTGGAAAGCGTGCCCACTCTGCTCAAGTACGTCGAGCGGGTGCCTTACCTGGAAGAAAGCCAGGCCGAACTCAGCCGCCTGGCGTCCGCCGTCGAGCCGGATCCGTGCGCCGGCCAGGACTGGTGCCGGCTGGTTGCGTACGCGCCAGAAGGCGAGCTGCGCGTGCTGGCCGCGGCGCTGTACCGCTTCGGCGAGCTAAGCTATGCGCAAGCAGCGCGGCACGTTGAAGCCCTGGACGCGGCCGGGCGGGCGGAGCTGGCCCAGGCGCTGCTCGGTGCGTTAGGCCACCATGATATTCCCCTGCGCGAAACCGAGCTGGCCCGCTATACCTTCGATGTCACCATCGACCAGGGCGGCTACTTCGAGCTGAAGCGCCACCGCATGATGACCCAGACGGCCCAGGCGCTTACCACGCGGTTAGGTTACGCCGTACCCAAACGGATCATCTCAGCCGGGATCGAAAGCCCGTACCGCCAGGCGATGGATGAAATTGCCCAGGCCTATGAGGAACTGGCCGCCTATAACCCGCACGTCGCCGGTTATGTGGTGCCCAACGGCTATAACCGCCGGGTCCTGCTGGATTTCAACCTGCGCACCGCCGGCCACTTTACCAGCCTGCGCGCGGCATCCAACGCCCATTTCAGCATGAGGCGGCTGGCGCTGCGCATCGCGGACGAGATCCGCGCCGCGACTCCCCTGCTGGGCCAATACCTGATTCCCGCTGGCGAAGACACCTGGCAGTCGGTCGAAGAGGCATACTTCACCCAGACAGGCTGTCAATAACCCACTTAACCGGTCATTAAGAACAGGCTACACGCCCGGGAAGGCGTTTCATCCCACGTGTCAGCCTCGCTGTAGCCAGGTAAGCCGGTTGGTCGGCGCCGCAGATTGCTTCGCTTCGCTCGCAATGACCGCCTGTTTGTCACTCAAGTTAGCCAAGAGCACAAAGAAAGAGGATTTGTAAGATATTCTTTGTGTGCTTTGTGTTCTTCGTGGTTAAGTATTCAGTCAGTTGGAGTTGATACCTGTCCTCCAGAAGGTTGCCATTTCCAAGGTTTCATAGGGGCGCGCTTACCCGCTCGATAAATTGAAGCACTCCTCGTACATTGCCACCACGTTCTCCGGTGGGGTAACCGGCTGGATGTTGTGGCAGGGCGCCAGGATATAGCCCCCGCCCTCGCCAAGGATGCGCAGGTTGTCGGCCACTTCCTGGCGCACTTCAGCCACGGACCCAAACGGCAGGGTGTACTGGTTGTCGACCGCGCCGTGGAAGACCAGCCGCTCGCCGAAATCCGCCTTCAGGCCCTCGCGGTCCATCCCGCGCGAGCGCCACTGGATCGGGTTGAGCACATCGATGCCGGCTTCGATCATGTCGGGGATGATCGCCCGGCAGTTGCCGTCGTTGTGGTGGAAGACGTAGGCCCCGGCCTGGTGGGCCAGGTCGATGACCCGCTTCATGCGCGGCAGCAAATAGGCGCGGATGTGCTTTTTGGAAAACATCAGGTTGTCCTGCCCGCCCATGTCTTCCGCCACGTAGGTAATCATCACCTTGCCCGGGATGGTCTCGTAGATGCGCAGGGTGCTGGTGTAGGCCAGCTCGAACAGCTTATCCAGGCAGTAGTGGACGATGTCAGGGTTTTCGACCAGGTCGATCATGGCCTGCTCGTCGCCGCGCAGGTTCTTGTAGGTCAGGAAAGGCTCCGAGCCGCCGCCGCGGATGGGGTGGTGTTCCCAGCCCTCGATCTGGGCGGGGATGACGCTGTAATCGTACCAGTCGGGGCTGGGCCAGCGATAATCCTGCTCGATTTCATCCGCGGTGCGGTATTTCGCCAGCGGGTGGGTGACTACCTCGCTGTACGCCCCGGTGCCGTAATCGATCGTGCGGTAGGCGCAGCCGAAGATATCGGTGTTGGGCGGTGGTTTTGGTCCAATATAGCGCGGGCCGACGCCGACGACGAAGTCGACCCGCAGGCGGGTGAGGGCCTCGCGCAGAGCGCGCTTGCCCTCGTTCAGGTTGCGGATGTCGCGCGTCGAACGGTCCAGGTCGGCCGCCAGTTTCTTGTGGCTTTTGCGGCTGAGGCCCAGGTGGCGGATCAGCCGGGCGCTGAACTCAGGCGTCGACCAGTAATCCATCGGGACGCGGTCGGGGGCCTGGCGGTTGAGGACCGCCAGCCAGCGCTCGCGCGGGGTCATGGTTTCGTGGGGCATTGGATGAACCTCCTGGTTGAGAGCAACTTCATGTTTGCGCTGTTTTTGAGATGGGGTGCTTCGCACCC
>CAZBDC010000016.1:48795-50128 GCA_964490575.1 uncultured Anaerolineaceae bacterium | reverse complement strand
CGCTCGCGGGCATTTTTGAATAGAAACCCGCTCTATTTGCGCAAAAACAAGGTTAGAAATATCAAAATCATCTTCGACAATCAGCAGGCGGGCTTTACCCATTACAGCCTCCAAAAGTTGCGTTCGCGGACCCTCAAGTTATGCACACAGCGTCATAAAAGTTGGTCCAATCCATAAAGATTGGTTCTTTAATCTTACGCAAAAGTGTACATTCTTACAACAGTAGCCCCACAAAAATTTAGCTATTTTTTACCAGGACTCAACTTCTTTTTCACCCTCGCGAGGATAGGAACGAGTATGCAGGTTGGCAATTGGCAATTTAAGATGGTCACTTTCTTCGTAGGTGACATCTCGGTCGATCACCCGGCGTTCCTTTGAAGCAAACAGGATGACATCCGATTCGATAATCCGGGCCGGGTAAATGATCATCCCAGCGCCAATCCGGCAGTTATGCCCAACACAACCGCCCAGCACAGGCCGGTGAGCATTTTTAAGCTCGCCGCTTCCATCGCGTGCCTTAATCGGCGAAGAGAGCAGGTTGAAATCCGTCCAGGTAGACCCGGCACCAACAAACGTGTTGCGCCCGATGACACTCATTTGCAAACAGGTGTTCTGGGCAACCAGGCTGTTTTCCATAATTGTGGTCATAAACAGCGAAGCCCGAAAAGGCAGAAAGGCACCGTCTCCAATAACAGATAACATCAGTTGGCAGCCCTGTGAAATATTGACGTTATCACCAATCAGGCAGTTCTCAATGACAGCTCCCGCGCCAACAGTCACATTGTCGCCAATGGTTGTGGGGCCATGAATAATCGCAGTCGGATCAATAACACAGTTGCGGCCAACCTGCACGACCGCCGAACTCTCCAGCAGCTGGCAGCCTTCATACAAAGCCCGCCCTAGAACCCGCAGCTTGAAGAAAAAGTCCTGGTTAAGACGCTTTTCAAACCGGGCCCCGCGGCCAAACAGGCCAAAAACAGCATCGGCGATCAAGATATGCACCCAGGAATCAATCGCGATCAGGCTGCGCAGGGGAACCTGATAAACCAGGTCACCCTGGTCAGCAGCCATGTAGAGCGGCACGTGATAATATCCGATCTCTTTGGTTTCCGGGTCAATGATCAAGGGCCGGGCGCCGGGCGTGGGCCCATTGGGGTAATACCACAAATCGGCCAGGTAGATATCCCCGGCCGGGGTAAAGGAGGTTGAGAGAGGAAGGATGTGCTCTCGAAAGGCAGGATCGTTGCTTGAGAAAGCAGCCCGGACCGGCTGGCCAGCGGCTATCGCCTGGCGAAGGAATGCGTTGATGTACTCGCCATCGAAATAAAGATTA
>CAZBDC010000016.1:0-48785 GCA_964490575.1 uncultured Anaerolineaceae bacterium | reverse complement strand
CATCCCGTTGGGCCAGCCAGAGGGGTTTATTCAAAATGCGCAGATCGCGGGCAGGTTCGTTAAACGGGGGAATTTTTTTGCGGGACTGCAAGATGATCTTGAACATATCATCCTCAGTCTAGCGGCTTCTTCTCGATCTGGAAAGCGCAGGTCGGATCTCCGGAAGCCTGGCATTCCGTTTCAACAATCCGGTAATATCGTCCTCCGCCGGCCCAGGCCATGTACGCATGTAGAAGGCCCGCTAAAGCCTGGCAGCAAGTGTCCTTGGGCTTGCAGCCACAGGGGCCATCCCCCTGCTCCACCCGCACAATCCAGCAGGTCGGGCTGTTTGATACGGTAATCAGTTGGCCCCAGTCCCGGCCGATCTCCCCTGCCAGGATCTGCAGGCCGGTTTCTAACCGGCGCTGGTGCGGCAGAAAATAAAATTCTTTCTCGCGCAGGCCAATCTTTTGACCCGAGCTCCGGAGCACATACTTAAATGCCGTCTGCCCAATGCGAAACGCCAGTCCGCGCCCGCCCGGAACGCCATAAATGCTCTCCAACGCCTGCAGGAATTCCTGAAGGGCTTGCAGCGATGGTGAAGATAGGGCCTGATCGCCCGCAATTTGCTCCAGGCGTTCTGGGCCAAGCAGTTCCTGGGCACCTTCAAAGAAAATCTGCGCGGAGTGTGATGAGTTTAAGCTCGCTAACATAGCATCATGATCCAATCATGGAGAGCAATCCAAAAATTCTTTCAGGGTATTCATGAAAATTTTGGGCTCATCCAACATTATGAAGTGTCCTGCCCGGTTATACCGTTCAATGCGAGCCGATGGCAAACCCTGCTGTAATACCTGCCACTGGCGAGGGTCAACGATATTATCCCGGTCACCAAACATCCCCATCACCGGAATCTGGATCTGGTTTATTTCTGAACGCAGATCGGTGCGCCGTAAAGAAGCAATGCTGATCAGAAAAGACTCCAGGGTGGTTTTCGACAGGTCCCTGTCCATCATCCCAGGGAAACGAGGGTCCTTGCAAATTACCGGTGAATAAAGTCGCATTCCCATGCGAAACAGGCCAAACATATGAAACAGCATAAAAGCAATCCGCCGGTGCCCGGCCAGCTTCAGCGGTATTGCCAGCGAAGAACCAGCAATGGGCGAACCGATGATGACAACTTTTTGCACTTTTTCCGGATACTTTAGCGCCACCGAGAGACTGACCGTCCCGCCCATGCTGTGGCCTACCAAAGGAGCCTGCACAATGCCCAGCTGCTCCATAAACTGGTCGACCAGGCTGACGAAATCCTGGACCATGTAAGTATTGCGCTTTTTGCCCGATTCACCAAAGCCCCAAAAATCCAACGCGTAAGTACGGTAGTACTGCCCAAGAAAGGTCATGGTTTCCTGCCACAGTCCCCATGATCCCAACCATCCATGCAAAAGAATAACCGGGCGTCCTCGCCCGTACACCTCATAATGAACAATGCCCTGGTCCGTCGTGATCGAAGACACAGCTTCTGGGTTCAGGCTTTTGGGAATTAGCCCGCCTCCATTTCCGCTAAGATGCTGTACAAAAGCTCCAACAAAACGGCCTTGACTGTATCCTTCTTGGTAGCGACGCAGGGAAGCAGCTTTACATTGGGACTGATCCGCAGCGCCAGGCGGATGTCGTCGAGTTCCCATGCATCCGGCAGATCCTGCTTGTTTGCGGCAACCACGTATGGAGTCGGAGCATAAGCACGGAAGGTCTCCAGGATGCTGCGCGCTTCGCGGAAAGTTTCAGGCCGGGTGCTGTCTACCATGACAACAAAGCCCAGCATCCCTTCCGAAAGAATCTCCCACATAAAATCAAAGCGCTTTTGCCCGGGAGTCCCAAACAGATAAAGAACCAGGTCCTGATCCACTGTGATCCGGCCAAAGTCCATCGCTACCGTCGTTGTTTCTTTGACCTTTTCCGCCGCCGAAGTGATTTTGCGCTCCGTCGAAACGACATTGATCTCGCTAACGGACTGGATAAATTCAGTTTTGCCAGCGTTGAAAGGTCCGGTAACTACCATTTTGACGGTTTGCATAAGACCATTTCCTTCACTTCAGTAGGTTATAAGGAGCGAATCCTGCTGATGATACGGTTAAGCATCGACTTCTGTTCTTCTTTATTCTGGGTGGGAAAAGAAGTGGGCGGTGTGACCACACGCGCGCCACCCGGTCGAACGATTTCAACCAACCCGGCCTGCAACAAGCCATAAACCACCCGGCGGATTTCCAGGTCATTCATTTTCACTGCCCGCGCAATCTGATTCATTGTGTTGCGCGGATTCACGTAAGAAACAACTCGCCATTCTTCCAGGCTGAGATTGATATTTTTTAAGTCAGTACCCGGCCGGTCGGTAAATTTCAATGCCATTTCCAGGCTGGGAATTTCCTCCTGGAGCTGCTCCCATTCCCGCAGCTGGCGCGATCCTTCGATAATAAGATTCTCCAGGTCGATCTTCACCGTTATTTTCCCATCGCCTGGGAAAGGAACATTCTGTTCAAAACGAAACAGCCCCTCGACCCAGGTGAACAGGCGCCGCACCACATCGACAAAGTACTTCTGCAGGCTGACGATGATATCTTCCTGGCTCAAATAACCAGCATTAATGAGAAGAAGGCCAAGCTCTTTATCCGACATCCTGGCCGTGCGTTCCTTGAGAATCCGATACTGGCTCTGAGAAATTTTGTTCCCTCTCTGAAGGATCGAAGCAAGGCTGGTATCCTCCCCGCCATATTGGGCAAAGGAAAGCTTTCCTTCTCGGAAAGCTACCCGCGCAACCTCAGTCGGCCCTTCGATGACTAACGTGCCAGTCTTCCTGGCAAGGTTAATCAAATTGAGCAGTTGGGTGATGGTAAAGTCGCGCAAATTTCCTTTTAACGCCATGTAGCAGGCCTCATGGGGACATCATTTGAATGAAAAGCCGAGAAACGCTTGAAAAATTATACTTGTAAGGTCATACAGCGTCAATTACCCAAACCTTACAAATGATCATCAGCACAGGAGGCCCAATCGGGCCATGCCGGGGTGAGGCACATCCCGCCAACTTACGTTACAATTATCATGCCATGCCTGACCTCGAACACACTTTACAAGGGCACGATCTGGGGTTTTTAAAAATCGTCGCCGGCGCCTGGGGGATCGAGCTCAACGCCCCCGACGCAGTGACCGCCCTGCCGATCACCGTCCAGGGGATCATCGAGCACGCCGATTTTGCCGAGATCGTTGAAGCGCTGCCCCAAGACGCGAAAAACTTGCTGCAAACACTGCTTCAGAACGAGGGGCGAATGTTGTGGGCAGCCTTTGTGCGCCGGTTTGGAGAAGTGCGCCGGATGGGGATGGCCAGACGCGACCGCGAGCGGCCCGATTTGAAACCCGCCTCGGCTGCGGAAGTGATATGGTATCGAGGGCTGATCGGGCGCGCCTTTCTGAGCCTCCCACCTGCCAACGAGCCGCAGGAGTACGCCTATATCCCGGATGATTTGCTGCCGCTGCTGCCCTCCCTGCGTGGCGAGGCCCCGGCGCCGCTGGGCCGTCCTGCTACCCCAAACGAAACAGCGCACTCCTATCCGGCGAGCGATCGCATCCTTGACCATGCCTGCACGCTGCTGGCTGCCTTGCGCTTGAAACTGGATCAGGAGGCCCTATCCAGGCTGCATCTCGGTGGGATCCCGGTAGAGGCGCTGAAAAGCCTGCTGAGAGCTGCGCGCCTGCTGGATCTCGATGATTTACCGCATCCAGAAAGCACGCGAGCTTTCCTGGAAGCCCCGCGCGGCAAAGCGCTGGCCCAACTGGCGCAGGCCTGGATGGAAGACAAAATATTCAACGAACTTTTGCTGCTGCCTGGCCTGAAGTTCGAGGGAGATTGGAGCAATAACCCGCTGCGCGCCCGCCAGGCCATCCTGGATCTGGTTGGCCAGATCCCCGAGCACCGCTGGTGGAGCCTGAACGCCTTCGTAACAGCCATCCGCGAACACGCGCCGGATTTTCAGCGCCCGGCCGGCGATTATGACTCCTGGTTCATCCAACAGGCAAGCACCGGCAGCTACCTGCGCGGGTTCACGGCCTGGGATGAAGTTGACGGCGCGCTGGTTCGCTTCATCATCACCGGACCCATGCACTGGTTAGGCCTGGTAGACCTGGCATCGCCCGAACCCGGCGCAGCGCCAACTGCCCTACGCCTCTCGGATTGGGCAGCCGACCTGTGGCACGGCGATTCACCAGGCAACCTGGCCAGGGAAGAAGAGGCCTTGAAAGTCAGCCCAGAAGGCCGCATCAGGGTCCCGGCAATGGCGCCGCGGGCTGTCCGCTACCAGGTAGCGCGCTTCTGCGAATGGGAAAGTGAGGAAGACGAAACTGCCACTCGACGAAAAGCTCCCGGCAAAAGATCCGGAAAGGAGAATCAAAACGAGTATTCCTATCGCGTTTCTCCGGCCGCATTGGAACGAGCAAAGGCCCAGGGGCTGCGGCCCACCCAACTGACCGGGCTGCTGCGCAGGTACTGCGAAAGCCCGGTCCCACCCGCGCTGATCCAGGCGCTTGAGCGCTGGGAAACCGCCGGCACGCAGGCCATCGTGGAGCGGGTTGTGCTCCTGCGGGTTGCCACCCCAGAGGTGCTTGCGGCCCTGCGGAAGACCCGCTTCGCGCGCTACCTGGGGGACTCTCTCAACGAAACTACCGTGCTGATCCGGCCTGGGGCTGAAGAACAGGTGGCCGCCGCGCTGGTCGAGATTGGCTATCTGGCTGAAATAAAAATCGATCCGCCTGGCGGAATTTTATGAACCTACTGGAGAATTTGCAATGACCACACGACTGGATTGGATCTATCAAGAGATCGAGGCGCTGAAAGAAGCAGGACTGTACAACCGCATCCGTACGATTGGCTCGCCGCAAGGCTCCTGGCTGGTCGTGGATGGTAAACGGGTATTAAATTTTTGCTCCAACAATTACCTGGGGCTGGCCAACCATCCCCACATGGTGGAAACGGCCCGGGCGGCGGTGGAGCGCTACGGGGTCGGCCCGGCTGCCGTGCGCTCGATCGCCGGAACGCTCGATCTGCACCTGGAGCTTGAACGACGGATGGCAGCTTTCAAGGGCGTTGAAGCGGCGATTGTCTTCCAATCTGGCTTTTGCGCGAACCTGGCGACAATCCCGGCGCTGGTGGGCAAAGAAGATGTTATTTTTTCAGACGAGTTAAACCACGCCAGCATAATTGATGGCTGCCGGTTGTCGGGAGGGCGTATTGTTCGCTATGCGCACAACAACCCTGCGGACCTTGAGCGGGTCATTCGTGAAAACCAGGGTACTTACCGGCGCGGGCTGGTAATCACCGATGGGGTATTCAGTATGGACGGCGATATCGCCCCATTGGACCAGATCTATGCGGTGAGCAGCGCCCACGATCTGATGTTGATGGTCGACGACGCCCACGGTGAGGGCGTAATGGGGAAAGGTGGGCGCGGAATTGTCGACCACTTCCACCTGCACGGCAAAGTCGACGTCGAAATTGGAACTCTTTCGAAGGCCTTCGGGGTAGTCGGCGGCGTGGTAGCCGGTAAAGCAGTGGTAGTCGAATGGCTGCGCCAGCGCGGGCGACCGTTCCTGTTCTCTTCGGCCATGACGGCGGCAGACACATCCGCCTGCATCGGCGCCCTGGATATCCTGGAAGAATCGACCGAACTGGTAGACCGGCTGTGGAAAAACACCGGCTACTTCAAAGAACAAATGGCCAGCCTGGGGTTCGACATTGGGCAAAGCGTGACGCCGATCACCCCCATCATGCTGGGTGAAGCGCCCCTGGCTCAGCAGTTCTCGCGCGAGTTGTTTGAGGCCGGCGTATTTGCCATGCCGCTCGGCTTCCCAACCGTGCCGCGGGGGAAAGCGCGCATCCGGGTGATGATATCCGCCGCCCACACCCGCGCGGACCTGGATCAGGGGCTGGAGGCCTTCGCGAGTGTGGGCCGAAAGCTGGGTGTGATCGCCTGACGATTTTGGGTAAGGACCGGCGTAAAAGGGCCAGGCCCCGCGCGCTGCGAGGCCTGGCCCTTATGCCATTAAAAATCAGGAAGTTCGATCGTGTCTGGAAGTCACCAGACGCGCGCCCGATCTACTTTTTCTGTTCAGGTTCGTCCGACTGTTTCTCCTGGAATGGGTCGTAAGCCGGGTTGGTGCCGGCCCACACACATGCCGATTCCTCGAGCAAACCGCATTCCATACCACGGGAGCAGCGATGAGCCACCACGCGGGGGCCCTGATCTGGCAGATGTTCATCAGGTATCAGAACTTCCGCCTCCAGGGAAACCTCCCCACCCGCATGCCGGCAATGCTGCACTTTGATTGTCTGCCAGACCTTTACTGCCATTCAAACCTCCAATCTTACGAATAGATCCTGGTCATACGATTTTGTATATTATAACAAAACAATTTCTCCCGGGCAGCTACCAAATGTAAACCGGTCATTTTCGCCGCAGCTGATACACAGCGCCCCCGGCGCGGTCCATCAGATAAAGTTCGCCCTGGGCATCCTGCCCGAAAGATGTAACGCTCAGCCCGGTCTGAAACAGCTCCTGCGACTGCCATGCGCCGCTTGCATCGCGCAAAAGGCCCCAGACCCGGCCCGAACAAAAGTCACTAAGCAGATAAATACCGCGAAACTCGGGCAGAGACTCCCCACGGTACACGTATCCACCGGTGACCGAACAGCCAAGGCCATGCCGGTACTCAAAGATTGGGTCAACCAGCGCCAGCCCGGCAGGCGGCTGGCCTTCGAATGGATGAGATCCTTCCCGGTAATCCCAGCCGAAGTTTTCCCCACCCGGCACGCCGGCCGGCAGGAAATTGATTTCCTCCCACTGGTTCTGTCCAACATCGGCGATGTATAGATCGCCGGTCAACCGGTCAAACGAGAAGCGCCAGGCATTACGCAAACCGTATGCCCAGACTTCTGGTCGCCCGCCACCGCTGGCAAAGGGGTTGTCCGCCGGAATACTATACGGGTCGCCGGCATCGATATCAACCCGCAGCAGCTTGCCCAACAGCGTGTCGAGCGACTGCGCATACCCCTGGGGATCGTTGGCCGACCCACCGTCGCCCAGACTGATATACAGGTAGCCATCCGGGCCAAAGGCCATCCCACCGCCGTTATGGTTACGGTAAGGCTGTTCGACCTGCAGGAGGATTTTCTCGCTGCCCGGATCAGTCCGGTTAGGATCATCCGCGGAAACCTGGAAGCGAGCGACAACCGTATCCCCGTTACCGCGCCGCCCGGTATAGTTGAGATAAAAAAGCCCATTCTGGACATAGTCCGGGTGAAAAGCGATCCCCAGCAAACCCTGCTCTGTCCCACCGCTTTCAATCCGGTCACGGATGTCAAGGAATGGTGTAGGAAGCAGCGCACCATTCTCGACCACCCGGATCAGCCCAGGTTGTTCGAGGATGACCAAACGTCCGCTCCCATCCGGCGGGCTGGTCAGGTCAAGCGGGTTGACCAGTCCAGAGACAACCGGCTCCCAGGCAAAACCGGCCGGATCAGGGAAAGACTGCGCACTATCGCCAGAGACAGGTGGTAAAGCCGGCTCGGCCAGGGTAGTGGAAAACGGCTGCTCCGGCTGGGCGGCAGCGGTGATGGTCGGGGCCGGGGCCTCCGGCTCCACAGCTGCCGGCTGAGAAGCGACCGGCGTAGTGGCGATAACCTGCGGCCCAGCCGGCGGTTGTGTACTGCCTCCGCCGCTGCAAGCCGTAAACATCAATACCACTATTAAACCATTAACCACCGGTCCAAAAGCAGCCGGGGATTTCTTATTCGTCATGATTCCTCCAAAAGGTATTAACCGGTTGGACGCCTGCTCTGGCCTCCTGAATCTGTTTCAAAATATTCCCCCTCAATGACATCCTCCGCAGAGGAGATATTGGGTGAATCCTTCCACTGTCCGGAAACGATCTTCTGGAGCGCCCGCATATGCTCTTCCACCACCTGAGGCGGGCATAGTTCGACAAACAGCGTTGTCCCAATCCAGATCAGAAACGCATCGTCGACCGGGTTCAGCGAAATCAGATCAACAGGAGAGAGAACATAGATCAACGTACCTACAGGCAGGATCTTTAAAACCGGATTGACGCGCGAATCCATCAACAAGCGGCCAATCAAACGAAAGCGATTGGCCAGGTCTCGAAAGAAATCACCCGAACGAGGGACGATTTTCTGACCCTGGTTTTGAGGATTAGCCATTGTTTATCTTTCTCCTTCACATTATTATAACGCCAAACAAGGACAAACACATCTTAAACCATATACGTCCACGGAAGGATAAAGTTGCACAGGCATCAAGAAGTTGTATCAGGGTGAGCGAAGATCAAAAATCAGGTAATCTGGGGTCTGGCGGTAGAGCGAGTAGCGCGAATATAAAAGATTAACCAGCCCCACCTGGCGATCGAGTTCGTCAAAAAGCGTGACGACGAAGAAATCCTTGCTAGCCGCCCGTTCATCGAACCAGCGCTGAAGATCCGCCCCGTCCCCCAGGCTCTCCCGCCAATTAATCTCACCTTCCGTCGGCCATAAAGCAGGGTTGATCCAGCCCCAATATTTCAACCCACCGCCATAATCAGGCACCAGCGCCACGACCGAAGCACCCGGGCCCAAAAGCTCGCCAATCTCTGCCCACGCGCGGGCCTGCGCCGCCGCGTCATATCGTTTGAGGATTGAGCGGGCTTCATAGGCATGGATCAAGAGCGCGGCCAGGAAAATGGCCACACCGGCCAGGCGCGCCAGGCGCCCCACGCCCGACATGCGCACGGCAATAACTTCACCCAGGCCGGCCAGGCCAAGCGCAACGGCAGGATAAAACAGCAGATGATAATAATCGTGGGTGGAAATGTGATGGGGCAGCGCCATACCGTAAGCGACGTACCCGGCCCACAGCCCCAGCAGCAGCGCCCGATGGAGCGGGTTCCTGGCAAGGAATACGCCGGCCCCTGCCAGCAGCACGATTTCAAAAGGCACTGCCCGCTCCAGGTTGCTGATCCAGCGCAGGTAAAACGCCGGGTCGATCCACATTTGCGGGAAAAAGCGCTGGCTGAACTGCCCAACAAGGTAGCCGCGGATGAAAACGCCATCGATGTAATAAACTATAGAAGGCAGAATCGCCAGTCCCGCCACGGTCCACACCTGCCGATCACGAAGACGCGCCAGCCCACCTCGCCACAGCACCAGAACCGCCAGCGCCGGGCCGACAAAAAACACAGCCACTGATTTAATGTAAATCGCCAAACCGGCCAGCAGCCCGGCGGCAACCGTCCAGCGCCAGCCGCCCTGGCGTTCCCAACGCACCGCCGCCCACAAACAGGCCGTGATGAGCGCCACTACCAGCGGCTCAGGCTGAAAGGCGCGGCTGGCCACTACCCCATAAGGCCAAACCAGGAAAAAGAGCGCCGCCAGCAAAGCCCCGCTGCGGCCGGCCACATCAACAGCCAGCCAGATCAGAAAAACCGCCGCCGCCATCCACGCCAGGATGGCATACAGGCGCGGGATGCGCAGATCCGGCCCACCCGCCAGGCGGTACGTGAAGGCTGCCAGCCGCTCAAATATCTGCGGCTCGATCACGCCCTCGGCGCGCCACTGCATGACCGCCATTTCGCGCTGCCATTCGGGCACCTGGAGATCCTGCTCGTACAGCATACCTCGCGCAATCAGGGCAGCGTGAAGCTGGCGGGTGGGGTGAAAATCCAGGGGAGGGTCGGACAAATCATACAGGCGAACCGCCAGGCCAGCCACGCAAATCAGGCCAACCAGAAGCCACCAGGTCAGGCCAGGCCGGGAGCGGCTTGTGAAAGATCTGGCAGGAGGAACATCACTGCGTTGGATGGGCGCTTGCATGCCTGGGCTACCTCACAAAATCTGGCATCCGCCGCTGCACTCAGGGGGGTGATCCCTCAGGGGAGAGCGGGCGCTCAAGGGAGAGCGGGCGCTCAAGGGAGAGCGGGCGCTCAAGGGAGAGCGGATGGCGGAGATCGAATAATACATACCCGTCACCCTGCTGAGCCACCGGATAGTGGTTGTATAACATATCTTTGAGGTCCGGCTGAGCCTCAAGATCAGCAAAAAGGGTGACCAGAAAGAAATCCATCCCAGCAGTTTCCTGCTGGAAGAACTGCGCAAAATCAACCTGGCCCGCCAGGTTGCTCGCATTCGCGGCGGCGGTCAGCTGCTGATCGGCCAGCGTGGGCCAGAGCTTATTCACCTTCCGCCAACCATAATACTTGAGCCGGTTGCCATAGTCATGGGTGATGGCGATGATTGTACCGTCACGAGGAAGCTCGTTACCCATCCGCTGCCAGGCAGCCGGTTCGGCCTGATTGTTGGCGACCACCACCTGCGACCGGGCTACCCAGGCATAGTACCCGGCAATCCCCAAACAGGCAGCAACCAGGGCTGCCTTCCAGAAAAACGGCTGCTGGCGGGCGCGAGCCTGCATCCAATCCACATAGACCGCCAGGCTGATGGCGACGATAGGAACCAGTACCAGGCTGTAATAGTCGTGGGTGGAAATTTGGTAGGGGAATGTGACGCCGATCAAGAAGTAGCCTGCCCACAACCCAGCCAGCAGCGCGCGCCCCCGAGATGGGAACAGGAACATGCCAAGCAGGGCCGCGAAGAAAATCATCACATCCATCAGCCCGCGAATCAGCCCCAACCATTGGATGTAAAACTTGCGATCCACAAGCAGGTCGGTGAAGGAGAAAATCCAGAAAGAAGCGAAAGAAGAAGAACGCTCGCCCAGTCCGAGATAGTAAAATGCCGGGATCGCCACGCCCAACCCGGCAACCACCCAGATTTGTGGCCGGCGCGCCAGCGCCCAAAGACGAGCCGGGAAAGGCCCCCTGGCTACCGGCAGAAGATCGCCGGCCAAAAGCCCAAAGGCCATCCCAGCCACAGGAAAAACCGCGTAAGCCTTGATTAAAATTGCCAGTCCGGAGAACAGGCCGGCCAACAGCGTCCACAGCCAGGACCGAGCCTGGCTTTCAGCCCAGCGGTACAGGGCATAAGCCGCAACCAGGATCCACATCACCATCCAGGGATCTGGCTGAAAAGTACGCGTGGCTACCACCCCCCAGGGCAAAACCAGGTAAAAAGCCAGGGCAAAGAAAGCCGCGAGATGCCCGCCGGGCGCGAACATGCGACGAACCAGGGCATACAGGGCAGCGCCGCCGATGACCCAAAACAGGCTGGAATAGACCCGGGCGACCCACAGATTTTCAGCGCCCATTGCCCGGTAGGTAAATGCCACCAATCGTTCAAGAATAGGCGGCTCATAGCTCTCCAGCGTAGCCCAAATTTCCAGCGCGGTATCGCGCAGGTAAGGATCCGCATCGGGTAAAGACTGGTAGTACATCCCGCGCGCAATGATGGCAGCGCGCAGCTGGCGGGTGGGGTGATAGTCGACAGGCGGCTCCGTAAGGTTGAGCAGGCGCAGGCCCAACCCCAAAAGGAGCAGGCCGGCTAACAAAAGCCGTCGCCATGAAAAAAGCCGCGTAAAAAGAGGCATATCCCCTATCCTATGGGAGCGCAGTGATGGTCCGCACGCCGTAGTAAATCGAAGCGCAGTTGTTGATCCAATGCTGAGGATCAGGCCCGAGATCTTCCAGGGTACGGACCACTTCAACTTGTTTTACCACAAGATCAATACGGCCAGCAGACCTATCCTGACGGATTTGTGCATCCCGAGCATCCCAGCGGGCCGCCCAGACGGATTGCTGCCGTAGGTCTGACAGCGGGATGCGCGCCGCGCGGAGCGGGTACAGGCTGGCTCCAAGAATCAGCAGCAGCGCCGCCAGGCTGAACCAGTCGGGACGAAGCCAGGAAGACAGAACATGATCGGCCAGCGCGGAGAAGAAAAAGGCTGCGCCAGCCAACCCGGCCAGCAGGGTGAAACTGGCAGGCATTAAGGCCCGCCCAGCCGGGTACTGAAGGTTGGCGTACGCGCTGGGGGTAAAGGTAAACGCAATGAGGACGAAAGCCACCACCAGCGACAGGAACAGGCCCAGGAGCGCGGCGCCCTGCCGCAAGCCTGCCAGGCGATCGCTCGAACGAAACGCAGCCAGGCTGAGAGCCGCTATCATGAGAACATACAGCATATAAGGGATGAACTGCCCGCGGATTGAATAAAAAATGAAGTCAGACACATAACGCAGCGTATAAGGGACGACCAGCCAGAGGTTGGCTGGGGCCGGCATCACCGCCAGCCGGTTGGGCAGCGACGGCGAAAGGAACATCAATCCGATGGCGCCCAGGGTGGTCAGCAGCGGGACACCCAACCAGGCGGCGGCGCGCATGCGCCGGTCGCCGCGCAGGAGCGCCAGGGCGGGTAAAAGACCCAGGCCAAAAACGCCAAGCTGCAGCATGGCATAGGTTTCAGACAGCCCGGCGGCGAAGAACGCAACCGCTGCGCTGGCTGCCAGAAGCCAGGGCTTCAGGCGCAGGGACAGGTTCTCAGCCGTCCAGCCAAGAATGATGAGCAGCAGAGGCATCGGCAGAGAATAATGCAGGATGCCCATCCGCCAGTAGATGGTCTGCAGCCGGTCAGGCGCCAGGAGAGCGACAAAGAAGACCTGCACCAGGCCAAAAAAGAGCAGCCATAAGCGGTCAACTTGCCAGTGCAGCAGGTGACGAAAAAGGCGCGTGAGAAAAAACAGCCAGGCAAACACCCACAAGGCCAGCAGAAGGAGTGGCAGGAGCGCCACGCCATGGGGGCCAAGCAAGTCAAGCGCGGCTACCGGGATCAGCGCAGAAAAACGGTTTCCGGAATGGCGGTACCAATCGACCAGGCCGCGCAACAAACCATTCTGCCCGGCGACCGCCGAATAGCAGTAATCGTCGGCCCAAAAACGGGTGAAAAAGCCGGCATAAGCAAACAGCGCCAGGCCCGCCAGAAAAATGAGCGCTCCGGCCAGCACGGCAGCTTTCTCAACCCTGGACACGGCTGTTTTCCCCTGCTAGCAAAGCCAGGATGTGCCGTCGACGCTGCTCCAGAAAACGGGTCCGGCGCTGCTCAATCCAGCGCAGCAATCCGCGCGAAAAGGGCATCTTTGAGGCGGCCAGGCTGGCCGCAGCATACAAAATCCGGTTTGCCTCAGGAACCGCGGCGGGCGGGTATGCCCCAAAACAGCGCAGATAAGCGCGCAGGGCAGGCCCAGGCAGGCCGCCGTCCAGCAGGTAGCGCGCGCTGTAAGCGTGCATCCCGGCACGGATCGGGCGGTTCAGGCGGCCGTATATCTCCCGCAAGCCAGGCTGGCCGGCAATCCAGGCGAGCAGGCGTTCAGCTTCCGTAGAATAGTGAGCGGCCAGGGACACGTTTTTTGCGGTGGGATGAAAACGTGCCGCGGCCCAGCGTTGGGGCACGTATCGGATGGGAGCCTGCTGAGCAACTCGCATCCAAAGTTCAACGTCGAGGACCAGGTTATACGACAAATCCAGGTAGCCGGCTTTTTCGAGAACCGAGCGGCGAACAAAAACAGCCGGCTGGCCAATGATGCGAAACTGCAGCAAATCCTCCAGGTCCCAATCGCCGAAGGTCATAATATTGAAGGGCTGGCTATTCGCGTCGATCGAGATCACATCCCCAAAAACCATCCCGCACTCCGGGTGGTTCATCAGCTCTGCCACGGCTGCGGCGATGGCCCCAGGCTGGTAGAGGTCATCCGAGTTAAGCCAGGCGACAATCTCGCCGGTAGCCCTGGCGAAACCTTTATTAATCGCATCCGCCTGCCCGCGGTCCCTTTCAGACACCCACCAGGCCAACCGGTCCGCATACTTGCGGATGATATCCTGGCTGCCATCTTTCGAGCCGCCATCGACGATGAAGTATTCCAGGCGTGGATAATTCTGTGAAAGAACCGACTGAATCGTCTCTTCCAGGTACTGCGCCTGGTTATAAGAGGGGGTGATGACTGAAACCAGCGGGAGCTGGATTTCCTCGGGCGCGCTGTTCCCTGCTGCGCTTGCGGGTGGATGGAGTTCGACCGGCATAACCACGTCTCCTCGAGATCAGAACAGGCTGTCGTACTCGACTCGCGGAAAAACGCGCAATTTTCCACCGATGGTCGCATCGATTACAGAGCGCCCATCCGCCTCATAGGTGCGGCGGGCCAGGCGGTAGGCATCCTCCCACTGGATTAAGTCGGGAAGCTGCCAGCGGTAGCCCTTGCCAAAGTAGCCAGGGTGAAAATGATTGGGGTCATCGCCTTCCGAAACCACCGTGGCGTTGGGTTTACCCTGGGTGACGTAATTGTGATCGACACCCACCAGGATCACCTGTTCAAAGCCCAGGTAATAGGCTACCTGGAGGGAAGTATAAGTGACCGTGCCGCCCTCCCAAATCCGCCCGCGGATATCCCGGGCGAATTTCTCTCCCGTATAGGTTGTGTGGATAAAATAGAGATTCTCCCGCGGTTTCAGCCACCTGCGCGCCCGCCACGAGACAAACATCGGCATCTCCAGGCGGTTGATTTCATCCGCGCTCTGCTGAATGACCAGATCATTGACCGAAAGATAATAGCTGGTCGCAAAGCCCAGGTCAGGGAAAGCCAGGTAAATCCGGTTTTGCCCGAGGGTAAACTCATTGCGCAGCCGGGAAAGGTCGGTTTGTTTAAGGCTGGGGCCGTTACCAATGATAAAACAGCGCTGCCCGCGGTGGCGGTCTTTCAATTCGCCCAGCCTTTCGATGGTATCGCGCCGCCAGGGGTGAAAAGCTGCCATCGGCCACTGAGCCGCGCGGACGGTGGCATCGCGGCCCTCGCGCAAAATATTGTATACGGGAGCCGGCAGGCGCTCCTTGAGGGTTTCTTTGATCGCGTTCATTCTGTACTTAACCGCGCAGTCGCGCCCCCATCTACAATCAGGGCCTGGCCGGTCATAAAAGACGACTGGGTCCGGTCGGCCAAAAAGTAGATCGCCCGGGCAATTTCCTCCGGCTGGCCGATGCGCCCATTCACTGTTTTGCTCGCCAGGTTATCCAGCCGGTCAAACAACGTCCCACCATCCAGGTGGCCGCGCTCCAGGCCGGCCCGCAGCATGGGCGTATCGACCGCCCCAGGCAGGATGGCATTTACCCGGATATTGTCCCTGGCGAACTCAATCGCCATGGCGCGAGTCAGGGCCAGCAGCCCGCCTTTGCTGGCCGCGTAAGCGGCGATGTTGGCGGAAGTGGCCACTGCATGCACCGACGAGACGTTGACAATTGCCCCGCCTCCGGCTGCCGCCAGGAGCGAATAAGCCATCTTTGCGCCAAGGAAGACCGATCGCAGGTTGTTTGCCATGACCATATCCCACTCCTCGGCAGTCGTTTCGAGAAGCGGCTTGGCGACCTGGACGCCGGCATTATTGACAACCGCATCCAGGGTTGAACTGAATGATTTTGCCTTCTCATACACAGCCCGGAGATTTTCTTCGTGAGAAATATCCGCCTGGATAAAAATCCCGTTGGCGGGGAGCGGGGCTTCCACCGCGCGGCGGTCCACGCCGATGACCCGCCAGCCACAGCCGGCAAACACCTGGACCGCGGCGCCGCCAATGCCCCCACCCGCCCCGGTAATTAGCACAACACGCTGTCGATTATTCATTCCTTATTTCCCTTTCTGTTTGCGGCACTGCCGGCAGATCCACTCAGCCCAATCCGGTCTGCCAGACTATGACAGCGCCAAGGATATTAGTTATTCATAAAGCGCGACAGGTCAGCAAGGTCAAGCCCCAGGCCGTCGAGCAGGTTGCGGATGGTATTCCAATGAACGCGCTCCCAGGCGGACGGGCTGGAATTGGCATTGTGTGGGGCAATGAGGACATTGTCCATCTGGCGCAGGGGTGAATCGAGCGGCAGTGGCTCATTCTCGAACACATCCAGGGCAGCCCCACCAATCTTGCCCGCCTGGAGGGCAGAAACGAGGGCCGGCTCGTCGACCAGCGGCCCGCGAGCCGTATTGATAACCACTGCCTGCGGCTGGCACCAGCCCAGGCTCTCAGCATTGATGATGTGGAAACTGGTGGGGTTGAGATCGCAGTTGACACTGATAAAATCCGCGCGGCGCATCAAATCGGCCAGCGAGGTCATCTCGACCCCATTCTCAAGCAGGAAATCCGGCGCGATCGGGACAATATCGTTGCCAAGCAGGCACATGCCAAAGGCACGCGCGCGGCGGATGACAGCCTTGCCAATATTGCCCACCCCGATCACCCCCAGTGTGCACTCGCTGAGCGAGCGGCCGGGAATTTTCTGCCAGATTCCGGACTTCATGGCCGCATCCATCCAGGGCAGGCGGCGGGCAAAGGTCAGGATATAACCCATGACCGTGTCGGAGACCGGCAGGGTAAAAGCGTTGGGAGTGTTGCGAACCGAGATGCCAAGCCCGGCGGCAGCCTGGCGGTCGATAGAATCGATGCCGGTGCCCCATTTCGAGATCACTTTGAGGCGCGGGGCAAAGCAGGCCAGCACACGGGCTGAATAGCGATCATCGCCGCAGATTGCCCCATCTACCTGCCCGGCATGAGGCAGAAGCTGGTCTTCTTCCATCCGTTCAGTCACGTAGGGAGTCACCAGTTCAATCTGGTAATGCGCGAAGAGCGGCCGGAAGCGCTCGAGATAGGGAAGCATATATGGGGCGGTGAGGAGTACGCGAAGCATTCTGTTCTCCAATCCTACAGGTGAGAGATTGCCTGATAAAGTACGCTGGCAAGAACGCGGGAGCAAATCACCCCAACATTTGCTTGCGCAGAATGAGATCGACGATCGCGAAGTCAAGTTCTTCGTCGATATCCCAGGCCTCAGCCGCAGGGATCTCAAAGAGATAAGGCCGCTCCCCCAGGCGGTTGCGCCGCTGCTCGAGCGTCTGGCGAGTGAACAGGTAGATGCACGAGTTCTCTTCGTAGATCGGGGGGAGGTCCTGGGTGCGCAGCAGGATGGCCGGGTTGTGATTGACCGGCCGGCCCAACTGGTCCCAAAGACGGGTCTGGAGGCGGGTAACTGAGAACAGCGAGTCGCAGGCGGGGAAAAGGTCGACCAGGGTGCGGATGGCGCGCGAGATAGTGTCTGGGCGAAGGAGCGGATTTGTGCTGTGCGTTTGCAAATAGAGGTCAGCCGGCAGCAAGGCCGTGTCGTGCAGCAGGACTTCATTCATCGGGGTCGTATCCGCAGACAGGTGCGCGGGGCGGTTGATAACCGTCACCTGCGGATAGTGCTCTGTCAGGCCGGCGATGATAACCGGGCTGTCAGTGTCGACTGCCACACGGCTGATCTGCTTGCACTGCAGAAGCGTGTCCAGGATGTGATGAAAGAGCGGCTTGCCAGCCAGTGGCCGGTAATTCTTACCTGGCACGCGCTCCGAATGGTGGCGCATCGGCACCAGGGCAACAATCGTTTTTGGGGAATCAGCCGATTTCGTCATAGAGGAACTCCGTCCCGTGTAAAATGCCATCCACAATGGTTTTGAGAACCGGCGAATGAGCCGGGTCAAAGGCGCGAATTTCCAGATCCTTGACCCGCACATAGCCCGGCCAAACGCAATCTTCTTCAATAAACTCATCAAATGGCAGAGACGTTCGGAAAAGCTGGTAGTACAGGAACCGGCGGGCATTGCGGCGAAATTCAGCCGGCACATCCACCTGGCCTGCTTGCAAGAATTGCTCGGCCTGCTCGCGGTAGGCTTCCGGCGTGGGTGGGAAGAAAACCGTCGGCAGCTGCGTAAAGCGCGCCTTACCGGCGCACAAAACTGGCGCGCCCATCAGTGAGGCCTCCAGCCCAATCGTCGAGTTGTATACCATCACAAACTTGGCCCGCTGGATCAGTTCGTACGAGCTGAAATACTGCTGCGGCTCCACAAATACCACGTTCGGCAGGTCGGCAACCTGGTTTTGGGCCACCCAATCCGCCACACTCTGGCGGCTTTCTTTACCCGGGCGAGTCTCATCCGGATGGGCCCGGATCACAAACAGGGTATCCGGATGAGATCGCGCGATCTCAACTACCTCGTTAAGCCAGGCAAACATGTCGGAGAATACCACGTTCGAATGCGGCTGGCTGGTGTCGAAGATCACGTTGGTGAATACCGGCACCACCTGGCGAAAACCTGCCGCCCGGGCCAGAAAGGATTCGTCCAGCCCGCGCATCTCGGGCCAGAAGCGGATCCCGGCCATACTGAAGTTGCCCTGCATCCGGTTTTCCAGGTATTCATCCAGGCGGCGGTTCTGCCGGTCGTCCAGCTCGAATTCGGCCGGGATCGAAATGGGATAAGCAGTCGCGTCGCCGGTCGTAAAGAAAGCCGTCAGCGGGCGCAGCCCCACTTCGTGCGAAATGACCCGCAGGCCGCGCTGCCAGGCCGCCCAGCGCGCAGCCGCTTCAGGGTAAAACATCCCGTTGAACACAACAACAGCCTGAGGCTGCACCTGATCCAGAAGATGGCCGAACTGCTGGATCACCCGCCAGGCCGACAAAATATAATGTCCGTACAGGTGGCGGGTCACCGGCTCATCCTGAAGATGGTGGCGGCGTAAGATCCAGCGCAGTGAAGGCAGCGCCAGCGCGCCAAGGGGAGCCTGCTCGTACACAAAGTCTTCCAGGCCTGCCAGGCTGAGATCCTTCAGCGCCATTTCCAGGCGGCTTTCATCCTGGGGATAAAGCCAGTGCAACGGAGTGTGCGCGTTGAAAACCTTCGTTTGA
The DNA here is from genome assembly GCA_964490575.1 of uncultured Anaerolineaceae bacterium. Classification (GTDB taxonomy): domain Bacteria; phylum Chloroflexota; class Anaerolineae; order Anaerolineales; family Anaerolineaceae; genus DSYU01. The sequence goes on along the minus strand of CAZBDC010000016.1, from coordinate 30,072 downwards.
GCGATGCAGGAGCGGCAGGGCGGCAGGGCCGATGGATCAGCGCGGTTAGTGCCCAATACGCAGCGGCTCAACCCCCGCATGCAGGCAAACCCGGCCACAGGCACCCCGGCCAGGCGGACCGCCCAGCGCGCCACCAGGCTGTAGGCAGCATTCAGGCTTAATCCGGTCAGGCGCGTGGACGCATTAAAAAATAACACCGGGCGCGCCTCGATCCGCGACGCCCCAGACAAGCCCAGCACTCCGTGGGCAGCAGTTTCCTGATCGGCAATCTGCCGCTCGATCCGCCGGATAACAGCATTGTTGCGCGCGTGGGTCCAGCGACGGCGCAGCGAATGCGAGGCGCGGTTCACCAGTTCAGTCATCCGGTTGATTCACTCCTGGCCGCCTACTGAACCCGCCGCAGACGGCGCAGAGAAGACATCTCGCTGTCATAGACGCGCTTGACGCCGTCTCCGAGAGACTGCTCGGTCACCCGAATGTATTTCACCATTCGCTCAAAACCCTGCGGCTCGACCGAAGCAGCCTGGTCAGAACCCCACATCGCCCGGTCGAGCGTGATATGCCGCTCAACCATGCAAGCGCCGAGCGCGACGGCCACCACCGATGTAATCAGGCCGACCTCATGCCCGGAATAACCGATCGGGCAGGGAAATTCCTGGCGTAGGGTCTCGATCATATTCAGATTCAGCTCGGACGGGTCGCATGGGTAAGTGCTGGTCGCGTGAGCGATGATCAGCCGGTCCATTTCCAGGATGCTGACTGCGGCGCGAATCTGCTCCATGGTCGACATACCGGTCGAAAGGATCACCGGCCGGCCAGTGTCGCGCAGGCAGCGCAGCAGTCCGTGGTCGGTCAGCGAAGCGGAAGGCACTTTGTAACACACCGGCTCAAAGGGCTCCAAAAACTCAATCGAAGGCTCATCCCATACCGAAGCGAACCACGATATGCCCTGCTCCTTGCAGAACCGGTCGATCTCGGCATATTCTTGCTGCTGGAATTCCATTTTTTCGCGGTAGTCGATATAGCGGATATATCCCCAGGGCGTCTCGCGCATCAGATCCCATTGATCTTTCGGGACGCACAGCTCGGGCGTACGCTTCTGAAACTTCACCGCGTCCACGCCGGCGTGACGCGCCTGGCGAATCAAATCTTTGGCGATCTCCACTGAGCCGTTATGGTTGACGCCAATCTCAGCCACAACATAAGCGGGATGGCCATCTCCAATCCAACGGTCGCCGATTTTAATTTCCCTTGGCATTTACGATCTCCTGTTTTGATACTTTTTCGTTTTGTATGGGCAGCTGCGGCAAATCACCTGGAAAGCAAGAGGTCACACAGTTCACGCACAGCGCCGTGGCCGCCGGGCCGGCTGAGGACCAGGTCTGCCTGTTCGAGAGCGGCTGGCTGGGCGTCCGCCACGACCACCGCGCAGGCCACCAGTGGGAAACAGGGCAGGTCATTGACATCGTTGCCGACATAGATTACCCGGGCCGGGTCAATCTGGCGCTCAGCCAGGATGGACTGCAGAGCAGCCGCTTTATCCTCCACGCCCTGTACGACCGGTAGCTTCGTTTTGCGGCAGCGCGCGGCCACGACCGGGTTGACCTCGGTAGAAAGCACCAGCGCATCGATGCCAGCCTGGCGCAGCCGGTTCAGGCCAATGCTGTCGCTGCGATACGCGGCAACCATCTCGCGCCCGGTTTCATCCACCCACACCCGGTTGTCGGTCAGCACCCCATCGAAATCAAAAACCACCAAGTCAACCTGCGAGGGGAGCGAGCGCTGGCCTTGCAGCGAGCGCTGGCCTTGCAGCGAGCGCTGGCCTTGCAGCGAGCGCTGGCTTTCCAGCGCCTGGCGTTCAGGCGCAGGACTGACAATCTCCAGGCCGCCGTAGTGGACCAGCCACTCCGAACGCGCCCAGTCTTTCGGCGTATCAATATCAACCGTATAGCTGGGATCGATCTGGACCGGGAGAATAACCTTGCCGCTCATTGAACCCTGCCCGAAGACGCGCGGGCGAATGGCGTCCACATGGCCTGTCTGCCAGAAAACGGGCGGCAGCGCCTGGCGAGGCGCATTGTACGGCTCGGCGATCCCCTCCACCTGAAGAAGCGGCTGCATCCGCCCGGTATCAGGGTCGATCCGCCACATCTTATGCGGGTTTTGCCCGGCCGGCACCACACCGCGGACTGAGTCTGCCTCGGGATGGTTCAGCAGCAGGCCGACCGCTTCATCCACCAGCCCGGGCGGGCGGACTGGGGAGGTGGGCCGTAGCTGCACCACCACCTCCGGATGGTAGTTTTCATGTTCGGCCAGCCAGGCCAGCGCGTGCTGGAAAACCGGCAGGTCAAGAGTCTGATCCTGGGCAAATTCTGCCGGGCGCAGGAACGGCACCTCCGCCCCAAAGCGGCGGGCCACCTCGGCGATTTCTTCGTCGTCCGTGGACACGATCACCCGCGTCACCTGCCTGGCCTGGAGACCGGCGGCGATGCTGTAAGCGATCAGGGGATAGCCCGCAAAATCGCGGATATTCTTACGCGGGATGCCCTTTGAGCCTCCCCGAGCAGGGATGACGGCCAGGACCTGCACGGAACCGGGCCTCACCCCAGCAGCGCCTGGGACGGTGTTTACCATGCCGTCCAACCCCCATCCACGACCACGTTTGACCCGGTCATGTATGAAGATGCGTCCGAAGCCAGGAAAAGCAGCGCGCCGTTCATTTCATCCCGGCGAGCCATGCGCCCCAGGACGGTGCGGGCCGAGTAATTGGCGGTAAACAGCTCGTCATGATTGTTGTACACTCCCCCAGGCGTCAGCGCGTTGGCGCGGACATCCTTGCCCGCGAAATAGGTTGCCAGGTAGCGCGTGAGACCAAGCACACCCGCTTTGGTGACCGAATAAAAGGCCGGCTTAAACTGGGGCGGTTGGCCGGGGCGCTCATAAATGCGCTGATCCGGCCCAACCAGTCCATATGTGGAGCAGATATTGATGATTGAGCCGTGATTCTGGGCGACCATCGGCCGGGCTGCGGCCTGGCAGCACAGGAACATGCCGGTCAGGTTGACATCCAGGGCCTGGCGCCAGGCCTCGACCGGGTAATTCTCAAAATTATTGGCGTGCTGGCCTTGCTGGCTGCTGTCGAACTTCGGGTCCATCGCGGCGCTGTTGACGAGCACGTCCAGCCGGCCGGAGGCGTCCAGCGCAGCAGATACCATCGCCTGCACCGAATCCGGCTTCGTGACATCTACCACCACGGCAGAGGCGCGCAGTCCCTCCTGGAGGAGCGAGTCGGCCACCTGACGAGCGGCATTCTCGTTCATGTCGGCCACCAAAACCAGCGCGCCGGCCTGGGCCAGCGTCCGGCAAAATTCACAGCCCAGCAGGCCAGCCCCGCCGGTCACAATTGCCGTGCGGCCATTCAATTGAAAACGGTCAAATATGCTTGACATAAATTTTCCATCCGTGTCAGGGTTCAGGGGTTAACCGGCTGCGGTCATAAGGATACTCGACATCTGGCCAGGGCTCAATTTCCCACGGGTCGGTCAGCGGGCAGGCCAGCGTTACCGGGTCAGGCAGCCCGCCAAACAGGCACGGCTCGGGGAGAGGCTTGGCAAACGTGACCGGGCTGGACCACAGCGGCGAGCCGCCCGGCTCCTGCAGGACCATCGTATAGGTGACTTCCCAGAAGGGTGGGTTGATTACGTACGGGTGGATGAGGGTCGTCCAGGCAGTGTCCGCCTGCCCTGCGGCGACCTGTAGCGGCTGCTGGATGAAGGGGCTGCTGCCGTCCATCACCCGTATCTCAACTTTTGCCTGGGCTGAACTTCCGTCGACCGGCACCGGCTGGTTAAAGTGGAAGACGACTGTGCAATAAACCGCCGGGATCGGAATGCGATACAGCTCGCCCTGCCGGGTCATCAGGCGGGCATAATCCGGCGCGTCCGGCCCTTCGGGCTGAGTGCCTGAATACGCCAATGGCGCGCACCAGGCCTCGAAACCATCCAGTTGGACGGACAGGGGAGGCAAAGCCGTGGCAGTAGATGTCACCGTTGGCTCAGGAGTAGCCGTCGGCGGCTCAGGCGTGGCAGTCGGTACGACAGTGGTAGGCGTAGAAGTTGGCTCAGGCATAACAGTCGCTGTGGCCGCAGTCGCCGCGGACGTTTCGGTTAAGGATGCGCCGTCCATCTCCGGCATGCCGCCCGAAAGATGTGTACCGCTCGAGCAACCAGCCAGGATCAGGATAGCCAGGCCAGATATAATCCAGAGCAGGCTGCGAATTCTAATCATTTTGGTTCTGGCAGCCGCCCCAGGGCAGTCCAGAAGCGATTTTACCGTCATAAGAGATTCTCCGTAAAAGGGATCATGCAAAGGTCCATTATAAGCCCATCCTCCGACTCGCTCAAGATCATGGGATGGCAGGCAAAAAAGACGGCGGGCCAGCAAAATAAATCGCGCCGTCTTCGCCTTTGAAATAGCGATACAGGCCATCCGTCAGCGCCTCCAGGCGGCGGTCGACCTGGTCGCCGTACATCGAAAAGTCTTCCCGCAAATTCGCCTCAAACAGCACCAGGGCGCCATCCTGGCTACGGAAGACCTGCTGCGCCGCATCCTCCCCAGACCCGTATACGCTGAAAGGCTGCTGAGGCTGGTCCTGGTAAATCTCCTGCAGGGCATAGGCCGGCCGGCCGGCCAGGTACATAATAGCAGTGACCTCGTTAGAAATGAGCGGCGTCTCAGCCGGAAGCGTGCGAACGGCCTCGATTACCTGCGACTCGCGCCAGGCGCGGGCATTGTAACCGATCCCATCCTGATGATAATCCCGGGCGATCATAACACTGCGTAGCAGGTAAGACCCGAGCAGGCCCACCATCACCAGCGAGATCAACCCGACGACCAGGTCAGAACAGGGCGCACAAACGGTCACCCCCAGGTGAATCAGGGTCAGCAGCAGCGCCAACACAGCCAGGTGGACCGGCGAGAGCATCCGGGAAGCCAGGGTAATTGGTGGGTAAGTAAAAACCTGGACGAAGGTCAGCACAACAAGATAAACCACAATAAACAGGCCAAGCAGGAAGGCAAGCCAGGCCGCCCCGCCGTCATCTCCGAGGACAGTCCTATCGCCCCCGCCGCTCCCGCCTTCAGGCGGCACGGCGCGCCGCAGGATGGAACGCCTCACCAGCCAGGCAAAACCGGCCATCCCGGCCAGCGGGATAAGCCACAGCGCCACCTGGATCAAACCGGGGATGCGGGCAATGATGCTGTCTGGGAGAAGCCAGAACAGGACAATCTGATGCAACGCGGGGCCAATTTCCAAAAAGCGCTGCCAGTAGGCCGCCGCCGGCTGGGCGCTCCTGGATGCGACCGTCCCGGTCACGGAAAAATCGATCGCCAGCCAGACCACCATTGGCGCCAGCGCGATAAGCCCGAACCAGAATGCCTCACGAATCCGCCCCCGCTGGATTTGAAGGGTCACCCCCTCGTTCGGCCCGCGCCGCAAATTCGCCGCCCGGCGGGCGGTTAGCCTGCCGCCAGGCCCCATGCAGAGCAAGGCCAGCCCACCGGTGGCCACAAATGCCACGCCCATGTAGCGGGTGAGCAAGGCCAGGCCGGCCAGGACAGCCGCGATGATCAGCTTGCGCGGGTGAGGCCAGGCGAAGTGATCAGCCAGCAGCAACAACGCGGCGAACCCGAGCAAGAGAAAGAGCGACTCAGACATTGCCCACACCTGCACGCCGACCATGACCGGCGAGCACGCCACCAGGCCGGCCAGGACTCCGGACAGCCAGGGTCTGCTGGACGAAGGGACCTGGCGGGCGGTCAGCCGCGCGAAATACCAGCCGGTCAGGAAAACCAGCCCGCCAAACAGGAGGATATTGAGCCAACGCGCGGCGGCGGTGAAATCGCCGGCCAGGAAGCCCGCGACGCTCAAAGCAAGCGGGTAAAATGGTGGGCTGTAGGGCAGCAGGCGGAAAGTCCCGTCCGCCTCCACCCACCCCAGGCCCCGGCCGGCCAGCAGATTTTTCGCCGAAGTCAGATAGATGGTAGCATCCCCGCCGACGCCAGGGCCAAGTGTAGTGGCATAAGCCACCAGCACCATGCTGGTCAGCGCGGCCAGCAAGAGCAGGAATATGAGGATGAAATACTCTTTCCGGGTCACCAAACCACCTCCTGAACTTCCTGTTCCGCCGGAACTTCCTGTTCCGCCGGAACTTCTTGTTCCGCCGGAACTTCTTGTTCCGCCGGGACTTCTTGTTCCGCCGTCATTTGAGCTCAAACACAGCCTCTCCCGCGATGGTGTCCATATAGCGCAGGCCGAGGTGTTCTACCTGGGCGCGAACGTCCGCGAAATCCGCATACTGGCCGGTATCGAATAAAATCCACTGTACGCCCAACTCGCGCAGCAATTCGACCCCGGCGGAATCTGGAAATTTTTCCAGGACGGGGCGAATGCGCAGATATTGCTCGGGCTGGTTGGCTGAGAAAAAGCCTCCAATAAAGGGTTTCTGGTGGACCAGGGTATTGTAAACCTGGTCCTGGTCTTCGACCTGGCTGAAGGGAAACTGCGCCACCGCGCCCTGGCCAGGCTGCTGCGCCAGCCAGGCGTCCACCGGGCGAGCAGCTACGCGATCAAACTGCCGGTAAGGCCCAGGGTAAAAGTCGAACAAGACCAGCAGAATGAGCAAAGCGGCCAGGAGCCCCCGGAACTTCCGGTTTCTCTGCAGCAGCCAGGCCGCGCCCAACCCGGCCAGCAGGGTGTTAAAAATCAACACAAAGAAACCCATCCGCATCAAGGCGCGCATTTTTGCGTAGAACGGCAGGTAGCGGAAGAGCAGATAAGCCGGCATGGGCAGCGGAGTGGTTTCACGCCCCAGCAGCGATTGAAGGAAGGCCGGCACGGGTACTTCGACGCGCTGGTTATTCCAGTGCAGGTCGGTGCCCAGTGAAAGGAGAAAGGCAACCGCGATGACCAGCAAAGCGGTTTTGACCAGGGCGTGGTGCTCGCTCTGGCTGCGCTTGAGCCAGCCAAGCAGCGCCAGGGCCGCCGCCACTGTGCCGAGATAAAAAGTTGCTTCGATCCACAGCGAACGGTCAAAATGCTCGCCCACCCAGCGCCCAAACAAAAAATGATCGGTGGAGGGAAGGATGAAATCCGTCGGGCTGGCCGAATACATACTGACATAACTGACCGTGCGCGATGCCAGCCCGCCGGCGTTGCTCAGCGTGAGAAAGGGAAAAATGGCCAGGCCAACCAGGGGCAGAGAGACCAGCCCAAGCACGGCAAGCTTCAGGGCTATCTGGCGCCACGGGTAGCGGCGCCAGAAGCGCGGGCGCTGGAGATGTTTCTCTCCGCCGGCCGGGGCGAATGGGATGGTCAGCAAGATGCCAGCCACAAAAACCACCGAGATGACCACCACCATCAACAGGTAGTGCATCGAAGTAAAGCCGATCAGGCCCAGACCAAGCGCCGCGCCGAGGAGCGGCTTCCAGCGCAGGCGCGGCACGCGGAGCAGGTCGTACAGGCTCATGAAATAGAGCGGAAACCATTGGGTGCCGGACAGGTTCATGTGCCCGATGAGAAAATGGGCCATCCGGTAGGGAAGGAAAGCATAGATGGTCCCGGCGATCAACCCGGCCAGCCCGCTGCCAGTCAGGCGCCTAACCCAGATGAACATGAACCAGCCGGACAGTACAAAAGTGACCAGCATGGCGAAGTTGTAGCCAAAGGTCGGCCCGGCAAAAACGCTGGGGATCAGCCCAAACAGAGTGGTAGCCAGGCTGGTGTCGGTTGAGGCAAGGTTCCAACCCTCGGGATAGTTTAACCAGGGATGAAAGAAAGGCGAGATACCCAGTTCAAACCAGGCCCGCTGGTACCAGCGGATGAGGAAGATAAAGTAAATATTGTCACCGATTTCACCGACGACCGAATCGCGCATGCGCAGCGCCAGGGGCCAGGTCATCAGCAGGCTGGCGAGCGAAAAGTAGAGCAGCGCCCCCAGGTGGACCAGCCAGCCAGGCGCTTGCCCGGCCCGCAGCAGCCCAGGCGGCTGGCCCAACCGAGATTCGATCTCCTGATCCATCGCCATCTGCGCCTTACCTTACCCCGGGGTCTCGCCCGGCCTGGTCGGGCCGCTGCAGGTCTCCAGGTGGAACTGTACTTCGCGCCTCCGGCTGTACAACCGTTGCCCCCGCAGCGTCCGCCGCCGAGCGGCGGGCGAGCAAAGCGATTTCAAGCGCACGAATGCCATCCTCCAGCGTGCAGGCCGGCTGGGCCTGGCCGCGGGCGACGGCCAAAAAGTTGCGCATCTCATCCAGAAACAGCATGTTGCGTTCAAAGCCCTGCGGGGGAAGCTCCGTTTGCCAGCCGGAGGGTGATTCACTACCGGGCGCCGCCCGGTACACCGACAGGGAGCCGTCGGCATTGTTCCATCGCAGCGTCCCCTGCGATCCGATAATTTCCAGGTGGTGGGCGGGCGGGCGCTGGATATAATTCAGATGCACGCTACCCACCACACCTGATTCAAACCGCAGGCTAATTTCAGCCGTTTCCTCAACCGGCAGGCCTAACCCGCCGCCGGCAGTCCCTCTGCCGCCGGCAGTCCCTCCGCTGCCATACCCGGCCATGGCGCTCACAGCGGAGATGTCGCCCAGCAGCATCCTCAGGTAATCAAAGGGATGGCAAAGGGTCAGGATTACCCCGCCGCCCAGGTCTGCTCGCGCGGCGTAACCCTGGCGAAAATCCTCCCACGGGTGCCAGTCCGGCAGGTACTCTCCCCAGTGCGCGCGGACGGCCTGGGGCTGCCCGATGGCCCCCTCGGCCAGCAGCGCGGCGGCCCGGCGGAGGGTGGGATGAAAACGGAACTGGAAGCCAACCAGCACCCGCGCCCCGCCACGCCGGACGGCAGCGCGAAACGCGTCGACCTGCTCGAAAGAATGAGAAACCGGCTTTTCCAGCAAAATGGCGCAGCCCGCCTGCGCGGCCGGGATGGCCACTTCCAGGTGCAGAGCAGTAGGGTTCGAAATAATCACGGCGTCCGGCTGGTGAGCCAGGGCGGCCTGCAGGTCCGTCTCGACCGGAAATTCAGCCACCTCGTCGTCGGGCAGGGTCGAACGATGCGAACGGTAGAGCAGGATATCCCGCTCGCCCAGCGCCAGCAGGTTGCGCAGGTGGCGCCGCCCGATGGAACCAAACCCGGCAATTAAGAATTTCATCCCAACCTCCCTGTCTTTGCTGATTTGTCCAATAAAGACAGAATCCACGCCCCGGTTCGCTCCCCGGCGCCGCCGTCGGTGAAGGTGCACTCCTGTTGAATAAACCTGCGCCGCTTTTCCTGATCGGCTGCCGGATCGCCCAGGTAAGCGTTCACCACCTCGCGCAGTTGAGCCCTATCCGTCACCACCCGCCCCGCTCCCGCCCAGCGGAAGCGCTGATGGGTCGGCCACTCACCGATTTCAGAGAGCGACAACGAGAATTTCCCGGGGATGTTCCAACCGCCCGGTTGATCGATACACACGCTGACAATCGGCCGGTCGTGGATGGCCGTCTCGACCACCATGGTCGAATAGACGGTCAGAAAAACATCGGAATAGGCCATCATTGAGGCCTTTTCGGGCATATCCTCACCCGAATAATAACCCAGCTCGCCGCCCAGCGGGACCGGTTCAACCAGGTGAACGTGCGGCAGTTCGTGCGCCAGGGCGCGTATCCGCTGGGCCTCCTGCTCGTATAGCGAACCGGGCATGAAGTGATTAGGATGCAGGCGGATCAAGAGCTGGCAGGGCTCGGCCAGCGCATCTGAGCTCACCAGTCCGGCCAGCGCGCGGATATTCGGTTCGTTTGGAGAAAAAGTCACAAAGCTGCACGCGTAAGAAAGCAGCTTGCGATTGGGGTCCAACCCGTGCATGGCAAAATACGCCTCGCGCGGGATCTGCCAGGAACCACGAAAGTAGCCATCATAGGAAGGAATTCCACCAATGTTGACCCGCTCGGCCGGCCAGTCAGAGCCCAGCACCAGCTCGCGCTTTTGGATTTCGGACCAGCAGGTGATATGGTCGAGCGGGGCGCCGGGCAGGCGATAGCTGGATGGGTTATCCCAGCCGACAATGGCCGCCGCGGTTGGCACGCCATGCCGGGCAGCCTCCCGCAGTAAGAACCGGTCCATGCGCCAGCCAGGAGTCGCGGCAATCACCAGGTCGGGCTGGTACTGTTCAAACAGGTCGGCGTAGATGTTGCTGGTAAAGCGCCGCTGTGCCTGCACCAGCGCACGGCGGGCCAGCTTCGAGTGGCGCAGGATCGCCGTCAGCAGGCGGATCAACGGCATAAGCTGTTTGCCACGCCGGGACGCTTCCACAGCCATCTGGCGCAGGTGGCCGTCCATCGCGTTGGTGTTGATGCGGTTCGAGCCGCCCATCCAGCGCAGAAAGTGGAGCCAGTATTGGAGAGTGTGTTCGTGGGTCTCGAAGTACTGGCGGGCCTGTTTGAGCCGCAAGCCCTCCACCACCAGACCCGGCTGGCCAAAGCGGGCTGTGATCTGGTCTTTCAGGCCATCATCGGTCAGCAGGACCACCTGAACGCCGCCGGCCAGCAAAGTGGACAGTACGTCAGTCTGCAAAAAATAGACGATCGACAGGCCGTGGTCGGCGCTGATAAAGATGCGGCGAGTGTTCGCCTCCCTTGAACCTGGCGCTGCCGGGCTCCCCTGGGGGGAGGGCGGCCGTTCGTTTTCGTTTTGCTCAGGCATAAATGCTCGTCGAACCTCTTTCTTCAGGATTGCCGGTCATAATACCAGCGGAAAATTGCATCATAAAGCCCCAGCAGCACCCGGCGCACCGGCGGCAGATCCAGGAGGACAGCCCTGCCTGAGGCGCGCTTGCGGCCGGCGGCAGGCGGCTGGCCTGCGCCCGCCTGCCCCGGGGCATTGCGCAGGGTATTGCTCATGTTCATGGCCAGGGGGTCAGTCACCATCAGCCGCAGATAACCAGCCTCATTCATACGCTGGTCAAGCTGGCGCACCTGCCCCATCGGGCGATCCATGTTAAAGGGCAGAAAAGTCTGCAAGACGGATTTATAAGCCATAAACTGCCAGTGCGAAGCGCCGGCGATGGCCGGAATGCCCTGATACGACAGGCGCACGTCCCGGGTCGTGTCATAATGCTGGCGAATCTCTTCTTCACTCTGCCCCAGGCTGAGATCGAATTCACGAAACACCTCAAAGGGAATAAAATGCCCGTTCTCGACCGTGGCTTCGGGAGTCTGCTCCCCCCAGGCCACAGTGTGGGTGAGATAGTCTGCGCTGGTGCGAAACGGCCGCGCGGTGACCATCCCCACCTTTGGATAGGTTTCGAGGAGCTGCAGCGAGCGCGAAAGCCAGCCCGGGTAGAAATATGCGTCGCTGTCGGCATAGGCAATCACCTCGCCCGGGGCGCCGGCCAGGATCATATTCCAGGCCCCACCCTTGCCCAGATTCTTTTCCGAAAGGATCAGGAACTGGATCCGCCCGGCCTGGTGCTCGTCGAGCAGGTACTGGCGCGCCTCTTCGCAGCTTCCGTTATCAAAAACCAGCAGGTCATAGGGCAGGTCGGCGCTGGCACGGATGCTGTCCAGGCAGACCTTCAGCACATCCAGAGAATCGGCGTAGAAACCGCTCAGGAAAGGAATGTAATTCAAAACTGCCACCGTAATCCGGGCGGGTTTAACCACCTCTTTGACGAACTTAGCCGGGTTTTGTCCGATGCGCATGGGTCTCCTGATTTGAAACAAGCCTGAAAAACTATTTTTGATTTCGAAATTCGCGGTAGGCTTTTTGCGGATGAAAAATCGCATAAAACAACTGGCCCAGCCTGTAAGACTTTAGCGTGACCAGCGGAAAGATCTCCACTTCTCGCCAGAACTTCTTCCACGACCAGGCAGGGCCTTGCAGGCGTCCCGCGATCAGGCGGCGGTTGGCATCCTGAAGCTCAAAGATCGCCCGCCGCCCGCCGGCCAGTCGGATATTCTCAAAAGTCTCAGAGTGGCGGTAGTGCGGCTGACCCCCCGGCAGATGGCTGTAGTCGTGGTTCTGGTGAATGATCTGGATGGCGGCCGTCGCGTCGACCACCGGCCAGCCTTTGCGGCGGCCGGCAAAAATCATCCAGTTATCCCAGCCCGCCCTGCCGATCGCGAAAGCTGGCATATCCACAAAACAATCTCGCGGAAAAATGAAATAATCGCTCCCGGTTGCGCGGTGAAGCTTGCCCTCGGCCCGGACCCGCTCGAGCAGGCGCTCTGGCCAGCCAGGCGCATAGTCGATTGCTTCGTGGACGTCCAGGTCATACCGCTGGCCGACGATGAGAAAACGCTCCGCCTGGCGGGCAACATCCAGCGCCCCCTGGACAAAATCCGGCCTCAGCAAAATATCCGCGTTAACACAGGCCAGCAAAGGGCTGTCACTGTGGCGGCGGGCCAGTTCGAACATCGAGCTGACCAGCGGCGTTCCCCCACTGGTTCGCGCAACCTCCGGAAGATGCCGCACGCCCAGTTCAGCCGCCGTATCGGCCAGCCCGGCTTCCTCGCCCAACAGCAGCACCTCCACCTGTGGCCCCAGGCTTAACCAGGAACGGATCGCGTTGCGCTGGATCAGACTGATTTGCGGGTTGGTGAACGGCTTGGGCGCCGAAAAGATTGTCAGTTCGGCCATTCTTACTCCTTATCATCCCCTGTTGGGTTGGCATCCTGAATTTTTGCGTCCGGCGCCTGCGGACGTCCCGCATTCATGCGGCCGTCGGTCTCCGTGCCGGCTTTATGGCGCACCCCGGCGTTGATCTGAGCCAGCTCCGGCTCCAATTCCATCAGGTGGAGCACGTCCAGCCAGGAAAAGGTGTCCTGCCCATCAAACCGGGCGAAGACTTCGCGCAGCAGCGCCAGGTCTTCGGGCGTGTCGACCGTCCAGCGCTGCGCGCCGTAGTCCGGGTCGTGGTCGGTGACAACCACTTTGAAACGGCCTTCCACATCGTAGAAATACGGCATCACATGCTCGCGCTCAAATGGGAGCTCCGCTTCCTTCCAGGCCCGTTCCAATCCGGCAAAACTGCACACCTCGGTGTCCAGGCCTATCGGCCAGGTCCGCTTCCAGGGCGGCGGCAGCCGGTTCGCGGCGAAGTCGGCCTGGTTGGCGCGAAAAGCCGCCACGGTATGGTCAATCACGGCTGGATCGATAATCGGGCAGTCGGCCGTCACCCGCACAATCACATCTGCCCCAAACTGGCGCGCGGCCCCATAAAAGCGGTCAAGCACGTCGAACATGCTGCCGCGGTAAACCGGGTAGCGACGCTCGCGGCACAGGGATTCAATCGGGTCGTCGGCCGGGTCGGTGGTGGTTGCAATGACCACATCGTCAACCGACCTGGCCCGGCGGACGCGCTCCGCCACCCGCACAAGCATCGGCTGGCCGGCAAGGTCAAGCAGCACCTTACCCGGCAGGCGGCTGGAACTCATCCTGGCTTGAATGATCGCAACAGTACGCATAAAGCTATTTCCCTTTCAATCGATAAACCTGCCAGTTCAGTTCGCCGACGGAACCAACTGGCCGGTAGTTCTGGCAAATCCAATCATAAACATCCCCAATGCCGGCCGGAAGTTGTGGAATGCTTTCCTCCGGCATTCCCTGTTCCGCCGGACCTCGGCGAGCTTCTAAGAAAGCCCGGGCATAGGCAGGGTCCTGCACCTGCGTGCAATCCTGCCAGCCCGCGGAAGAGTCACCACCGGCTGGCAAAGGAGCAGTGACAAGCGGCAGCCGAACCATCATCGTGTCGACAATCACTACCGGAGGCCGGGCGCGCAAATCTGCCAGGAGCCGCGAAGTTTGCCATTCCCCGCTGTAGCCGTCAAAGAAGAGCGGGTTGGTGGTAAAGTAGCGCGTCGGCGCTGACCGGTTGGAAAGGATATAAACCGAAGACATGATCCCCCACTGCAAGACAGGCTCACCAGGCAGCGTGTTGGCTGCCAGGTAAGCGGCCGTATCTTCCACCTGGCGGTCGCCGCGCGGGTGAAGCTGCTGAAAAGTCATCTGGATTCCCGGCACGAAAACCGGAAGCATCAGCGCCGCCAGCCAGGCGCCGGCCAGCCAGCCCCGGCGGCGGGTGGCTGAACCTCCTACTTCAAGTGGTTGAACCAGCAGGTAAACACCATAGGCAAACAGAATCACCAGCGCGGGAAGCAGCGGCATAAAGTAGTGTGGAAAATTCTGACCGGTAAGGATGGCCAGGCCAAACGCAACCGGCAGGTCGACCAGCGCAATGATCGCGGGAAGCGCCAGGTCAGAGCGCCCGGCTGGAGCCAGGGCCGAAAACCGGCCGCGCATGCAGCGGCCAGCCCAACCAGACAAAAACAGCCCGCCTGACCCTACCAGCACAAGGCCCGCTGCGATCAGGCCAAACCGGTAAGGGCTCAGGTCCGCCAGGGCATACAGATCCAGCCCCGAGCGAAACAGGCCGTTGTAAAGTAGAAAGAGGCCCAGCCCGCCGATCCCGAACCCGGCCAGACGGCCGGACAGTATGGAAAGGGTGCGGTTGTCGTACAGCACCAGGTAAGGAACAACCGTCAGCCAGATCAACATGCCCCCCAGGAAAAGACCGGAACTGCCGGTCAGCCAGCGGAAAGCCTCGCTCAGGGCCTGAAGCCGCTCGGGGGTCGACAGGCTGGAAATGCCAAAATTCAACAGAAAGACGGCTTCCCAAAACTCGGGGAAGATTCCCGCCAGGGCAAAGACCGCCAACCACACCCCCCAGACCGAGGCAGCGCCGGCTGCCATCCAAAACAGAGACCGGAGAAGATCGCGCCAACGGCGGGGCGGCTGAGAAAGAGCGTCAAAGGCCAGGTAAACGACAATCGCCGCGCCAATCCCGGCCATGGTCTGTTTCAATGAGGATGCCAGGCCAAGCAGCACCCCAATGGCGAGAAAACGCCTCGCTGATGGAGAAATCTCGCCGGAACTCTTTGTTCCGCCGGCCAGCAAATACAGGGCGCCAAACTGGAATGGAAAGGCATATTCCTCGGTCAGGTTCCCGCGCTCGTGTAAAAACGCCAGGTTCATCAGCGCAGCCGACAGGGCCACCAACGCCGGCAGGCGGCTAAAGTAGCGCTCCAGGAAACGATAGGCCAGGACCACAGCCACAGCCAGAGAAACCAGTTCAAACGCCCAAACGCCCCAGCGCCCGCCGGAGGATTGTCCGCCGCCCAGCAGAATGCCGGCCGCGTTGATGATGAAAATCAGGGGCGGCTTGTGATCATAAACGTCCAGGTACAGCATTTCGCCCTTGACCATCTCCCGGCCAACATAGAAAAAAATCGAGTAATCGTTGTTGGGGGTCCGGTTGAGGAAGGGCGCCGCCGGGAGCAGTGCCACGACTGAAAGCGCCAGCAAGAACGCCGCCGGCCCCCAGCGATGCTTCCAATCCACCCGCCGGCGTGACCCATTCCCGTCCTGCGCCCGGTCCCCTGTCTGCTTCATCTTTGCGAAACGCTCCCTGGTTTTCTTGAAACCACCGCCCCCCCTGGCGCCGCCGCCTCGTAAGCACGCAGCAGAACCTGGAAATTTTTATTCCAATCGGCCCGTTCTTCGGCCAGGCAGCGGGCCGCCCTGCCCATCTGCGCCAGTCCATTTCGGCTGCTGGCGGCTGCCAGCAGGTGCCCGGCCAGCGAATCCGCGTCCCCATCCTTGAAGAACCAGCCCTGGCAGCCATCTTCGATCCATTCCAGGTTGCCCGGGATGTCCGAGACCAGCACCGGCAGCCCGCTGCCCAACGCTTCCATCAACGAGACGGAAGACCCATCACTGTGCGAGGCGGAGACATACAGGTCTGCAGCGCGATAAACCGCCGGCAGATCGGTCTGGCTCACCTGCCCGGCCAGGTGAACCCGGTCTGCCAGGTCATTATTTTGAATAATCTGGTGCACCAGGCGTGCCTGCGAGCCCCCGCCAAGCAGCAGCAGCCGCAGGTCAGGGTCTTCCCGGGCAGCCCGGGCAAAACCGTTCATCAAAACATCGACCCCATAGATCGGTTCCCAGGAGCGCAATGAAAGAACAACAAAGCGATCCTGCCATCCCAATCGGTTGCGCAGGTCCCAGGTGGCAGAACTGCCGGCGGCGCCATCCGCGGCAGCGGGGCTGTCGACAGGCGCAAAGCGCTCCAAATCGATCCCCCATGGAAAGGTAAAAATACGGTCGGCTTCACCGTCAGAGTTTGGAAATCCGTAGGAGATCGCTTTTTGGCGCACGGCCTCGCAGTCGCCGATCAGCACCGTCGAACGGCGCAGGGTATACCGGGTAACCCATCTCAGCCAGGGGCTCCGGTCCGCGTCCTTAAGTAAATCCGAGCCCCACGACATCGTGACGAGCGGCCGGAAGCCCGCCAGGGCCGCCAGGAAAGCGGCCGTCTGGACCGGCCCGGCATGCAGAATATCCGGCCGGACCTCTCGCAGTACCGCTCGCAGCGACCAGAGCAAGGCCGGCAGGTCGCGCCAGCGGAACAGGAGTTCCGAGCGGAACAGGAGTTCCGAGCGGAACGGCGCCTGCCCACCGCGCCACTTCACCTGGGTGACCGCCGCCGGAAGCGGGCGATCCTCCAGCTGGCTCCCGCGCCGTTCGAGCCGCAGGAAAAATACCTGCTGGCCGTTTTCTGCCAGGCTGGTTAGAAAGCGGTGATCGTGCGGTGTATAGTCGCGAGAGAAATAGAGGATTCGCACAGTCTGGCCGGTCCCAATTTTACGCCCCGAGATGTTCCCACTTGAGCTCCTGGCCGAACTTCAGGTCGACCAGCAGGCGCATACCAACCACCCTGGGGATATCGTATGGGAAGATAGCATCCAGGGGGGCCGGGCGCAGCACGTCAATCATCTCACGGCTCAGGATGGTGCCCGCCGGCAGGTCGCCCGCCGCTCGCAGGCAGCGCCGCTGGAGCACGACTGTCTCCTTCTCATTTTGGGCGACAAATTTATCTCCCTGGCCAAGGGCACGCTCGAGCCGGCGTGTATTCTCGACCATCTCTGCCCACGCCTCAGGATTGAGCGCGAATTTATGGTCCGGGCCAACCCGGTCATTGTCGTCAGTAAAATGTTTTTCAACTGCCCGGGCACCCAGGGCTACCGCGCCTAAAACAGCCGCGTGGCCCGGGGTATGGTCCGAAAGGCCCAAAACGACCTCCGGGAACATCAACCGGTAGGTCTGTAGGACGCGCAGGTGGACGTGATCGAAATTTTCCAGGCTGGCAGTGTAATTGGTGTTGCACTGCATCAAGACCAACTGCGGGTTGATCGCCAGGATCGTATGGACAGCTTTCTGCACCTCGCCGATATCGGAAGCGCCGGTGGCCAGGAGCACTGGCTTGCCTTTACTCGCCATGCGCTGCATCGCCTCCGGCCAGGTAATTTCCCCAGAGCCGATCTTGTAAGCCGGAACATAAGGGTCCAGCATGTCAATCGCGTCAAAATCATAGGGAGAGGAAAAATAATCAATCCCGAATTCATCACAGCAGGCCTTCAGCGCTACCGTCCATTCGAAGGGGATCGAAGCGCCCTGGTACACCTCAAAGACCGGCTTCTTCCAGGAGGCCTGGTGCGACTGTTGAGAGCCCAACGAGCGGAAGCCATAGTCGGAGACAATCTTGGGCGCGCGGAAGTTTTGGAACTTGGCCGCGTCAGCTCCGGCCTGGCTGGCCAGGCGAATCAGTTCCCTGGCGCGCTCCAGGCTGCCGTCGTGGTTAGCAGCGATATCCGCGATGAAGTAGGTGGGGTGATTTTCCCCCAGGACATGAGAACCGATGCGAATTTCCATATAAGCACCTCATTCAGCAAGAGAATGATCAGGCACAAACATCGAACGCAGCACCTGTGGATATCCCTGGCGGTAGAGTTCAACGTACCGGCGCATCGCCGGGACCTGGCCAGGCAGAGAACAGCCAAGCGCATTCACCAGCCGGTCACAGCACAGGGTCAGGCGCTTTGAGCGCGGCGCTCGCAACCCGGCGGAAGTATAAGACGCCGGGGCAACGAGAGCCTCGTCAAAACCAAACTCGCGCGCCAGCAGGCGGGCGAAAGCGAACTTGCTCAGGCATTCCGGGCTGGCCAGGTGGTAGAGGCCGGTCAGGCGCGCGGCAAGCATCCGCAGCAGCAGCCCGGCCATGTCGTTCACCAACAGCGGGCAGAAGATCAGGTCGTCGAACCCATTTACCGGCTGGCCGGCGGAAAGGTTGTTGAAGAAGTATTCAGACAGGCTGCGCCTTCCCAGCCAACTCCAACCGTAAAAATTGACCCGGACAATCAGAGCATCCGGGTTAGCCTCAGCCACGGCCCGTTCTCCATCCAGCTTGGTCCGCGCATAAGTGTTGATCGGCCGCGGCAGATCTGTTTCGCTGTAATTCCCGCGCTCCCCATCAAAGACCGAATCGGTTGATATATGGACCAGGCGGATCCCCCGGCCGGCCGTTGCCCGGGCAAGCTGCCCCGGCAGGAGCGTATTCGCCCGGTAAGCTTCTTCAGGGTGGGTTTCACACAGGTCGACGTCGGTCAGCGCAGCGCAGTGGATGATGATATCCGGCTGAACCTGGTCCAACACGCGGTCCACCTGTCCAGGCTGGGTCAAATCTGCCAGAACCGTGGCAAAGGGCGCCTTCACCGGGTCAGCAACAGCGCGCTCTCCGCGCATGACCCCAACGACGTCGAAGCCAGTGGCAGGGACGGATGAACTTCCCCCGGGAACCGAGTTCCGGGCGGCCAGCCAGGCCAGGTTCACCCCCAACAGGCCGCTCACGCCGGTAATCAGTAAGCGTCCAACGCTCACTCCAGAATTCCCTGCTCGTAAGCTGCTTCAATCGGGGCCACCATGGCCTGGATTTCCTCAATCGTCAGCCACTGCGGGTTGGTGTTGCTGGCAAAGCGAAAGCCATCCGGCAGCGATGAACCAGACGATTCCCAATCACGGCCCAGCGGACGCCCGCCCACCGGCAGCGACATGGCCGGCATAACCACAAACATATCTTTGAGCTCGACCGTTGTGCGGGCCTCATCTTCCGAAATCAGCACCTCATGCAGCTTTTCCCCCGGGCGAATGCCCGTAATTTCCACCCTGGCTTTGGGGGCAACCACCTGAGCCAGGTCCTTAATCGCCATGCTGGGGATTTTAGGCACAAATACTTCCCCACCGCGCATTTGCTCAACACAGCGGATGACAAACCGGGTGCCCTGCTCCAGCGAGATCCAAAAACGGGTCATCCGCTCGTCGGTGATTGTGATGGTTCCGTTATTCCGCTGCTTGATGAAAACAGGAACGACGCTGCCCCGGCTGCCGACTACGTTCCCGTAGCGCGAACAGCTTAAGCGGGTGGATTTATCCCCGGCATAGTAATTGCTCTGAATGATCAGCTTTTCAGCCGCCAGCTTGGTCGCCCCGTACAGGTTGACCGGGTTCACCGCCTTGTCCGTGCTCAGCGCCAGCACCTTCTCGACCCCGGCGTCCAGCGCCGCGTCGATCACATTGCTGCTCCCCAGGATGTTTGTTTTGACAGCTTCCATCGGGTTATATTCGCAGGCTGGAACCTGCTTCAAGGCAGCCGTATGGACGACGATATCGACGCCGGCAAAGGCACGCCGCAGGCGATCGAGGTCGCGGACGTCGCCGATGAAATAACGCAAGCTGGGATGCTCAAACCCCGCCACGCGCATCTCGTGCTGTTTGAGCTCATCACGGCTGAAAACGATCAGCTTGGCGGGGTGGTACTCCTTCAGCATGATCTCGATAAATTTTTTCCCAAAAGAACCGGTCCCCCCTGTGACCAGGACGACTTTTTTAGTCCAATCCATCAGGCATTCTCCAATCGTGAAAGTAGTTTGGAAATCAATTACTTACGGATGACGATCAGCGGGTATTGGCCCTTTTCACCGAAAAAGCGTGGAAAACGTTCTTCCAGCCAGAAGAGAAGCCGCAGCCACAGCTTTCCGCCGGTCGCCGGCTGGATCACAGCGCGCAAAAAACGGACGTTGACGCTGCGCCACGGATAAATCTCGTAACGCATCTTCGCGCCAATTTTCTCCTTCAGCCAGGCCGGGTCCATTTTATTGATAAAGGTACCGGTAGAGGTGGTTCCACAAGAACCAGAGGAATTCCCGCCGGAAACTCCTGTTCCGCCGGAAACTCCTGTTCCGCCGGAACTCTTTGTCCCGCCTTCGCCAGCCGGCAGTTCCTGGGGCAGTTCCACGGCCCCTGCTCTTCCCACCCGGCGCCAGATCGCGTGGGCCGCGGCATTCAGGCGTTCCATAGCCCGCACCAGCCAGCCCAACCGGCGCATGATGGGCGAGTCGGTCCAGCCATTGACGACCACTGCGGAGCAGCTTTCTTTCAATACCCGGTAAAATTCCCCATAGGCATTCGCCTGCTCCGCTAACGGCAAGTGATGCAGGGTGTGAAGCGAAACCAGGCCGTCAAAAAGCCCGGGCTGAAAGGGCAGGTTGGCAACGTCGGCGACGACAAACAAACCGTGGCCGCCAATCCGGCGTCGAGCCTCCTGCAGTGCCACAATGGAAATATCCGCGCATACGCGGTACTGGTATCCTTCGGAATAGGTCAGGTATTCAGCATACTGGACCGGGCCTGAGCCGGCGTCCAGCAGGAAGCATCCAGACGGTTTAAGAAAGCGCTTAACCCGCAGGTGGCAGCGCCGGATATACTCGCGAGAGACGGGGCGTAGATCCTCATAACGCGCGTTCTGGTAAACGCCGCCGTCCGCCATCTGCCAGCCGACCTGGTCGTAGAACTGGCGTACGCGCTGCTTTACCTGGAACTGAGGCGTATTCTCCGCCGAATCTGGTGCGGCGTTCATTCTCGTTCTTCCTGCCCGGGTGTTGTTTCCCTGGCGACATCCGCGCCATTCATGCCATCTGCCTGGACAATGGAATGCCAGTCAATCGGCTCCCCGACCAGGTAGCGGAAGGTCTCACCATACTGTTCCATCCCCTCCGGCCCGCAAACTGCTGAGAGCGGCCGGCTTTTGTAATCGTCCCAAACGCGGACCAGGTGCCAGGGAAAAGGCCGGGGATACTCGAAAAAGAAGCGGTAAGCATATTCCCAGGCGCTTTCCACCTGAACGCGGCTTAAGCGGTAGGCAGAAGGCTTGGACAGGATCATACCGAGCTGTTTGAAATAACTAACCCAGGAATCTGGGTCGTAGGTAAAACCGCGCCCGCGGTAATGGGTGTTCCCGCTGACAATGACCGGCAGGCCGCACATGGCCATTTCTAACCCAACCGTGGTGGTATAAACCAGCCCAAGGTCAGCCACTTCGACCAGGTCATAGGTGTTGACCTTGTCTTTGGGCCCAATCAGGCGGATATGCTCTGGTAGCCTGGGCAGCACCTGGCGGACCACATCCGCCATGGATAAGCCATGGGTCAGCACTTCACCAGGGTGGACGCGCACGACAAATTGAATTTCGGGCCGGCCGGCAAAATACTGGACTGTGCGTGAAATCCACTCAGCCATGCTCTGTGAGAAGACCTGCCGGCCAAGGGTCAGGCTGTCACCCAGCACATTGGTAGCCAGCAAGACTACCGGGCGCTGATCCAGCCCCAAAGCGGCGCGAGCTTTCTCACCGCCCTCCGCGGGCGTATCCTGCCAGTGGCGGGCAAAGTTTTCCCACAGCGCCCCGCGCTGGCGGGCCATAAAGAGCGAACGCATGCGCTCGAGCTGTTCATCGCTCAAGACACGACCTTCGCGAGCTCCCCACAACCCGTCTGTTTCCTGGCGCATCACTTCGGCGTTCTGCGCCAGCCAGATCCGCTGGCGCTGGTCGCCAAACTCGTATGTTACCGTGCGGATATTGAGATGGCGCGCCACACGATAAACGACACCCAGTTCCTGGATCGTCCCATTCGGGACAATGATGACGTCTGGCCGGTTCCCCTTCAACCAGCCCAATGCCGCCCGGGCGATTTCCGTGTTGCGCTCCAGCCGGAGCTTATACAGCTCGCTTTCAGGGTCGATCTCTTCCACCTGCAGCGTGTACTGGGTGTCATACACCGTCACCTGTTGAACAGCCTTCATCAAGTCATCTGGGATGCGGGTGAAGAGAGAACGCGCCGTCAGGAAAGAGACCGTCTCCATCACCGGCGCGGCCTGCTCCAGCACCTTGCTGGCATACACATTCTGGCGGCGCAGGTCAAAGCGGTTGATCGGCGACTGCCATTCAGCATAGGGTAAAAAGCCCAGGGTCACGCGGTGGCCCTGGGAGGCCAGCGCCATGCCCAGCAAAGCAGCATGCTCGATCCAGTAATGAAGAGTGGCAAAGATAAATATCTTTTTGGGAGGCGGGCCACCGCTGGCAGCCGTGCTGCCGGCCCCACTCCCACGCAACAGCTCGACCTGCCGGACCATCTCAGGCAGTTCCGCCTGAAGGTGACGGAGCGAAAACCGGCTTTGCAGCGGCCTGCCCCGCTGCCGAATCAGCCAATATAACTCTGCTGTAAAAGGAACCTCACCTAATAATTGCTTTACAACTTCTTTACCTGCCGCTTTCATTTATACCACCTCAATTTGCCAATCCAACCTCGGTCTAACTGCCCCCATGCGCGGTTCAGGCCACTGCATGCCCGGCGCACCAACTGCATCGACCGTAAACGTCAATGCTTTTTCATCCTGGAAGTAACGCCGCACCCGGTAAGAGCTGGCGTTGATACCAATTACAAAGCGTCCTTCGTTGAGGAAGTCAGCCGGGACCGTGCAACGGCTGATATACCGGCCGGCTGGGCGGGTGCCCATGTGCTCAAAACGGTCGGCCTCGTCGGTGTCAAAGGACGTGAAAATGTACTCACCGCGCGTGCTTAACAGATAAATACCAATCCGCAGCCCGGTGATCGGCGCGTGGAGCTCATACTCCACCTCAATGGTAAATGGCTCGACTGAGCGAACCGTATCAACCACTTTGCCCTGCAAGCTGCGCAGCCGCACAGCCAGCGGGCGGAAGGGGGCCGAGTCAGGCGGAATTTCATCCGCGTCCCACACCCGCTGCCCTTCCTGGGAATAACCCTGGGAAAGATAATAGTCGACCGCAGCCGGCGTGGGCGCACGCATCGTCAGCCGGCCCTTTTCGATCACAATCGTTTCCTGAGTCAGGCGCAGCACGGCAGACATGTTATGGCTTACAAACAGAACCGTGCGCCCCTGCTGCGCCACGTCGCTCATTTTACCCAGGCATTTGCGCTGGAACTCAGCGTCGCCGACTGCCAGGACCTCGTCGACCACCAGGATCTCGGGTTCGAGGTGGGCCGCCACAGCAAAAGCGAGCCGCAAGTACATCCCGCTGGAGTAGCGTTTGACAGGCGTATCGATGAAGGGCCCAACCTCGGCAAATTCAACAATTTCATCAAAATTGCGCTCGATCTCACTGCGCCGCATGCCCAGGATGGCGCCGTTTAAGAATACGTTCTCGCGCCCTGTCAGTTCGGGATGAAAGCCGGTGCCCACTTCGAGCAGCGAGCCGACCCGGCCGTGAATCTCACCCAGCCCCTCGGTGGGGTCCGTCACCCGCGATAAGATTTTGAGCAGCGTGCTCTTGCCGGCCCCATTGCGGCCGATGACCCCAAGCACCTGCCCCTGGCGCACTTCGAAAGAGATGTCTTTCAGAGCCCAGATGGAAGTGTCGGGACGGTTTTTTGTCGCCCCCGCAAAGCCATTCGCGCCGCCCAGTCGATCGAGGATCCCCTCGGTCAGGCATTCCCGCAGCGTGCGATAATTCATCGCCGGTGCTCCAATCCGGTAGCGCTTGCCTAACCCTTCCACCCGAATGGCAATTTCACTCATAAAGCCTACACCATATCCGCAAAGTTGCGTTCCATGCGCCGGAAATAATACAATCCAGATAGCAGCAGGACGAGGACCATGACCACGGAACCCAGCAGCAGGTAATCGGGCGGGTTGCTGCCCAGCAAGGCCCAGCGAAAACCCTGGATGACACCTGTCATGGGATTCAGGCCATAAATCAGGCGCCAGGGGCCGTCCGCCGGGATCATATCAATCGAATACACCACCGGGGAAGCGTACATCCAGGCCTGGAGGAGAAATGGGATCATGTGCTGCACATCCCGGTACTGGACGTTAAGCGCAGAAAGCCACAGCCCCACCGCCAGCGCTGCCAGCAATGCGAGCAGGATCAGGGCCGGCAGCCACAACATGTTCACCGTGAAAGGGACCCGGTAGTAGATCATCAGCCCCGCCAGAACCAGGAAGGAGACCCCAAAATCCACCAGCCCCGCCGCCACAGCCGAAAACGGGATGATCAGGCGGGGAAAATAAACCTTCGTCAGCAGGTTGGCATTGCCTACCAGGCTGATTCCCGAGCGCTGCAGCGCCCCCTGGAAGAGCTGCCAGGGCAGCAGCGCCGCAAAGCTGAAGATCGGATACCATTCCTGCGGGACGCCGGCGTCTGTTTTCAACCCGGCCAGGCGCCCAAAGATCAGCGTAAAAATGACCATGTGAACGATCGGCTGGATGATCGCCCAGGCTACACCCAGCGCCGCCTGCTTGTAGCGTACCTTAATATCGCGCCAGGTGAGGAAGTAGACCAGTTCACGATAGGCCCACAGGGCCGCCAGATTCAAAGGAACCCAACCACGGGCCGGGCGTAAATAGGTGATGGGGAGGGTGCGTTTGGTATCTGCCATATGCTATATCATGGTCGCAGGCGTGGTCACCGGGTCTCCTCCCAATTGACGAAGACCTTTAACCCCTGGACGTGAAGGATGGGGGCGTGATCTTTGAATTCAATGACATGAACGCCTTTCTCGAGGCAGGTGAGGCGGCATATTTCGGCAACTTCTCCTTCGCCTTCAAGGAAGATCCGCGAATAACCAGCGTCGACGACCTGGCGCAGAGCTTCTAGCGAGCGCTGTCGGACGAGGCGGTAGATGTGGAATGAACTGTGGATAAAATCGAGGGTAAGGCGGGTGCGGAGGGCGATACCTTCGGGGGTGATGACGTAGCGAAGCTTGCGGCGCTCGACGCGCCTGGCCTTGAGGTAGCCTTTGGCGATCAGGCGCTTGATATGCCAGTTGATGGTCCCAACCGCTACCCCCAGCTGAGCAGCCAGCGAGGCCTGGGTCGCCTCAGGGTTCTGCTCAAGATGCTCTAACAGGATCAGGTCTCGGTTGGTGTCGGCAAGAATGGGGTCAGATGTGTCCATAGCGCCTTTGAATATTCAATTGTTGAATTATAACTCAGCCTGCCGATAGGTCAAGGGCCAGGCTGCGCACCGGACGGTTTGTTAAGATTAATGGCACGTGCGAATGTCGAACAGGCGCCGGAAGTTCCCCTGCGGATCGTCGTATTCATCGATCAGTTGAACACACGGGTCATCAAATGCCTGCCGTAGCTGGGGCGAGAGGGACTCCCAATAATGATTGTCCAGGTAGAGATAGGCATAACCGGCCTGGCGCAGCCGGAATGGGTCAGGAGACTCGCGCAGGGCCTGCCACTCAGGTCGGGCTGCAAACCAGGTTGTGGAGGAGTCGTTCGGCCGGCCAAACAAGGTCGGGGCCCGGTAAGGGTCCGAATCGAAAACCAGGGCGGCTGGCTCTAACTTGTTCCAATAGGCGCGCGCCATCCGTGCATCAAGCGCCGTGACGAAGTAAGAGTAGACCGGTTTCTGGATCGCCGGCAGTTCGATCGCAAACATCCCCAGGCCACCAAACATGGATATAGCTAACAACCCGGCGACCACGCTGCGCACCCAATCGGGACGGCGAGCAGCCCACATCCACACCAGGGGGACCGCGAATAACGCCAGGATCTCCATAAAAATATACATCCGCGATGTGTTGCGGACGCCAGGCGAACCGCTGAAGTGAACGAACAGCATCGCCAGCGAAAGAAGAGCGGTCACAACCAGGACGGCTTCAAACCACCGCTGCCGTCGAAATGCTTTCAACCCCCAGGCAATGAGTAAGGGAAAGACCAACAAGACCGGTCCCAGTTCGGCCAGCGCAATCAGCAGGTGAAACGGCCGGTTCAGCCAGAGGATGCCCAAATGAGAAGAGACAATCGATGGCACCGGGACCAGTTCGAGTCCCATTGTCTGGTAAGATGTGACGGCTTCCTGGCCCTGGAAGCGCGCCGCCAGGTTCAAGAAAACTTCTGTCCATGCTCCTCCCTGGAGAACGCCGATCAGGTTGCCCAGGATAATAACGATCCACCAGGCGCGCAGGCTGGCCGGCATGCGCCAGGTTTTATTCCGCCAGAGATAGGCGGCCGTCACAATCACCCAGGACAGCCCGATCAGACCCACGCCCACCTCTTCCAACAGGCCCGTGGCAGCGACGAGCAGCGCCGTCACAGCGCCGGCCAACCAATTGCGCCAGCGGTTCATGGTAAGCAGCAGCAGCACCAGGATCAACAGCCAGGTCAGGCCGTTTGGGCCGTTCATGCCAATGACACCTGGAGCAAAAATGCCATTGGCAAAAGCAAACGGGAAAGGAATCGGGCCGGCGCCTTCCACCGCCCAGGAGCTGGCCAACGCGCTGGCCAGGTCAGGGCCGCTGCCCGCGCCGCTGCCGAGCAATTCGATGGTTTTGCCGGCGCGCGCCAGCAGACCGTCTGGCAAAAGCAGGAGCAGCCAGCGCGTGCCCGAGCCAAAGGCCGCCATCAGTCCCCCGATGAAACCGGCCAACCGGCTGTTCGTCAGGCGATGAACCCAGACGCCACTCAACATGATAGCCAGGGCAGCCGAGAGGCCACGGCTGATGTCGAGCGCCACCCAGGCATCCAGGGGAAGAATCCGCATCAACTGCCCGGCGAACAGCATCATCAGATAGTGATAATAAAACATCACCCCGGCTGAAAGGGCAAAATGCGGGGGAATATCACCGGTGGCAATGATCGACGTGGTCGGCAAAAAAGCGTAGTCGTCAAACATCGCCAGGCCGCGCTGGATCGACACAAATACAAACAACAGGCCCAGGAAAAGGAGCAGTTGGAGCAGCCTGGGACGCGCCGGAAGCAGGCCCTGCCGCCTGTTGATGATGAGCGCAGCCAACCCGGCCGCCAAAACTATTCCCGATGCCAGCCAGATCGCCGGAATGAAGGGAATTACCTGTGCCAGCAGATTGGCCAGGGTCGCTTCCAGAACCATACCCAGGGCCAGGCCGGTCAGCGCCTCCTCATGGGGACGCAGCCTGAAGGCATGGCGCGCCAGCAGCCAGCCGCCAATTCCCCATAGGGCAATCCAGGTCACAAACCAGGCCAGGTGTGGCAAGTATCGTATCCATCCTTCCATCGGTCTCTCCACTCGTCAAATCTTGTTTTTCAGGTTTTGCGTTAATCCGGCAGTAAACAGCTCTCCTCATCCGGCGGCATGCTGCGTGGGACGAGATATTGAACCCGCACCTCAGTCAAGGTGTCCATCACCTCGTAATAGCACAACAGAGGCCTGGAAACCCACTTCACAAAAGCATCATTTTCCTCGCCAAAAGAATATTCCTCACCCTGCTGAACCAGGAAGAGCGGCTCGGTAATGATCAGGGAAAACCGGTGATTTTCCAGGTCCTGGTAAAACTTCTGGAAGTAAACCGCATTACCCGCCATGGCCTGATCCATCATGTATTTCTTTTCATAATCCGAAACCAGGTCGACGCCCTGCACCAGGCCAAAAGAAAGCAGCTGGCGCTGGTCGACAAACAGGATCTCCCCTTTTGGACAAGCCACGTCTACAGCTTGCTGGATATCGACCAGGTACTCCTGTGCCAGTTTAGCCGGAGGTAGAATGAGCGGGCCGCCTTGTGAAAAAATCATCCAGACCGGCACAAACACCCCTACAGTCACCCAGGCGTGCAAAAGCCGGGGCCAGCGCGGAATCGGCAGCCGGCCATCTGCCGCCTGTTCGCGCAAAGCAGCCAGGAGTAAAAATACCAGGGTGATGAAAAACATATCCAGGTTGTGCAGATTGCTGCCCCCACCGATTTTCGTGCTGGCGACCAACCCGGCCACCAGGAAAGCCGTGCTTGCGCCAACCACCATCACCTGCTGAGACCAATCCATCTGCCAGCGCCGGGTAATGGCCATCCAGACCAATAATCCCACCAGCGGGACCACTGCGATAACCAGGGCGAGCAGCACGCCTGGTGGGAAGGTTGAGTTGGGAAACAGCCGGTACCACAGCAGAGGCTGTGAAAAGGACAGCGTGCTTTCTTTTGGCGTCAGCCAGCGCGGGGCATTGGCAACCAGGCCGGGCAAAGCGCCGGTCACAAAAATCAGGAACGCCGGCAGGTACCGCCGGACCAGGGACCTGCCCCGGTTTGGCCGGAAAAGCTGCTCCAGGATGGCACCCCACACCCCAACTGCCGCAAACCAGGTCCAGCGGCTCAGCCCCGCGTAAAGACTGCCGGCTGCAGTTCCCAACCACTTCCAGATCCATTGGGAGCGAAACGCCAGCACGAGCAGAATGGCGGCAATCAGCAACATGGGATAAATCGGCCCCTGGTACAGAAACAGGGCTACCCATAACGCCAGCCCGGCCCGCCACCCCCTTCTCAACTCCGGCATCAGCAGCCAACCAAACAGAAGCGGGGTCAGCGTCCACAGCAAAGCGTCCCACAATCGATGGATGGAAATCGGCAAGCCAGGGAATAAAAACAGGATTCCCCATAACGCATACCGGCCTGGTGAATAATAGGTCAGATCGATCGGGTGCTGCGAAGTATACAGGGAGCGTCCAAAGATTAACGAGTAATCGTAAAAACGGTTGCCTTCTGACCACCCAATCGAAAAGGGATAGTCGGTTACCCGGGTCAGGGCGCGGATAGCGCTGAAAACGACCGCAACGACCATCAACCCGGCCAGGAACGGCAGCCAACCTGCCAGTTCGTGCTGGCTGCGCGTCGCCAGAGCCGCGAACCCGGCCGCGGTCGCCCCTAAAAGCCACAGCCGCAGCCAACCGTCCCCTATGGGCGGATCGCTGGGGAAATAGAGAATCAGGATGGCAGGGGCAACCGCCAGGATCCCTGCTAAGATCCAGCCGGCCCAGTTAAACCGCGATCGCAGCCGCACGATCCGGGTGAACAGGGCCGCGCCAGCCGCCAGGGGGCCCTTACCCCAGGCTGCCAATCCCAGGCCCAGCAGCAGGGCCGCATTCATCAGGATAAAAATCACCCAGGCCACAGCCCGCTGCGAGACATTCCCGCTGAAAACGGTCGTCGAAAGCTGGACCGTATGGAGAATTTCTTTGCCAGCCAGCCACGAAACGACAGCCGCCAGCAGCAAAATGAAGCTCGCAATCGTGGACCTTACTCTATCCTTCTGGTTTTGCATCGATCTCTACTCCTGTTCAACATCGGCGGGCGGGTGCACCAGGCGATCCGGCAGGATTTGTGAAAGCCACAGCGCACCTGGCAGCGTTTCAAACAACATCAAAGCCCGCGTTACCAGGGCCAGCGTGGCTGCCTGTTCAGTGGACGATCCTAAAGCAGTATATAAAGCCGTGACCGTTACTTCGCGCAGCCCATAACCGTTGAAAGATACCGGCAGCAGTGTGACCAGGTAAGTGATCACCGAGACACCCATCACCTGGTACAGGGCTACCGGCATTCCCAATCCACGGGCAATCAACCAGACGGCCATAAAAACAACCACAATGGACAGCCAAGAAACCAGCAGACCGGCGACAAGATAGCCGGGCCTTCGAAGCCAGGCTGAAAAGGCCTCTTTCAGCCGTTGCAGGACCCGCCGGATAAAGCCACTGACTCGCCCAGGAAGCACGGCTGCCGCGCCAGCTGGCAGCCGGTGCCCACCAGCCGCAGGAGCAAAGGGCATACCAAAAGACAACCAGGCAAATGGTAGAAAGCTCAACATCGCCAGGACATTTAATGCCCGGTCCACCACTACCGAGGCCACACTGAGCGTGCGGTTGGTAAAGCGAGCCAGGCTGAGGATGCGGAAAGCGTCACCACCAATCGTCGATGGCAAAAAATTAGAAGCGAATGCACCGGCAAAGACCGTCTTGACAACGTCGCCAAACGGCATCGGAAAGATCGGAAGAGCACACGTCTGAACTCCAGTCACGAGA
>CAZBDC010000015.1:0-52424 GCA_964490575.1 uncultured Anaerolineaceae bacterium | reverse complement strand
CCTGGGCATTTTTGGGGTCGCCGCATTTTTCGACAGCTGGTGCCAATGCAACCTCTTTCATTATGGTCAGATCATCCAGTTTGGCACGTTCATGGGCGGCGTCCTGGCCGGAATGTTCGTGGGGGGCTCGCTTGGCGTATTCGTCGGGATTGGCAAGCTCGACGAAGTTACAGCGCTCTACCACCAGGGGAAGCGCATCGATGGGAAGTTGATCGATGTCCGGGTGAACAGCGAACAGGCAGATCAGGTTAAGGATGTTCTGCGGCGCGATGGTGCTTATGATGTGCGGATTGTATAGGCGATCTGTTGATCGATAGGATTGGTTTGTAAACGATCTACTCGAGGAGAAACAAATATGCCGGAGAGCATCGAGCCAAATGTGGGGCTGCGAATCCGGTCCTACCGCGAGCGCCAGGGGTTGTCGCTCCGGGCGGTGGCCGACCGGTGTGGGCTGTCGATTAATGCCATCAGTCAGATCGAGCGTGGTGAAAATTCACCCACGGTCACTACTCTGCACCGGTTGGCGAAGGCGTTGAATTTATCGATTACTGATTTCTTTAATGAGGAAGCGGCCCAGACGGTTGTGTTTGTAAAGCGCGACCAGGGATTATCGACCAACGGTAACCGGGTCTTTATGGAGAGCCTGGGGATCGGCTTGAGGAACCAACAGATCGAGCCATTCCGGATGATCATTCAACCTGGCTGCGGCAACCTGGATGATCCTGTTTCCCATTCGGGAGAGGAATTTGTCCATTGCCTGGAGGGGGAATTCGATTACCTGGTTGGGAATTCCGTTTTTCACCTTGAGCAGGGCGACAGCCTTTTATTTGAAGCGGATCAACCACATGCCTACCATAACCTGACCTCCGAACCGGCTGCCATCCTGTTAATCCTGTTGGGTGCGCATGACCGCCAGCAAGTCCGCCGGCTTCATTTATAGAGGTCGCTCATGAAAGGAAATCGAGTTCGAGATTGGATGACGCGGCGGCCCATCACCATTCCGGGCGCCTGTACCTTGCCGGATGCTTACCTGCTGATGTTAAATCACAAAATTCGCCGGCTACTCGTGGTTGACCAGGGTATTCTGGTGGGCGTCGTCACGCTGGAAGACATTCGCAAGAAAATGCCCGATGCCGTAATCAGTATGGACCCGATGCAGGAGAACTTCCAGATCGAGAAAATCCTGGTGCGCGATATAATGACAGGAAATCCAAAGGTCATTTCCCCCAACGCGACGCTGCTCCAGGCGGCCCAGGTGATGGTGGAATTTGACGTCAGCACCTTGCCCGTTATGGATGGCGGGCGGTTGGTAGGGATCATCACGGAAAGCGATATATTTAAGGCCATGGTGAAGCAGATCATGGTGATCGATGAATCATAATTGCAGCACAGGAGCGAACGATGCAGATATCTTATGACCATTACCTGGACCAGATCTTAGGTGGGTGGATCGGTAAGTCGATGGGGGGTGCAATCGGCGCACGCTTTGAGGGCTATAAGGGCTGGATTGAGCTCGACCCGGAGAACATGTTTCCGGATAAGCTGCCGCCCAATGATGACCTGGACTTGCAGGTGCTGTGGCTGAAGGTCCTTGAAGAAAAAGGCGCGGCGCTGACCTCTGATGACCTGGCGTCTGCCTGGCTGGAGGGCTGCTGGTATCCTTTTAATGAATATGGCATTTTCCGCCGCAACTGGCGGCTGGGTATTCACCCGCCAATGTCGGGGCGATTTACCAACCAGTTCTGGGAGACGGGCGAAGGCTGCCCAATCCGGGCGGAGATTTGGGGCTACGCCTTCCCCGGCGCGCCTGACCTGGCAGCGGCCTACGCTGAGATGGATGGCGTGCTTGATCATACCAGCCAGTCCGTAGGGGCCGAGAAGATGCTGGCAGCTATGTCCTCGATGGCTTTCTTTGTTCCCGATGTGCGCCGGCTGGCGGCGATGTTCAGCCACTATTTACCGGAGGATACGCCGGTTGCCCGCCTGACCCGCGCGGCTTTCCAGGCGTATGATGAGGGCCTCAGCCTGCGTGATGCGCGCGACCGGTTGATGGCACTGGAAGGCAACCCGGAGGCCTGCGATGCCCAGATCAACATCCCCTTCACCTTCCTGGGCCTGCTATACGGCGGTAATGACCTTGAGAAAGTGATGCTCGCGGCGCTGGCTTGTGGCTACGACACGGACTGCACCCTGGCTTCAGCCGCCGCGCTGGTCGGGCAGATCCTGGGCGCCAGGCGTATCCCGGCTTACCTTAAGGATCCAATCGGCGACGAGCTGGTGATGGGCATCCAGTACCGCCGCCCTGAGATGTCGCTCACCGCCCTGGCCCGCGATACGGCCCGGGTGGGCGTGCTGTTAGCGGACCAGCTTGGCACCGGGGTCGAAATTACCGGCGCGCCGCAATTTGCGCCCTTCCCACCGACAGCAGCGGTCCCCGAATCCCGCCTGAAAGTGGAATACCAGGGCCTGCCGGCAGCCGCCCCAGGCGAAGCCGCCCACGTGGTGGTGCGTTTAGAGGGCAAGGCGCCGCCCGCTGCCGCGCTTACGGTTACCGGACCGGCTGGCTGGACCATTACCCCAGCAACCGCCGTGGTAGACGAAACCCACCGCGCCATCCCGGTCGCGATCACAGCCCCAGCCGGGACAGAGGCGTGGCCGATGAAGAATCTCTTCACTGCCGCGGTTGACGCGCATCCTGAACTGGCCTGTACCTTTGGCGTGATCGGCGCCGGGCTGTGGAAATTCCTTGGGATCTATTACGATGCGCTGCCCGAGGAAGGAAATCCGGTCCAACAGCGGCGCCGCTTCAACCAGCACTTTGTGTCACTGGCGCGCCCTTACCTGCCCGAACCACAGGTCGACGTGGATGGCCTGTTTACAGCCTGGTCGCGCAAGCTGGGCCGCCCGGCGCTCGTGCCTTCCTACGAGCATGAGATCGATGTCACCCGCCTGGTCGGCCTGCAGGGGCCGTTCTGCGCTTACCTGGCCCGCACAATCCTCTCCCCTGACGAGCGCCAGGCTTACCTGGTCATTGGCAACAGCGATGGCTACCGGCTGTACCTGAACGATGAACTGGTAGCTGAGATGGATGAGTGTACCTATTGGGCTCCGTTCAATAACGCCGTCCTGGTGACGCTAAAACCCGGCCCCAACCGGCTGTTGCTCAAGCTGCTGCGCCGCGGCAGCGATGCTCGCTTTACCCTTGGCCTGCGCCAGCACACCGGCCATCCCGGGCGTTTCAACTGCGAAGATTGGATGGTAGACATCGTCGACCAGGCCTAACTGCAAGGATTGCATCCGCCTGGCAGGGCGGAACAAGGCCCCTTTCTCAAAAACCATTCCTTTTTGAGGAAGGGGTGCTTTTTTGTCGATGCTTTGCTGAACTCTCTTGACAAATTTTCCCCCAGGTTTGTTATAATCGATATACTTTTGTTAAAAGGTCTTTTTTATCCGATAATGGGGGATCTACCGCCATGACCGCCACATCTTTTCACTGCCCGAAATGCGGCGCGCCTCTGGATGCGCACAGCGTTGAGACGCCAACCATCCGCTGCCCTTTTTGCGGAACCTCGGTGATTGTGCCGGATGAACTGCGCGCGAAACCGGAGGCCGGGCCAGTGGTTAACCTGGCTTTCACCGTTGCGCAGCCTGCTCCAGATGCCCGACCTGCCCGTCCCCTGTCCAAAAGGGACACCATCTGGATCTCCTGGCTGGTTTTTGGCATCGCGCTGATTGTCCTGGCAAGCTTCCTGGTTCCGATTATCTTTTCAGCTTCGGCCATCGCCGTGGTCAGCCAGGCCCTGCCGCTGGCGGAACGCGCGACCCCAACGCCCAGTGCCACGCCTACCCTTACGGCGACCCCAACCATCACGCCGACCCCCTCGCCGACGCCGGCCTATATGGTCCCCGAAATCAGCTTTGGCGGAGAAGGAATTGGCCCAGGCCTGCTCAGCGATGCGCGTTATATTGACCTCGACCTGCAGGGCACAGTTTATGTGGCCGATTACCAGGGTGGGCGGGTGCAGGCCTTTGACGAGACTGGTAAATACCTACGCCAGTGGCGGTTAGGTGACCAGAACACGATCTTCGCCGGGCTGGCTGCCGATCGCCAGGGTCGGGTATTCGTGGCCGTGGGCAACGGCATTGCAGGTGTGGATTGGCAGACGGGCGAAATTGTGTTGGAGATCGTTAACCCGGCCGGGGGGACCTACGGCGATTTGCAGGTAGATGCGCAGGGGCGGCTGGCTGCCGCATGGTACGAGGGACGCTGGGGAATGATCACCTCGCTGGAAGGGCACCGTGAAGGGCTGATTCTTTATGACCCGGGCGGTCGCCCGTTGCTGGAGATGCCGTCCTTTATTTCTGACCAGACCGGTTCGTTGGCGTTGGATAATTCTATTGCTGTGGATGGGCAGGGGACCATCTATGCGCTCAGCGACGGTGTGATCTACAAATTTGCCCCGGATGGGAAATACCTGGACCGGTGGGATGTGGCGGCTGAGACCGGCGGAGGTAACGCCATGACAGTGGATGGGCAGGGGCGTGTGTTTGTCGCTGGCAGCCGGGCGGTGTTCGTTTACTCGGCGGATGGGCGGCTCGAAACGCAGTTCCCGGTTGACCTGGCCTGGGATATTGCCATCGATGATGAAGGCAGCC
Source organism: uncultured Anaerolineaceae bacterium (assembly GCA_964490575.1). Lineage (GTDB taxonomy): Bacteria > Chloroflexota > Anaerolineae > Anaerolineales > Anaerolineaceae > DSYU01. Next base: position 47,768 of record CAZBDC010000015.1, on the reverse strand, counting down.
TGTGGACGGTGGGAAGAAACAAGGTAACCCGATATATCTTGAGCGGCTGGTAAAGCAGGTTGTCCCTGATCACCAGCTATTTATAAAAATCGTATATTTTGTTAACGTTCCTCTTGCATTCCTTTGTTAAGATAAAACCAATACGGGTTCCAGGGACGGTCTTTCAACGATCAACCTTTGGGCATCCCCGGATTGGGATGATTTCCCTGGATGATGAAGGAAAAGAGGAGTGCAGAAATGGCAAAAATTATCGGTATCGATCTCGGTACGACCAACAGCGTGGTGGCAGTGATGGAAGGCGGTGAGCCGGTGGTTATCCCAACCGCTGAAGGCTCGCGGCTGGCCCCGTCTGTCGTAGCGTTCACGAAGAATGGCGAGCGATTGGTTGGCCAGCCGGCCAAGCGCCAGGCCATTGTTAACCCCGAGAATACCGTCTATTCGATTAAGCGGTTCATGGGCCGCCGGTACGATGAAGTGGAAACTGAGCGCAAGATGGTTTCTTACAATGTCGTCTCGGGCCCCTCGGGTGATGCGCGGGTCAAGCTGCCCGCGACTAATAAAGACTATACCCCGCAGGAAATCTCGGCGATGATCCTGGGCAAGCTCAAGGCGGATGCCGAGGCCTACCTGGGCGAAAAGGTCACCCAGGCGGTGATCACTGTTCCGGCTTACTTCAACGACTCGCAGCGCCAGGCTACCAAGGATGCCGGCAAGATTGCCGGGTTAGAGGTCCTGCGCATCATCAATGAGCCGACCGCTTCCGCCCTGGCGTATGGGTTGGATAAGAAGGCCAACGAGCGCATCCTGGTGTTTGACCTGGGCGGCGGCACCTTTGACGTCAGCCTCCTGGAAGTCGGCGATAACGTGGTCGAAGTGCTCTCGACCAGCGGAGACACGCACCTGGGCGGCGATGACTGGGACCAACTCGTCGTCAATTGGGCGGCGGATGAGTTCAAGAAGGAGCAGGGCATTGACCTGCGCAATGACCGCCAGGCCCTGCAGCGCCTGCGTGAAGCGGCGGAAAAAGCCAAGATTGAGCTTTCTTCGATGATGGAGACAGAGATCAACCTGCCCTATATCACCGCCGATGTTAACGGGCCAAAACACCTCCAGCTGCGCCTGACCCGCGCCAGGTTCGAGCAAATGGCTCAGGCGCTGGTTGAGCGCATGCGTGCCCCGTTTGATGCGGCGCTCAGAGATGCCAATCTGAAACCCGGCGATGTCCATGAGGTAGTTTTGGTTGGCGGCGCGACTCGCATGCCCATGGTGCAGGATTTTGTTCGCAAGCAGATTAATAAAGAACCGAACAAGAGTGTCAACCCCGATGAGGTGGTGGCGGTTGGAGCAGCCGTGCAGGCCGGCGTGTTGAGCGGAGAGGTCAAAGATGTGCTCCTGTTAGACGTGACCCCACTCTCGCTGGGGGTCGAGACGCTGGGCGGCGTGATGACAACCCTCATCCCGCGCAACAGCACGATCCCAATCCGCAAGGCGGAGACGTTCTCCACCGCTGAGGACAACCAGACTGCGGTGGATGTGCATGTCCTGCAAGGCGAGCGCCCGATGGCCGGCGATAACATGAGCCTGGGCCGCTTCCGCCTGGAAGGGATTGCTCCCGCCCCGCGCGGTCTGCCGCAGGTCGAAGTCACCTTTGACATCGACGCCAACGGCATTCTCAATGTTTCAGCCCGGGACAAGGCCACCGGCAAAGAGCAGCGCGTGACCATCACTGCTTCAACCAATCTCAACAAGCAAGATATCGAGCGGATGGTCAGCGAAGCCAAGCAGAACGAAACGGCCGACCAGCGCCGGCGCGACCTGGCCGAGGCGCGCAATACCGGCGACGCGACCATCTACCAGGTGGAAAAACTCATGAATGAGTTAGGCATGCAGGTGCCAGGCGACCTGCGCGGCGACATGGAACGCCATATTGGCGACCTGCGCCAGGCCATTGGCGGCGATGATATTAACCGCATCCGCCGCCTGACCGAGGAACTCCAGCAGAAGGCTAACCAGCTCGGGCAGGCAGCTCAGCAGCAGCCTCAACCAGAAGGTGGGCCGGCTTACGGCTACCCGGGTGGCGGGCAGTCCCGCCCAGGTCCCGACGGCGATGTGATCGAAGGCCAATTCCGCGAGGAATAAACCATCATCAGGGGTTGCCTGGAAAGAATGTACCAGGCAACCCCGAACTTCTGCCAGCGCAGGGGGGAACCTTCCCTGGGGGATCAGGGTGTTGCCCTGCACATCCGTAAGTAGAGAACTGAGCAGCATTTTCGAATATAATCAACTTGAATATTAAAAACATCCAGGAGCTCATCTCATGCCCCCTTCATCCGAACCTATCATCGGTCGCTGGGATATGACCCTCACACGCCCGGACGGCGACTACCCCATGTGGCTTGAAGTTCGCAAATCAGGCACCCGCACGCTGGTTGGCCAGTTTGTCGCCACCCATGGCAGCGCCCGGCCAGTGGCGCGGGTTGAAGTCAGCGGCAGTGCGTTTCGCTTCGCCATCCCTCCCCAGTGGGAGCGCGGCGACGGAGATTTTATCGTCACCGGCGAACTGCAGGGTGACCAGATGTCCGGCTTCGCCACCTACCCGGACGGACAGACCTTCCCCTGGGTAGCCGTCCGCGCCCCATCGCTGCGGAGGGCAGCCCCAAAGGCCTGGAGCGAACCGGTCAGCCTGTTCAACGGAAGCGACCTATCCGGCTGGCACGTGGTCGGCGGCGAAAATAACTGGGTGGTTGAGAATGGCGTGCTGCGCAACCTGAAACCTGGCGGCAACCTGATCAGCGACCGCCTGTTCGACGATTTCCAACTACACGTTGAGTTTCGCCTGCCCGAGCGGGGCAACAGCGGGGTCTACCTGCGCGGGCGCTACGAGATCCAGATTCTGGACGACCCGCGTACCGAGCCTGCCAGCGACCTGATCGGCGGAATCTATGGTTTTATTGCCCCCAGTGAGATCGTCACGAACGGCGCTGGTGCCTGGAATGCCTTCGACGTAACGCTGGTTGGGCGGATGGTCACGGTTGCAGTCAATGGGCAGACCGTGATCTGCAACCAGGAGATTCCTGGGATCACCGGCGGCGCGCTCGACTCAGCGGAAGCTGCACCCGGCCCGGTTTATCTCCAGGGCGACCACACGGCCATCGAGTATCGGAATATCTTGATCGCGACAACCCGGCAGTAGGACCGGTTCTTGGCCATGCCAGCCGCCTGCCAGAGGGCCAGGTGTTTTTAGGAGACCAAATCATGGACCAATCATCTCAACCTGAGCTTAACGTCCAGCAGGTTGTGCCGTTTTTTGCGGTGGTAGATATAGAGACTTCTGTCCGTTTCTACGTCGACGGCCTGGGTTTCACCATGACCAAAACGTGGATCGACGAGGATAAACTGCGCTGGTGCTGGCTTGAGCTTGGCGGCGCGGCCCTGATGCTGCAGGAGTTCGCTCGCGAAGGTCACGACTCCTGGGTCCCAGAATGCAAAGTGGGTGAGGGGGTCTCGCTGAATTTTATCTGCCGGGATGCCCTGGCGCTTTATCACGCGTTCACCGCCCGTGGGATCCAGGCCGGCCAACCCTTCGTCGGCAATGGGATGTGGGTGACTTCACTGGTCGATCCGGACGGTTATCACCTGTACTTCGAAAGTGACACGGATGCGCCCGAGGAGAGTGTGTATTCGGGGTAAAATTGTGCTAAAAGAAATTCTGCAGCAGCGCCAGCAGCCGGTGTTTCACCCGGGAAGGCTGAGCGACCGGACATTTTGAAAACTGCTTCGTGTAGCAGACTCTCTCCTGGTGGTCGAGTGGGACCGGGCCGGGTTTTTTCCCTTTGTAGCAAAAATTCTCTTCGTTTGGAAAACCGTACTGGACAGTAGGATTCCAGCTGGCTTTTAAGAACGGGCAGATTGTTTCGGCGGAGTGCAGGGCGGAGGAACCGCTGATATTGGGCAGGTCAATCGGTTTTCGCCCAGAATGGATCTCTTCCAGGCCTGGTAAAGATGGCTTTTCCAGGTCCTCGCGCAGGCGCTTGAGGTCGCGGAAAAGGAGATTTACCCTTTCGTCGACAATAAGCCGTTTCACTTCCTGGATTTTATCCATCTCTCTCCCCACCCTTTCATTTAGCAATACTTACCCCGGTCATTAAATAGAATTCTATCCTGGTCAGCACTCGATCGTGAACAGCGGGTAACCCTGGGATCATTTCCCGGCGATCCATCTTGAAAGATCAATGGTTAACGGATGGCTGTCCCCCCAATCTGTCCAATAAATCGCATAACGTAAACTCATTTTAGTAAAGGTCTTCCCAATTGTCAACCCGAGGCCGTTAAGGATATGTAAAAAAGCCGCCAGTTTTGTCTTTCCACCTGTGCTATACTGTCTTACAACCTATGCTCGCGAGGTCAGATGCCCAGAATCCTCATCGTTGAACATATTCACCCGGCCGGAGAAAAGCTGCTGGCAGAGGCGGCAGAGCTTATTTTCCCACACCCACAGAATGGAAAGGGTATCCTGGCGCTGATCGGTGACTGCGACGCGCTGGTGGTGCGCAACACCAAAATTACCCGCCCGATTCTGGAAGCCGGGCCGCGCCTGTGCGTCGTTGGGCGGCACGGGGTGGGCCATGACTCGGTCGATACCGTCGCGGCAACGGCGCTGGGTATCCCGGTTGTCTACACCCCCGCCGCCAATACCGAAAGCGTGGCCGAAATCGCGGTGGGCTTTATCCTCATGCTGGGCCGCAAGATCCACCGCGCCCATGCAGCCATGCAAAGCGGAGACCTGCTCAGCGACACGGTCACCCTGTCGGTGATGGCCCAGCGCAGCGGTTTGACCAGCTTCGATTTATGGGGAAAGACGCTCGGCATCGTTGGGGTAGGGCGGATCGGCTCTTCAGTGGCGCGCAAGATGACGGCCGCCTTCAACATGCGTGTCCTGGGCTATGACCCCTACCTGGACGCCGGCGTGCTGGCGGGTTACGGGGTCGAAAAGGTCGAGCGGTTGGAGGAGATGCTGCCCCGCTGCGACTTTCTCACCCTCCACTGCCCGGGCGGGGCTGAGACGCGCCACATGATTGACGCTGACCGCCTGGCCTGCCTGAAACCGGGCGCTTACCTGGTGAACACAGCTCGCGGCAGCGTAGTCGATGAGGCTGCCCTGGTGGATGCACTGGCGAGCGGTCGCCTGGCCGGCGCTGCCATCGACGTGTATGACCCCGAACCGCCTTTGCCCGGCAACCCTTTGCTGCGCATGGAAAATGTTATCGTTACCCCTCACTTTTGCGCCATGACCGAAGAAAGCCTGCGCAACATGGCTGTGGCCGTGGCTGAAGGCGTGCTGGATGCCCTTTCCGGGCGCAAGCCGCAGTTCCTGGTCGATCCGGATATGTGGGAAAATCGCCGTTGTCTGAAGCCGGAATCTCTTGCTGGGAGAAATTGAAATGCCTGATACCGCCTTTCCAAAACCTTTAAACATCGCCCACCGGGGCGCTCGTTCGCTGGCCCCGGAAAACACCCTGGCTGCCGCTCGTGCGGGGCTGGAAGCCGGTGCGGACCTGTGGGAGCTGGACGTGGCCGTTACCCTGGACGGTGAACTGGTCATCCTGCACGATGACACGCTGGCGCGCACCTCGGATGCTCGCCAGGTTTACCCGCAACGCGAGCCCTGGGCCGTGCACACCTTTACGCTGGCTGAACTGCTCCGGCTTGATTTTGGCTCCTGGTTCAACCAGGTGGATCCCTATGGGCAAATCGCCGCCGGCCAGGTGACCTCAGCGATGCAGGCAAGCTTTGTTGGCCTGCCGATCCCGACCCTGTCCGAGGCGCTGGCTTTTACTCGCGATCATGACTGGCGCGTCAACGTAGAAATCAAGGATGCGACCGGCACGCCTGGGGATGCCTTCGTGGTCGAAAAAGTTGTTGCGCTGATTGAATCGCTGGGCATGGTCGAGCAGGTATTGATCTCATCCTTTAATCACGCTTACCTGACACGTTCAAAGGTCGCCAACCGCAATCTTGCCACGGCTGCCCTGGTTGAAGTCTCGACGCCCGACCCTATCGCCCTGGTGCGGGGACTGGGCGCGCAGGCATACCATCCGGGCATCTGGTGGACTGTGCCCGAAGAGATCCCGGCGATCCGCCGCGCCGGAATCGATGTGAATGTCTGGACGGTCAACGACCCGGAGATGATGCGCGTGCTGATCGAGCACGGCGCCAGCGGCATCATCACGGATTTTCCACAGCTTCTGCGCGAGATTCTGGCAGGTTAGTTCGGTGCTCGGGCTGCTCTACGCGCTGGTGACTGTACTGGCCTGGGGCACCTGGCTGGCGCCTTCGCAGAACGTTGTCTTTCGTAACCAGCAGATCAAGACCTTCTATGTCGCCGTTGCGAACCTGGCGCTGGCGCTGGTGGTTTTGCTGCTGCAGGGCGCGGGCGGGCTCACCTGGGGGGTGTTTTGGCCGCCCTTCCTCGGTGGGTTGGTGTGGGCGGCCAGCGGTTTCCTGGCTTTTACCGCCACCAGCCGCCTGGGTATGGCGCGTGCCTTCGGCCTGTGGGCGCCGATCAATGTTCTGGTCAGTATCCTGTGGGGCATGATCATCTTTGGCGAAATGCTCAACGAGGGACCGCAGACCCTGCTCTTGCTGGCGCTGGCGCTGGCAATTACCCTGGCCGGCGTGCTGCTGATAACTTTCGCCAGGGGTCTTGGGGGGCCAGCCGGCTCCCGCGCTGCTTTGCTGCCTGGCCTGTTAGCGGCGCTCGGCGCGGGTGTGCTGTGGGGCAGTTACTACATCCCGATCCAGCTCTCGGCAGCCTCAATGTGGGTGGCAGCCTTCCCGCTTTCGGTGGGAATTTTTACCGGCAGCGCCATCCTGGCAGCGCTTGCTCGCCAGCCGCTGCGCCTGGAACGCGGCGGCGATCTGCTGCGCGTTCTTTCCACCGGGCTGCTGTGGGGCATTGGTAACTATGGTATGCTCCTGCTGGTCGGGGAGTTCGGTGCGGGCCGTGGGTTCACCATCTCACAACTTGGTATCGTCGTCAACGGGCTGCTTGGCGTTTATCTGCTCAAAGACCCTCCCCCTCGTTCGCGGGCTGCCGTGCTGACCCTGCTCGGCTGCCTGTGTGCGACAGCAGGTGGGATCTTAATGGGAACACTTAAGTAAATCGAAAGGGCTTGCTATGCTTCCACATTGGACCGAACACGAAATTGTCGTCGATGGGATTAAGACCCACTACACTCGCACCGGCGCAGGAAATAAGCCGCCGCTGGTGCTCCTGCACGGGTTCTCGGATAACGGCTTGTGCTGGCTGCCGGTCGCCCGAGACCTGGAGGAGGAATGGGATATTTTCTTACCGGATGCGCGCGGCCACGGGAAATCGGAGCGCGTGCAGGCGGGCGGGTCCTACGATCATCCGGCGGATACCGCCGCACTGATCGGCGCGCTGGGTTTGGTGAAACCGGTCGTTGGCGGGCACTCGATGGGCGCCGCCACCGCTTCCACGCTCGAGGCGCGCTTCCCCGGCCTGGTGAGAGCTCTCATCCTGGAAGACCCGCCGTGGCGTGAATGGGCGCCCCCGCCAAAGCAGGAGCAGGCTGCTCAGAAGACCCCACCGCCTAACCCCCGGTGGGATTGGCTGACGAAGCTGACTGGCAGGCCGGTGGAGCAGATCATCGCCAATGGCAAGGCCGAAAACCCCGGCTGGCCAGAGATCGAGTGGCAGCCCTGGGCTGAGTCGAAGCTCCAGCTTGACACCAATATCCTTCAAGCCGAAGGCGTGCGCATGCCCTGGCAGGAAGTCGCCAAAGCCATTCAAGTCCCGACTCTCCTGCTGACCGGCGACCCCAGCAAGGGCGCGATTGTCAGCCCGGAGATCGCCCGCGAGGCTGCAGCGGTGTCTGCCGCTATCCGGATTGTTAATATCCCGGGGGTTGGCCACAGCATCCGCCGCGAGAATTATTCCCTCTTCCTGCAGGCGGTAAAAGCCTTCCTGGATGAAGTGAAGGGCAAGTAGCTGAATTCGAAATAAAACATACCCCTGGTATAATACAGCCCAGAAAACTGCTTTTTTGCCGGTAGGTAAATTTACTATTCTGGTACCTTTGTGAAAACAGCACAAAGACCGGAGATTTTGTCCGGAGAACCGCTCTAACGTGAAAATATTGCGTGTTAAAACGGGTCAAACCGTTGCAGGGTCAAAAAGATCAATATTTCATGGGCGATCTTCACAGTTGTGCGGGTTTGTCCAGGCTTTCCTGCTCCTGTTGGCTTTTGTCACCGGGATGGCGGTGTATCGTTATGGCCTCCATCGTCCTGCCATGCAGTTCATCCGCTCCATGGTCAGCGGCGCTCCCCAAGAAGCTACGCTTCCGGCGGCGGCCCAGGAAATTCTCGATAATCTCGAGGACGAAGTTCGCATGTACGAGAACAATGGGCTGCCCACGCTCTATATCGATTTACCTTTTGAAGGATATCAAAAGCTTTTGGACAAACGCGCAGAGGCGTTTGAAATCGGTGTGCTCAACACTACCGATGAGGATTTCGTCGATGCGACAATAAATCTACAGAGCGGCCCCAGGCTGGACGCGAAATTACGCTTGAAAGGAGACTGGACGGACCACCTGGAAGGCGATAAGTGGTCTTTCCGAATCCATCTCAAGGAAGACGGCCAGATTCTGCATACCCGGCAGTTTTCGATCCAGTCTCCCGATACACGGAATTTCCTGTACGAGTGGGCCTTTCATAAAAATTTGATCCAGGAAGGGATCCTCACGACCCGCTATGATTTCGTTAATGTTCTCCTGAATGGCAAGCTGCTAGGAATTTACGCCCTGGAAGAGAATTTCGCCCCCGAACTGATCGAATCGCAGGGACGGCGGCAGGGGGTGATCATCCGCTTCGATGAAGACCTGATGTGGCGGAATATCGCCACATTCTGGTCAGAAGGATTCGTCCAGGAAGGAAACTTCATGGTGACGGATATGGAAAGTGCGGATATTACCGTTTTTCAGTCCTCAAAGGTCGCTGAAGATCCTGTGCTTTCTGCCGAAGCAGCTACGGCGCGCGATTTGCTGCGCGCATTTCAAACCGGAGAACGCCCGGCCGCTGAGGTTTTTGATGTCCAACAAGTAGGGCTCTTTTTTGCCCTCCACGACCTCTGGGCAGCCTGCCATGGCACGGCGTGGCATAATTTGCGCTTCTATTACAACCCGGTGACCGGGCTGCTCGAGCCGGTGGCCTACGATGCTGAACCATTTACATGGTGTGGTACTGAGGCAACGATCATTACGGAGTTCACGGATAATCAACTTTTTAATGACCCGGACATTCGCGCCGCGTACGCGCATGAGTTAGAGCGCCTGACACGGCCGGAATATGTGGATACCCTGCAGCGAGAATTGGTCGCAGAGCACGACCAGCTCTGGAAAGCGCTCCAGGTTGAATTTGGCGCTAACGATGTTGATGTGAACTGGGAGATGCTCAAACGGCGGAGCGAGACGCTGCGCCTGGAACTCCGACCTGCCCAGCCCGTCCGTGGAAGCTACCAGATTATTCCCGCTAACGTGGCGGAGGGTTCCCCCACCCGATTGGAGATCGACCTGGTCAACCTGATGCTGCTGCCGGTGGAAGTGCTGCGGATTGAGATCAACGGTCAGGCGCTGCCAGCCAGCGCGCAAATCGTGAGGTTGCTGCCGGTCGTTCACAAAGACGGGGCTGTGTATCAGCCTGTGCGGATTTCTGTGCCTTTGCCCGAAGATACGCAATTAAATATGGAAATTCCTGCCATTGAGGTGATTACCCGGTTGGAAGGAATTGAGCTGGAGCACCGCGCTCAGCTGGTTGGTGGGGTGATGCCAGAAGCCCTGGTGATTGGCCCCACCCCCTTGCAGCCATCGCAAGCACAGGTTCTCAAGGAGCACCCTTTCCTTTCCGCTAACCCTAACGACCCATCCATGCTGCGTGTTGCCCAGGGGGTATGGGACGTCCAGGGTGACCTGATTTTGCCTGAGAATATCCAACTGTTTGTGCCCGCGGGCACCACACTACGTTTTTCAGGAGGCAGTATTCTTTACGCGACCGGACCGGTCCATTTGCTGGGAACGGAGCGCGCTCCGGTCGTTTTGACAGCCCAGGATGCAAACTGGAGCGGCATGATGGTGATCAATGCGGGGATGCGCTCGACCTGGCAGTACGCCGTCGTTGAGAAGACTGCCGGGATCAGCCGGGATGGATGGCAGATGACGGGCGGGATCACCTTTTACCATTCCGATATTCTGCTTGACCATGTTGTCCTCGGGAATAACCAGACCGAGGATGCAATCAATGTGATCCACAGCAGTTTTGAATTTCGTGATTCGCTCTTTTCCCAGACTTTCGCAGATGCTTTCGACGGTGACTTTTCAGATGGGAGCATTACCAACTGCCTTTTTGAGGATATCACTGGCGATGCAATTGATGTCAGTGGCTCAGATGTAACGGTTTCTGACACGCGCATGGACCGTGTTACCGATAAAGGCGTATCAGCCGGTGAGGAGAGCGTCGTGACGGTGACGCGAGTGCGGATGGACACGGTTGGGATTGGCGTCGCCAGCAAAGACCTTTCAACGGTCACGATCCAGGATTCGCAAATCCGCAGGCCGCATTTCGCAGCCCTGGCAGCTTACATTAAGAAACCCGTCTACGGACCGGCGCGGATCGATGCCGCAAACCTGGTGATCCTCGAGGCCGATACCCCGGCAGTCGCCCAGCAGGGGAGCACCATCTTGCTGAATGGCGCCCAGGTGGCAGTGGTGAACCTGGACGTGGATCTGCTCTATCAGCAAGGGATACTGGGCAACTGAACATGCGAACCGGGCACCGCGATCTTAAGGGTTGGTTTTCAGTCCTCATCGTCGCCCTGCTGGCAGCGAGCTGTAACCCGCTGGCTGCTGCGCCGCACCGCGAGCCTCTGCCCGACCGGGTTCACGCAAGTGTAAAAGATGCCAGCATGAACATGCGTGAGATGCCTGCGCTCGCTGGACAACCGTACCGGTTTCTTGTCGTTGGCCACCTGTACGGCACGATCCAGGGTGATGACCGCGTCCCAGCCAAGACGCTTCTAGATAAACTACCCGAGCTTGAAAAATTAGGGTTGCGCATGATGGTTTCGCTGGGCGACCTGGTCAAGCATTCTGAGGTGGAAGACTTTGATCTGCTTAGCCAGCAGCTGCTCCAGCCCGCGGCTTACCCGGTATTTAATGCGGTTGGAAATCACGACGTCGAAAACCGCGCGCTTTATGAAGAACGCTACGGTGCGACTTATTACAGCTTCCGGGATGCACCTTCGTGGATGGTTTTTCTGGACACCGAGCGGGAAAACTGCGCAATCGACGCGCCCCAGCTAGAGATGCTGGCTGAAGCCCTGGATGCTGCGCTGAACGACGATGATGTTCGGCAGATTTTCATTTTCATGCACAAGACGCTTTTTTTCGAGAACGAGCGCCTGTTTGCGCTGAAAAAAGTGGCTGCCGGGCCAAATGTGTGGGACTGCTATGGCGTTGGAAACTTTGCGGAGATCCTCCGCGTCCTGATCGAGCCTGCCGCCGAGCGTAAGCCAGTGTATCTGTTCGCCGGTGATGTCGGAGCGTACGGGAACCTGTCGCCTTACTATGAGCGGCGGGCGGATCTGCCGTTAACGATGGTGATGACCGGGATTGGCGAGTTTCCCTCGGATTCGGCCATCCTGGTTACGGTAATGGGTGTGGATGTGCGGCTTGAAGCCTATTCGCTGACCGGTCAGGCGCTGGAGTCCCTGGAAAGCTACTCCCCAGATTACTGGGTCCGGCGGGCTGAACACAAATAGCATTAATTGCAGAATTTATCCTGCAAATACTGCTGCCCTTCTGGAAATGTTTCCCCATAGCCGGCCTTGTCGCTGGTAAATAAATCGCAGGCCTGGAATTTCAAGAAAGGCGTATCGATGAGGATCACTGCAAGCCTGTCGGCATCTTCATAACGTCCCAGGTAAGCATAAGCCTGGACAAAGGGCATCCATTCCACCCTGTCGGAGGGGCGCTCGTTTTTTGCCTGGGCTTCATCACCCAGGCGGGCAACCTCAGCCCAATTTCCACCCTGGCGGGCCAGGGAGGCTTTCTGGTAGTAATAGCACCAGGTGTGGCCTGGCTCCAGGCCAAATAATTCCGCCGGTGGAGTGTGTGGGGAACTATTTATCTGCACCAGTCCGGCGTCCGAGTACGGCGCGACGAGGGTCATTTTGTCGCTTTCCCGGTCAGAGAGCTCAGGATAACGTCCTTCGATCAGGTGGACGCACGAATAATCGTTTGGCATTGAGAGCATCAGCACTCGGCTGAGATCCTGCGTGCTCGTCAGCCCGCGCCGCTCGCGCTCCCCCAACGTGTGGCCCAGGCGGATATTGTGGACAGCGTCGCCGGTGAGCACCACGGCTGCCAGGGGCGTGCGATCTACGTTATCAACCGCGTAACGGTTTGGATAGTAGATCAGGTTGGCCGGCCCCCAGACGTAATAATCTTCCAGAATGCCGGTGTCAGGATAATCAGCGACCAGGACGGTCTCGGGCTCGATCTGCGGAGCGCGCCAGCTCACCTGCCACCAAAAATCACGGATTGTATCCCACCCATTTGCATAATAGATGGCATTTGCATATTGGAACATCACAGCCAGCGCCACCAATATGGCCGGGGCCCACCGGTGGATGGATACCCGGCGGTGCTGGCCAGGCCAGCCAAAAGCGAGCAGCAGCCCGCCCAGGACCAGAATGCCCCCGGCTGACGCCGGCAGGGTGAAGCGACTGAAAATTGGAAAAACGACATGGCGCGAGCCAAACACCACCGGCGCAAGCGCCGCGATCACGCCCAGGCTGCCGGTCCAGAGCATGTTCAGCCCATCTGCCCGGTCGCCAGCGGATGGGTCAGTATGATCGAGCGGGCTGTTGGAACCTGAAGAGGTGGGCAGTTTCACCCGGCCGAGCACCAGCCAGGTGATCCCCCCCATCGCCAGCCCCAGCAGGATCGCTGGGAGTGATTCGCGCAAGCGCAGATTGAACGCCAACTGGTTCAGCGGGATGAACCAGGCCATCACGGTGACGTTGAGGAAGTCCTGAACCAGGTAGACGAATGCCCACAGGCCGCGCAGGAGCGGCGAACTGGCTACCCCGGCGAACATCGCCGAGATATCCGTCGCGCCGCGCGTGTTGTCGAACAGGAAAACGCGCCAGAACATAAACGCCCCAGCCCCGAGAAGATAAGGCAGCCAGGCAGCCAGTATCTTCTTCCAACGCGCCAGGCAACTGCGCCGGAAAGCATCCAGTGGGCGTCCGGCAAAGACCAGCATAACCAGCAGGGCGAAGCGCAGCCCTTCCATGCCGATGTAGTATTCCATCATCGCCAGGCTGAGCAGCTGGCAGACCACACCGGCCAGTGTTAGCGCGGATTTACCTGGGGCGCTTCGCGTGGACAGGGCTCGAAGCGAGAAGGCAAAAGAAAGCAGCATAGCGCCCACCCCCAGCAGGTGCGCCTGGATGTCGAAGGGGATGAATTGATCCATCCAGCCGGGGTAGATGCTGTATAATGCGGCCAGGGCAACGTTGAGCCGGCTCTGCTGTGGCCAGGCGAGGTGCAGCAGCCAGTAAAAAGCCAGCGCGCCGCCTGCCCGCAGCGCATAGGAAAACAGGAGGTAGAGTTGGGGGCGCAGCCCAAACAGGCTGAACACCGGCCAGGCGAAATATGCCCGGAAAGGCCGGTCGCCGGCAAAAACATCTTGAAATTTTGCCAGCCCGCCGGTCAGCCCGGCGTAGACCAGGTACCAATCGTCGCTGGTGAAGCCGGTTCGCCCCGAGAACAGCAGGTAGGCGACCGCTGACAGGATCAGGATCAGCGAAGTGGCAACAATCCATTCGCGCCGGGAGGTGTTCTTTTTGATCGGCTGCATGGGAATTCCCTGATTTTTGATGAATTGGCGTGGATTATAACATACGCCTAAAACCCATAATCGAAAAGTTGCATGCCCGCGCAGACGTACACGATGAAGCGGCTTTCAGGGGTCATCGGGCTGCAGTCCGGGTGGACGTACCGTTCGACGATTTCAAATCCAGCGTGGTCGAGCAGGCCTTCCATTTATTGAATATCTCCCAGGCGTACTTCCAGCTCACTCAGCACCCTCAAGATTTCGTTATAGGGCATGTTCCGGAATCCTCCACCGGTCAGCCCGAGCCATCGCCGGTTGAGCGCATCCAGCTCCCTGAGCAACTCGGGCGCACGGGCCGCTGTTTCGGGCCGGTTTGGGTAGCCAACGATCATCGCCCGTTTTGCCCTGAGTAGCGCCTGGACCCGTTCAGCGCTATCCCGGACGGTCTGGGTTCTAACCTCGGCAGTTCGCATATCAGCGCGCAGATCCTGGAGCGCCGCCAGGCATTCTCTCCTTAGGGCTGTGTAATTGCTTTTTATGTCTGCTCGTGTGCTGGCCCTGACTACTTCGTCGCGGCGATGTTTTAGTTGGGCAAAGCTCTTATTGGCCGCCTCGATCTTAATAAAAGTCGGCGGCCACCTGTTGCCGTGATCCAGGGCCTGGGCGCCTTGCAAGACTTCGCGGAATTCGGCCAGTATTTCCTGCACCTGCCCGGCCAGGTCCCGGACCGGCACCAGCACCCCTTCCAATTCGTCGTCTATTTGTTTTAAAGCGGCGCGTGCAACCAGGTTTTTTTCGATCTGAGTGCTATTCGCTTCTACCATCTGGTGAATCGTCTGTGGTGCATCCAGGCTGATGGGTATGTCTTGCAGGTAGGACCGTTCTGGCAGAGCCAGCGCCCGGTTGGCATTCAGGATCAGCAGGTCCCCGGATAAGAGCGCAACCCCCCGCAACTCGCCCAGCCGACGGCGGATGCCTTCGCGATGCCGGGTGATTTGCTGCCCGCTGGAGCGGACGATCTGCCGGTAGGTGTTGGCGGTGGCCTGGGCCCAGGCCCGGATATCCCGGTGCTTGTCGAACACCAGGCCGCTTTCCCGGCGGTTGAGTTCGGCGCCGAGCGCCAATCCGCGTGCTTTGGCCTGCGCAAGCTCCTGCCTGAACTGCATCGCAAAGTCGTCCATGCCTTTCAGGCGCTGTGTAAGGCGATCGAATTGAGCCAGGGTGGTCTCCAGTTCATGGAGCATCGGCTTCAGGACCCGATCGGACTGCCGTTCGGCTTCCCATACCCTTTCGAGCTGAACACGAATCTTTTTGCCCCGGCTCTGATCATGGTTCAACCGGCTCAAGACCTGCTGTGACCGGCTGATCCATCCATCCAGCTGTCCTTCCGGGATGGGAAATTTTTTATCCGCCGGGATGACCTGACGAATGTCTTCGAGGAGGTGCAGCCCATCTGCCAGGAATGACTGTACAGCCAGCGAACTGTCCCAGTTCTCGGCAGAGTACCGGCGGATTTCCGCGTCGAGCTGTCTTTTTTCAGCAATCCAGCGCGCTTCGAACACGCTTCCCAGGTCCACCCACAGCCCCAGGAGCATTCGTCTTGCTTCAGCCTTTTTCGCGCTGCTGGCCCGGCGCTGCTCCGCACGCCGGAGGATCTGGCTGCAAGAAGGGATATCTTTGCGCATCTGTTCGACCGAGATCCTGTAAGAATGATTGTCGATCGACTTTAATTGATCGGCTAACAGCTTGTATTCCTCGCGGGTAGCCTCCCATCGTAAGGGGTACGTTTCCTGGCGGGCTTCTTGCTCATCCAGGGCGTCCTTCAGCCGGTTGATCGCCTGACCCGCCTGATCGAACACATTTTTCCAGCGGGTGTGGAGCTGAATTACCTGTTCCAGTTCCCGCTGGAGCGCCAGCGCATTTTGGGTTAACGCCTGGCCGGCCTGCCTGGCCTGCGGGATGTTCGCCGCATCCGGCTGCCCGGTGATGGCAGCCAGGTCGCGGGAGCGGCGGTTGAGTCCAATGATCTGGCGAACCAGCTCGCGGATATCGATGTTTTTGGGAATGTGGCTGTGGGTATCGTAGAGCTGGACCAGCGCCTGCCTGGCCTCGGCCAGGGCGGTTTCCAGCCCGGCGACCTGGGTTTGCCAGGTTCGAAACTGCTGGATGAGGCGAGTGTATTGGGTGCTCAGGGTTTGCGCCCGTTGAAAGGCTCCCCTGGCCTCAACGGCATTGAACGCAGTGGCGCTGGCCGGCGGGCCAGCCGGTTCGCCGCAGTAGGCCGCCGGGAACTGCCGGCTGACCCGCTGCAGGTGCTTGATTTCAATAACCGCTTTTTCAAAGAGTTCTCCGGAAAGGTTTAACCGGTTGAGGTTGTCTAGCAGCCCTTCGGCCTGCTGCTGCAGATGTAACGCTTTCCCGACCTCTTGCCTGACGCGCTTGACGACGTCCCGAACTTTCGTGAAGTCACTGCCGGCCTGGCGCGTTTCCCGGTCCAGTTGGCCGGCGTGATACCACAGCCCCAGGCTTTGCAGCCAGAGATTTCCCCAACTGATCCCCAGGCGGACCTTTTGCGCAGTGTTCAGGCCTGGGGCGTCTGCGCCAGCTGCGGCCTGTTTCAGCCGGCGGTATTGCGCCTCGACGATGCTTATGCGCGCCAGCGCGGCGTGGATCGACCGGTTGTATCGCTCGAGCGATGCGCCAAAGGGTTCATCCAGGTCTTTTGGAAAGTCCCGGGATTCGCTCAGCAGGTTGTGAATCGCGGCGCGGTTCGCCTGGAAACGCCTCCCGACATTCGCCATCCTGCGCCGGAAGTCCGCTTCCATCTCTCCGGCAAACTCGTACAGAATGCCCAGGAAAAATGCCGGCAGGACGACCACCACCAACACGTAGCCGGTCAGGAGTACCAGGAAGAACAGGATCGGAACCTCATTCATCGCGCCAGACTGCCTTGGCGATCCCCGATTGCACCGAAAAAACCAATGATTTCATCGGTCATTATAGTTTAAAATGTGAGCAGCAGGAGGAGTTGCAGCGATGAATTTTCTGGTACGAGGCCATATTACGCTTTACCAGTCTCCTCAACCCGAGCGTATTCACGCTTACAGCCTGGGGATCGCGCGACTCCCACCTGGCCGCCGGGTGGCTACAATTAATCTGAACGGGCCCGGCGGAGGATAAGGGGCTGGAAGGCGAGCGAAACTTCGTTTCCCAGGGACACAACTATCGCACACCGGACTTCCGAAACCTGGTTTACGGATCCAGGGAAGACTCAGGCGTCTGCATCCAGCGCGCGGCGGGCCAGGAAACCGGCCAGCCCGATCAAGATGTAGACCTCAGCCGCAATTTGAGCCCAGGAGGCATTGTTCAAAGTCAGTTCGATAGGTCAAGTCCTGGGCAATAATCGCGTGGCCTGGCATATTTTCTCCTGATTCGACAAAGAAAACGTATGGAATATAGGTTGATCCAGGGAGTTGGGATCGAGATGAGCGCGTAATAACCGGGGGGCCGGGATTTCCAAGGCCCTGTCCTGCTTCTCGTGCGGATCGCGAGCTGCCACTCCTGCCCGTGTGCAGTCCTCCACCAATTTCACTGCTTGAATCCACTGGTATAATTCCTGACTATGAAAACCTGGCATAAATTCACCCTGGCAGTTGTGGCTGTGATCCTGCTCGGCTGCCTTCTGCTGGCGCTGCCGCCCATCCGCGAACGGGTGATGTGGCGGGTCGACCAGCTTCGCATCCGCGTTCAATATGCTCTCTTCCCGCCAGAAGAAGCTGTTTTTGTCCCCGATCAGCAGGTGGCTACCGCGGTACAGGCTACGATCACCCAGATGTCAGCGCTGGTTACTCCTTCGGCTACCGCCACGCCGGCCCCAACCGAAACGCCTCTGCCACCGGACCTGCCAACGCCCACACCGACGCTCACACCAACACCCCTGCCGGCTGCCTTCACCATCCCCAACGTTCCGTATGTCGACCAGCATTATGGCTTTAACAACTGCGCCCCGGCCAACCTGACTCAGGTGCTCAATTTCTGGGGGTCACCGGCCACTCGCGACAGCGTGGCCGAATCGCTCAAGCCGTTCGCCAAAGACAAGAATGTTATGCCTTATGAGATGACCGATATGGTCAATGCGGAAACGGACCTGCGCGCGCTTGACCGCAATGGTGGGGACCTGGATCTGCTCAAGCGCATGGTGGCTGCCGGCTTCCCGGTAATCGTCGAGAGCGGCGTTTACCTGCGCGACCTGTCGGGCAAGGTCTCCTGGATGGGTCACTACCAGACCGTGTATGGATATGATGATGGCCCGCGCCAGTTTCAGGTAAAAGACACTTATGAGACCAATGGCAGCCGCTATATCATGACTTATGATGATCTGTTGCGAAGCTGGCGTTCGTTCAACTATGCTTTCGTGGTCATTTACCCACCTGAGCGTGAGGCGGAGGTGCTGGCGCTGCTAGGCCCGTATGCCGATGAGGTGACCGCCAACCAGATTGCTGCTCAGAAGGCCTCGGACGAAATTTACCAGCTTCAGGGCCAGGAACAATTCTTCGCCTGGTACAACCGCGGCTCCAGCCTGGCCTGGCTCCAGGATTATGGCGGCTCGGCCCAGGCTTATGACGAGGCCTTCAAGGTCTATGCCGCCCTGCCGGCTGAGAGCCGCCCCTGGCGCGCTACCTGGTACCAGACCGGCCCCTACTTCGCCTATTTCTTCACCGGCCGCTATTATGACGTGCTGGCGCTGGCCGATCAAACCCTCAATGCTGCCAGCGAGCCGTACCTGGAAGAGAATTTTTACTGGCGCGCGCGGGCCAAGCTCGCGCTGGGCGATACGGCTGGGGCAGTTGAAGATTTACGCAAGAGTCTCGAATACCATCCTGGTTTTGATCCGGCTCTTGCCTTGCTGACTGAGCTGGGAGTGACTCCTTGACCCGCATCCTTCATTTTGCCGATGCGCACATAGATATCGCCACCAACGGCCGCCGCGACCCGCAGACCGGGTTACCTGTGCGGACGCTCGATTTTCTCAAGGCGCTCGACACCATTGTCGAGACCGCCATTGAGGAACGGGTTGAACTGGTCCTGTTCGCCGGCGACGCCTACCGGGACCGCACCCCCGTCCCAACCTTTCAGCGTGAGTGGGGCCGGCGCGTAGTGCGCCTGTCTCAAGCAGGTATCCCCACGCTGCTGCTGGTCGGCAATCATGACCTGTCGCCCGCCACCGGGCGCGCTCATGCTTTGCAGGAGTTTGAGACCATCCCTGTCCCGCACGTGCGGGTGATCTCGCGGCCCACCCTGCTTGGTCCGGGCGACCTGGAAGACCTGCCTCTGCAGGTGATTGGGCTGCCATGGGTCTCGCGATCCAGCCTGATGGCTGCCCTACAGCTCAGCGGGGCTGACCCAGACAAAGTCTTCAGTGAACTGGAAACCCGCCTGACCGAGCTGGTCCGGCTCTGGCTGGATGAACAGGTCAAGCCGGACCTCCCGGTCGTCCTGGCGGCTCATGCCTCGGTCCAGGGCGCCGTCTATGGGGGAGAGCGTTCGGTCATGTTGGGCGGAGACCTGGTCCTGCCTGGTTCGCTGGTGCGCGACCCGCGCCTGAGTTATGTGGCGCTTGGGCATATTCACAAGGCACAGGACCTCAACCGAGACGCTCAACCGCCGGTCATTTATCCCGGCTCGATCGAGCGGGTCGATTTCGGTGAGGCTGAAGATGATAAGTGCTTTGTTATCGCCGACGTGCAGGCAGGCCGTCCAACCAGGGTGGAATGGCGAAAGCTGCCCGGGCGCGCTTTTATCGACCGGCGGGTGCAGCTTGACTCGGCTGAGAATGTAGCCGATCGCCTTATCGCTGCCCTGCCGCCCCAGGTTGAGATGGAGGGCGCAGTGGTGCGGTTGGTGGTTGAGTTCCCGGCGGAGTTGGAAACGTTGCTGAACGAGCCCGCCCTGCGCCGTTACACGGCCGGTTGTTTCGAATTTCACCTGGTGCGGCGCCCGCAGCGTGAAGCCCGCCTGCGCCTGCCCGAAGACGCGGGCATCAGCAGCCTGAGCCCTATGGACCTGCTGGACGTCTACTGGCGTTCGCTGAATATGAGTGAGGAGGAGGCAGCTGAACTCCGGAAACTGGCCGGTAATGTGATTACCGGTGTTTCTGGGGGGAAGGGGGGATAGTTCTTTCGATGATCGAGCTGATTATTCTCCTGGTCCTTGTTCTGTTGAATGGGGTGTTTTCCATGTCCGAGATGGCGGTTGTCTCGTCCCGCCAGGCGCGCCTCCAGCAGCGGGCCGAAGATGGTGACCTGGGGGCTCGCCAGGCGCTTGAGCTGGCCGAAAAGCCGACCCGCTTCCTTTCTACAGTGCAGATTGGGATTACCCTGATCGGTACGCTGGCCGGAGCCTTTGGCGGAGCTGCCCTGGCCGGTGACCTGGCTGAATGGATCGCCCGCCTCCCTGTGGCTTTTTTCCAGGATTTGGAAAATGCCCAGGCCATCGCCCTGACACTGATTGTCCTTTTGATTACTTACCTGTCACTGGTGCTGGGTGAGCTGGTTCCCAAGCAGCTGGCGATCGCAAACCCGGAGGGCATCGCGGCGCGGATTGCCGGCCCCATGGCGGCAATCTCACGCGCGACCGGCCCACTGGTCGGGCTGCTGTCTCATTCGACCGAGCTGGTGGTGCGCCTGTTGGGGGTGAAGAAATCTGCAGAACCACCGGTCACGCCGCAGGAAATCACCGTGATGATGGAGCAGGGCGAGCAGTTGGGCGTCTTTGAGGAGGCTGAGACCGATATCGTGGAGGCTATCTTTCGCCTGGGCGACCTGCGCGCAGGTGCGTTGATGACTCCTCGCCCTGAGATCGAATGGATTGACGCGAACGATCCCTTCGAAGAAAACGTGCAGGCCATCCTGGGCAGTTCGCACACCTGCTTTCCGGTCGCGGAGGGCAACCTGGATAACATTCACGGGATCTTGCGCGCGCGCGATCTGCTGGCCTGTGTGGCGGAAGGCGGAGAATTAAAACTGACCGATTTAATCCAGCCGGTCGAGTTTGTTCCCGAGAGCATGATGGCTTTCCAGGTGCTCGAGCTGCTGCGCACCGCCAGCGGCAACCTGGTGATGGTCATCGACGAGTTTGGCGGATTGGTGGGCATGATCACGCTCTTTGATGTGATGGCTGCCATGGTGGGCGGAATCTCGGAGCGGGGCGAGCCGGTCCAGCCCGAGGCTGTCCAGCGCGAAGACGGTTCCTGGCTGGTCGAGGGGATGATGCGGATCGATCAATTCAAGCGCCTGCTCGACCTGAATGAACTGCCCGGCGAAGATCGGGCGGGCTACCAAACTGTAGGCGGATTTATGATGGCCGAAATTGGCGCAGTGCCTTATGCTGGCCAGAGCTTTGAGTGCTGCGGCTGGAAGTTTGAAGTGGTCGATATGGACGGGCTGCGGGTCGATAAAATCCTGGTGAGGCAGGCGGGCAGTTTGTAGGATTGTGGCGCGGCGCTGCCGTGTCATCTAGGGTAAAATTGATCTCACCATGATCCCTGTTCGCCTGCGGCTGCGCGGTTTTCTTTCATACCAGGAGCCGGTTGAGCTCGATTTCACCGCTTTTGACCTGGCCTGTATTTCCGGCTCCAATGGGGCCGGGAAATCCTCGCTCCTGGACGCCATTACCTGGGCTCTGTTTGGCCAGGCCCGCCGGCGCGACGATGCTGTCATTAACAGCCACGCGGACAGCGCCGAGGTGGCCTTCGATTTTCATTACGAGGGCAGCCTGTACCGCGTGCAGCGCGCCAAGCCGCGCGATAAGTCGACTGTACTGGAGTTCTTTATCTGCGCCGAAGATGGCGCCTGGCGCCCGTTGAGCGAGCGAAGCATGCGCGAGACGGATGCGCGTATCCAGTCCATTCTGCGGATGGATTATGATACGTTTATCAATGCCTCGTTCCTGCTGCAGGGGCGGGCTGACCAATTTGCTCAGCAGCGCGCGGGCGACCGCAAGCGGATTCTCTCGGCGATCCTGGGGTTGGAAGTATGGGAGGAATACCGCGCGGCAGCCTTCGAGCGCCGGCGGGTTGCTGAGGGAGAAGTCCGTTCGATTGAGGCGCAGATCGAGGATATCGAGGCGGAACTGGCCCAGGGCCCGGCCCGCCAGGCGCGGCTGGCGGAGGTTGAGGCGCGCCTGGAGCAGTTAAACCAGATGCGCGCGGCGCGGGAGAGTGAGATGGTCTCACTGAAGCGCCGGGTCGCCGTCCTGAAAGAGAACCACCACCTGGTGGAAGTACTTGGCCAGCAAGCCGCAGAGACCCGCGCGCGCCTCGAACGGATGCAGGGTGATCTGGCTGGCCTGCGTGAAGAACAGGCTTACTACCAGCAAATCCTGGACGGTGAGCGTGAGGTGCGCGCGGCTTACGATCGCTGGCAGTCCCTACGGGTTGAACTGGCTCGCATGGATGAAGTGGCGGCTGACTTTCGCGAGGTGGAAGCCCGCCGCTCCGGGCCGCTGACGGCGATTACCGCCCAGGCCTCCGCGCTGGATGCCGAGCGGCGCGGGCTGATCACCCAACAGATGGCCGTCTTCAACGAGCAGGCGCGCCTGCCCGGGCTGGAAATTGAAATCGCCGAATCCGCTGCTGCCGTCCGCCGGTTGGAAGAGCGCCTGGCCGGGCGGGAACAGCTCGAAGCTGCGCTGCAGGAGATCCTGGCCGCCGCCGCCGATGCGCGTTCTGAGAACAGCGCGCTCAGGCGAGGCATGCAGGATCTCAAGGAGCGGATTGACCGCCTTGGCAAGGTCGAAGGCGCAGCTTGCCCGCTGTGCGGACAGCCGCTCAGCCAGGCAGAGCGCGCCGCGCTGGTGGCCAGGCTGGAGCAAGAAGGCAAAGAGATGGGAGACCGCTACCGCGCCAACCTCGATCTGAATGCTCGTTCCGAAGCGCGCGTGCGCGAGATGCAGGAGCAAATTGCGGGCCTGAACCGCTCTGCCGATGAACTGCGTGGTCTGGCGCGCGAACACGACCGCCTGGAAGCTGTCCGCCAGCGAATCCTGGAGGCGGTCGAAAGCTGGGACTCTGGCGGCGCTGGCCGCCTGGCTGAGATCAACCGCGTGCTGGCCGAAGAAGATTTCGCGCATGAGGCTCGCCATGAGTTGGCTGTCATCGACGCCGAATCGAAAGCGCTGGGCTACGACGCCGCCGCACATGACGCGTTGCGCCGGGCTGAACTCGAGGGCCGCGCTGTCGAGGAATCCCTGCGCGCGCTGGAAAAGGCCTCCGCTTTGCTGGCCCCGCTCAAGCGCCAGATAACCGGGCTGGTCGAACAGATTTCCGAGGCCGGTGCTCGCCTGGCGGAACAGGACCAGGCTTACCGGCAGGCAAGGGAGAATTACGAGATCGAAGCTGCCAGCCTGCCAGACATCGACCAGGCTGAACGGGATGTTTTTAACTTGCAGTCCGAAGAGAACCGATTGCGCATGGAAGTCGGCATGGTGCGCCAATCGGTAGCCGTCCTGGCCACGCTGCGCGAGCGGCGCGCCCGCCTGGCGGCCCAGCGGGAGAGCCACAGCGCGCAGATTAGTCGCCTGAAGTCGCTCGAGCGGGCTTTCTCCAAAGACGGCGTCCCGGCCCTGCTGATCGAGCAGGCCTTGCCGGAGATCGAGTCACAGGCCAACGAGATCCTTGACCGGCTGTCGAACGGCGCAATGTCTGTCCGCTTCGCTACCCAGCGCCAGTACAAAGATAAGAACCGCGAGGACCGGCGCGAGACGCTTGACATCATCATTAGCGACGGGGCCGGCGAGCGTGAATACGAGCTGTTTTCGGGCGGCGAAGCCTTCCGAGTCAATTTTGCCATCCGCCTGGCTCTCTCGCGCGTACTTGCCCAGCGTGCCGGCGCGCGCCTGCAGACCCTGGTGATCGATGAGGGTTTTGGCTCGCAGGATGCCGATGGCCGCCAGCGATTGGTCGAAGCTATCAACCTGGTGCGGCCTGAGTTCGCCAAAATCCTGATCATTACGCATCTGGAGGAGTTAAAAGAAGCCTTCCCGGCCCGCATCGAGGTCGAAAAAACTCTCCACGGCTCACAGGTCAGTGTAGTCCTATGATTCCTTACCGGCTTGGTCTTCAACAGCGTGTCTTCCCGGCCTACCGCGCGCCCTTCTTTGACGCGCTGGCTCAGGCCTGTCACGGTCAACTTGAGGTTTTTGCCGGGCAGCCGATGCGCGACGAGGCGCTGGGGCAGCCAGGCGAGCTGAGTGTGGCGCGGCATGTGGCGACCCATAACCTGTACCTGGGCTGGGGGCCGTTTTTGACGGTCTGGCAGGTGGGCATGTTGAGCTGGCTTGAGCGCTGGCAGCCTGAGGTGCTGGTCGCTGACACCAACCTGCGTAACATTACCACCACCACCGCGCTGAACTGGATGCGCGCCCGCCGTCGCCCGGTCATCGGCTGGGGTCTGGGGGCGCCGCCCGTCGAAGGCCGGATGGGTGAATGGTTTTCAGGCTCGCGGGGCGATTTCCTGCGCCGCTTCGATGCCCTGGTGGCCTACAGCAGCGCCGGAGCCGAGCAGTTCATCGCCGCCGGCTGCTCGCCCGGGCTGGTTTTCATCGCTCCGAACGCCGTCACGTGCCGCCCGGTGGAGCCTCCTCCCAGGCGCCCGCCGGTTTACCGGGATGGGCGCCCATCTATCCTGTTCGTCGGGCGACTGCAAGCCCGTAAGCGGGTCGATGCCCTGCTGCGCGCCTGTGCTGCTCTGCCGCCTGGGCTTCAGCCGCGGCTGGTCATTGTTGGCGATGGCCCGGCTCGCCCGGAATTTGAAGCCGTTGCTCGCCAGGTTTACCCGTCCGCCGAGTTTCCCGGCGCGCGCACGGGCAGTGAGCTTGACCCCTATTACGCCGCCGCTGATCTGTTCGTCCTGCCTGGCACCGGCGGGCTGGCCGTCCAGCAGGCCATGGCCAGTGGCCTGCCGGTCATGGTGGCTGAAGGCGATGGCACCCAATCCGACCTGGTCCGCCCTGGCAACGGCTGGCTGCTGCCGCCCGGTGACGATCACGCCCTGGCTGCCCGCCTGGCCGAGGCACTTTCCGACCCGGCCCGCCTCCGCCAGATGGGCAACGTTTCCTTCCACATCGTTCGAGATGAGGTTAACATTGAACGGATGGTGGATGTGTTCGAAGAAGTAATCAACCAGACCGTGTTGGGAAACACTTAGCTCCATGCGCATTCTCCTGATCGCCGACGGCCGTTCTCCAACGACCCGCTGCTGGGTACGGTCGCTGCTGGCGCTGAAACACGAGATCATTCTGGTCACCACCTTTCCCTGCACGCCGATGGAAGGTGTCGAAGCGGACGTGACTTTGCCGGTGGCATTTTCTGCCCTGGGTGGCTCGGCCTCCGGCAGCGCTGCCGGGGCGCCTTCCCCGGCCCGCAAGCTGGTCAAGCGCACCCGGCCGCTGCTGATGACTGCCCGCTACTGGCTTGGCCCGCTGACCCTGCATTACTATGGACCGCGCCTGCGCTGGCTGGTCGAGCGCATCCAGCCCGATGTCGTTCACGCCCTGCGCATCCCCTTTGAAGGCATGTTGGCCGCGTATACCCCGCGGCCCTTCCCGTTGGCAGTTTCGATCTGGGGCAACGACCTGACCCTGCACGCGGCCGGATCGCGCCGCATGGCCGCATTGACCCGCCGCACGCTTCAGCGTGCGGACGCCCTCTTCGCCGATGCCCACCGCGACGTACGCTTGGCGCACGCCTGGGGCCTCAACCCTGCCTACCCGGCTGTGGTCGTTCCAGGCAGCGGCGGGTTAGATCTGGATGAGATTGCGAAGGTCAAACAGGGCCTCCTGCCGGGTGAGCAGCCCTTTGCGGACCTGTTTCCGCCCGAACGCCCGCTGGTGATTAACCCGCGTGGCTTCCGCACCGGCTCGGTTCGCAACGATACCTTCTTTTCCGCCATCCCGCTCGTGCTTGAGCGCCGCCCGGGTGTGCGCTTTGCCTGCCCGGCCATGGCCGGGCAGCCCGAAGCCGCCGGCTGGGTCGAGCGGCTGGGTCTGCAGGGTAAGGTTCACCTGCTTCCGCACCTGCCCCAGGACCATCTCTGGGCCCTGTTTGCCCGCGCGGATGTGACCGTCTCGGTCAGCCAGCACGACGGAACGCCCAATACGCTGCTGGAGGCCATGGCGATCGGGACCTTCCCCATTGCCGGCGACATCGAGTCGCTGCGCGAGTGGATTACCCCGGGCGTCAACGGTCTGCTGGTAGAGCCGGATAAACCCCAGGCCCTGGCTGAAGCCATCCTGCTGGCACTCGACCGCCCCGACCTGCGCCGCGGCGCGGCGGTCAAGAACGCCGCGCTGGTCGCCCGGCGGGCCGATGCTGTCCGCGTGCGGGATGAGATCCGCCTGTTGTATGAGGCGCTGGCGGCAAGCAAGGAGATACCGGTCTAAAGCGGTGATTGAGAACCTGAGCGCCGGGATTTTTGTTGTTCTGGCAGCCCGCTAAAGTTGTCAGTTGCCTGAGAAGGGTAAAATAGAATCATGTACGCGCGTCTCTTCCGCAATCGTAGTTTCATGGCCCTGTGGATCGGGCAAATCATCTCCTTTATTGGGGATTATTTTGTCATGCTGGCGGTGCCGGTGGCGGTCAACCGGCTGACCGGCTCGGCGATGATGGTTGGGCTGTCGTTTATGTCCACGGCGCTGCCGGGATTGCTGCTTGGGCCGGTGGCGGGGGTCTTCATCGACCGCTGGGACCGCCGGCGGGTGATGATCGCCGCCGACGTGATTCGCGGCCTGCTGGTCCTGCTCATGCTGACCGTGCGCAGCGCCGACCAGATCTGGATCTTTTACCTGACCGGCTTCCTGGTTGCCTGTACCAGCCAGTTCTTCTTCCCGGCCCGCAACGCCGTCCTGCCCCTGATTGTGAAAGAGGCTGATGACCTGCTGGCAGCCAACGGCCTGATGCAAATTGTCCAGACGGTTGGATTCCTGGTCGGGCCGGCCCTGGCGGGCTTTTCGATCGGGCTGTGGGGTGAACCGGTGGCGTTTATTGCCAATTCGATTGGCTACTTTTCCTCGGCAGTGGCGCTGGTTTTCATGATCGTCCCACACACTGCGGTTCAAAGGGTTTCCGCGGGGGCTGTCCGGACGGTGATGGCTGAGATGCGCGCAGGGCTGACCTTCCTCTTCACCAATCGCACCACCCTGGGCGTGGTGATCATGATGACCGTCAGCCAGCTTGGCATCGGCGCTTTCATTGTGGTGTGGGTGCCTTTCTTACAGCGTTATTATGGATTGGGCGCCGAGGGAGTGGGGTTGATCGACTCGGTCTTTGGGGGTGGGATGGTGCTGGGTGGGCTGATTCTGGGCACGCTGTCGCGGCGCGTGAAGAAGACGATCCTGGCGCCGGTGGCCATGCTCTTGATGGGCCTGTTTGCGCTGCCCATCGGCTATTCGCCAACCTTCTTCATTCTCCTGCTGCTGAACTTTCTGTTTGGCATTGTGCTGGTTCCGGTTCAATCCGCCCTGACTACCCTGATGCAGCTGGCGGTGCCGGATGCGATGCGCGGGCGGGTCAGCAGCGGGCTCAATGCCATGATCAATACCGGCGGGCTGATCTCGATGGCCTTTGCCTCGTTTTTTGGCGAGCTGGTTGGGCTGCGCGTCTTGCTGGCGCTGGTTGGCGTGGTGATTATGCTGGCAGGCGGGTTGGGCTTTGGGCTGTTAAAAGAACCCGACGTTCCCGCGGTAACTGAACCGTTATCCCACGATCACCAGTTCGAGCACCGGGAACACGAACCCGTATAATCCCGCCAGCAACAGGCTGCCCCAGCCCGAGCTGAGCTGCTCAAAACGCCCCAGGCGGTGGAGGGCCGGGTAGAGAAAATAAGCTGCCAGCAGCCCGATCAGGTTGTTGCCCAGGTGTGGGTCGGTCAGGATCAGTGACCCGCCCAGCAGCAGGTGACCGAGCAGGCTCCCCAGCGCAATCCCCAGGTAAAAAGGCAGGTGATCCTGGCGCTGCCATTCCCAGCGGCTCATGGCGACCAGCCGGCGCTGCTGGGTTGGGAAGCGCATCCCCGGGGCGGTGTAGCGCCAGCTCAGCGGCCGGTCGAGCGCCAGGTAGTTGCCAAACCAGTTCCACAGCCGCACCAGGAAACGCGCCACCTGCGTCCATCCGCCCGGCGGTTGGGGTTGGGAGGCCGGCCCCCAGCTCATCGACCTACCGCCAGCCTTCCTCGTTGATTTGCAGCCGCTTGATCAGCGGTTCCCACCAGCCGGGGTTATCGCGATACCACTGGACCGTTTCATGGAAGCCCTGGGCGAAGTCGATTTGCGGCTGCCAGCCCAGCTCGCGGCGGATCTTGCTCGAATCGAGCAGGTAGCGCCGGTCGTGGCCCGGGCGGTCGGGCACGTAGGTCTTGTAGGACAGGTCCAGGCCGAACTCCTCCAGCAGCAGGCTGGCGATCTGTTCCACGTCCAGCTCCAGCCCTGAACCGACGTTATAGGTTTCGCCCGGCTTGCCTTCCTTGAGGATCAGGTCGATCGCCCGGCAGTGATCGAGCACGTGCAGCCACTCGCGCCGGTTGCGCGAGCTCTGGTAGAGCGGCATCTTCTGCCCGTTCATCAGGCGGATAATGAAGTGGGGGACCAGCTTTTCGGGGAATTGGTATGGGCCATAGTTGTTCGAGCAGTTCGAGATGGTGGTGGGCAGCCCGAAGGTCTCGTGGTAGGCGCGCACCGCCAGGTCGGCCCCGGCTTTTGAGGCGTTGTAAGGCGTGCGTGGGCGGTAGGGCGACTCCTCCGTAAAGCACTCATCCGACTCGAGCGGCAGGTCGCCGTACACTTCGCAGGTGGAAATGTGATGGAAGCGTGCCAGCCCGGCATCCAGCGCAGCCTGCAGGAGCTGCTGCGTGCCGAGCACGTTGGTCTGGAAGAAGATCTCCGGGTGCAGGATGGCCCGGCTGTTGTGCGATTCGGCCGCGAAGTTGACCACCCAATCGGGGCAGTAGCTCTCGAACAGGTAGCGGGCGAGCTGGTAGTTGGCGATGTCGCCTTGCACGAAGACATAGCGGTCGCGGTACTTTTCTTCAATGTCGTCCAGGTTATCCAGGTTGC
The DNA here is from genome assembly GCA_964490575.1 of uncultured Anaerolineaceae bacterium. Taxonomy (GTDB): domain Bacteria; phylum Chloroflexota; class Anaerolineae; order Anaerolineales; family Anaerolineaceae; genus DSYU01. Next base: position 18,743 of record CAZBDC010000015.1, on the reverse strand, counting down.
CGGCGTAGGTCAGCAGGTCGTAGTTGATCACCCGGTCGTCCGGGTAGGTCTCCAGCCAGTAACGGATGAAATTGGACCCGATAAACCCGGCCCCGCCGGTGACAAAGATGGTCGCCATAGACTCCTCCTGAGTGTATGAGATAATTGTACATCAGGAAAGCGGGCAGCACCTCCTCAAGCCTTCGTCTGGATCATCGCCGCTTTCCTGGATCCCGGCCCAGGCCCGCGAGGTGAAAGATGCGGCGATGCAACAGAAAGTGGATCGCCTGCTGGATCGTAAGTATGGGCTGTTGAAAAAGATGTTCGCCATGGCCTCCAGGATCCAGGGCCGGCAGTATGCCGTGCTGGAAGTGAAAGCGCGGCCTGACAATAGATGAATGAGCCAAGTTCTGAGTCGGCCAGGCGGGATGTCCGAGGTTTCCTGAGCAGTATGCCATCTATTAATCGATATAATTTGTGGTGGTTGTGAGCGGTTGCGCCGTCCAAAACCACCACATTATTCTGGTAAAGGAGTCACCCCATGGACATTACTCGCACCGGTGTCATCGGCACGGGGCGTATCGGCAGCCCGCTGGCGAAGAACCTCCTCAAGGCTGGCTATGCCGTGGCTGCCTACGATGTACGCCCGGAGGCCAGCCGCGACCTGGCAGACCTGGGCGCCATGATCGCCGCCTCTCCTTGCGAGGTCGCCGAACAGGCCGAGGTTATCCTGCTGAGCCTGATGCGCACTGAGATCATCGAAGAGGTGCTCTTTGGTGAAAACGGTGTCAGCCAGGCAGATGTGCAGGGCAAAATCATCATCGATACCTCGACCAGCCAGCCCACGCGAACGCAGGAATTCGCCCGGCGGCTGAAGGAGCGCGGAGCGGCGCTGGTCGATGCGCCGCTGACCGGCGGCGAAGGCGGCGCGCAAGCCGGCACGCTGATTTTCTTCGCCGGCGGGGACCAGGCCGCCTTCGAAGCTGTCCGCCCGGTTCTGGATGTGCTGGGCCGCGCAATTTACTATATTGGCGAGAGTGGCTCTGGCCACGTGGTCAAGCTGGCCCACCAGATGATGATGTCGTGCTACTTCGTAACCATTGCCGAGGCATTCGCATACGTTGAAAAAATGGGCATTGACGGCCTGCGCTTCTTCAAGGCCATCGAGCACGGCGGGCCGGCCTCTGGCATCCTGTCCGGTTTTGGCAGGTCCTATGCGCGCGTAATAAGCGGCGAAACGCTGCCTGATGACACACACTACCCGCCTACCTTCGCGAAGGATCTCAGCTACGCCCTGCAGGAGTCGTTCCGCCACAACATCTACATGCCTGCTGCCGCGAACGCCGAAGAAGTGTTCAAACAGGCCCTCGGCATGGAAGTGGAGGGCGGCTCGCCGCTGCTCAAGCTGCTGGCATTCTGGCGCGTGATCAACCGGTCAGAGAAAGAAAGCTGAAGCAACCGCTTCCCAGCGGCGTTATTCCCTCGATATCGACCTCTTTCGATATCCCCTGGCGCGGTGAGGCCAGCTTTTCGAGCGGTATTCGATGCTCACCTGGGCGATTGGCCCGACGATCCTACCTACCACTGGATCAGAAGTTTTGCGTGATAGTGTTGTTGTCGCCGATGACGGTTCCTTTGGCATCCTTGACCGTCACCTGGTATTTCGGCCCGCCGGCAGGTGGCGGTGTGTCTTTCCAGATCATCCCGCTCTCCAGCAGAGTGAACAGCGCCGGCATCCAGAAGTCGGGCCGGTCGCGAACTGCGCCGCGTGCGGCGGCCATCGCCCGGTCGATCTGTCCGTCCCGCGCCAGTTCGCGGAAGAAGGCCGGCATAAACATAGCCGAGGTGGTTGTGGTGAAGTCGCCTTGCATGGCCAGTACAGCCGGGATGCCGGCCTCGACCAGGTGGGCGGCAAAACCCCGGTCGGCGGAGGCTGGCCGCACCCTGGCCCCCTGGCAGGCCAGCAGCACCACCAGTCTCGGCGGGCGAGCCAGCCCTTTGAGCGCCTGGACCACCGCTTCGCCGTCCTCGTTCTTGTACTGGCGCTGTTCGTCTTCCAGCACCAGCAGGTATTTGCCCCGGATAAAGCCGCCGTGGCTGACCAGGTAGAGGATGTCGAACCCGGCCCCGTCTGCGCCGCCAACCCGCAGCGCATCTGCCAGTCGGTTTAGCGTGGCGGCCCGGCTGCCGGTATCATTCAACACCGTCAGCTTGACTCCGACCAGCTCGCGCGCCGCCCGTTCCACTTCGGCTGCCACGTCCAGCGCGGGCAGCCCCAGCCGGTCGAGGTTGGTGGGGCTGGCGACCATCACCAGCCCGCGCAGGTCCTGGCGCGGGGTCAGGTAAACCGGGCGGCTGTCAGTTGAAGCCAGCAGGCGCGAGAAATACACATCTTCCTTGGCGGCCAGCGGTAAATCATCCTCTGGGTCGGCCAGGGTTTCCCAGGCCAGCCCGTGCAGCGGGTCATCGCCGGAGGCAATGCGCAGCCGCAGGCGCAGCGGCAGGCTCCGGCCGCGAGCCGCTTCGCGCGCGCGGGCAAAGGCAATCGCTGCGCGCGGGGCGGCGAACAGCATGCTCGCCAGGCGCGCGCCGTAATCGGCCGGTGTTTCCTGCAAGGCTGCCAGCGCTTCCAGGTCGAAGGGGGCCGTGACCGCTTGCGCGCCCAGCAAGCGCGTCTTTGTGTCGCTGCCTGGGAGAGCAAAGGTGAATTCCAGGCCGGCGCTGCCGTCAGCACCGGGCAGCAGGGCAATTTCCAGTTCGGCGAAGCTGGTTTTCACGGGTCTTCCTCATTTCATTCGATCGGCTCAATCAGATACACTCCCTCAGAGGATTCGGCCACCCAGCCGAATTCTCCTTCCTGGTTTGGAAGCTGGACCTTCCACCAGAAAGTTTGATCTGCACAGCGAAAATAATAGGCGCTGAGATCGAGCTCAGTTCCCTCCGGGACGCTTTCCAGCACCGGGCCGTCAAAGCCAGGCTCCGCGCGGATGCGCAGGTTGCTTCCATCCACGGAAGCGGCGCGGGCTGGCTGACCTTGCTTGATCCGCGATGGCATCGTGCCAGGGCAGTAAAAATCGCGCTCGTAAACAGTGTAAGAACCAGACGTATTGATGAGCATGGGTACGCTGCCGGTTTGCTCACCGTGGGCGATGAAGAGCAGACCTTCCCCTGGATTGATCCCGCTCAGGTTCACATCGATGAGCAGCCGGCCATCCATCCCGGCTGTGAAGTCCTGGTAACCATAGAACAGCCAGCCGTTCTGGTTGTAGACAATCAGGCGGATGGGTTCTCCCGGCGCAAAGCCAAACAGCTGCAGGCGGTGGCTGGGACCCACAGGCAGATCCCAGATCGTGTGGAATGGATCGCCCGAAAGGGGCACCAGGCGCGCGCCCTCCGGTTGGGAAAAATTCACGGTTGTCGCCAGCTCTCCACTGCTGCCCTGCAGCGTAAAGGTATAGTCACCGGCGGGCGCATCGAGCGGCGGCTGGTAATCCAGGTCGACAAACCCGGATGGGTTATCACTGTATTCCTGTACCTCCGCTTGAAGATCAAGAGATACGCTTTGCCCAAGCGGATCGCGCATGGTCACGGTGACGATTTCGCCCGGCTGCCAGCCGCAGCTCGACAGGCTGACCGTATCCATGATCTCCCCCGCGCTGACTTCCTCATCAAAAATGGGCCGGGTTTGGGGCTTCGCGCACTTCACGCCCCCTGGACCCCCTATGCCGAAGAATGCTATTTCCTCGATGATCTCGCCGGTGTTGTCTTCGTTCAACGTGCTGCCGGTCAGGCTGGCTGCGCCGGGCGGAAGCGTAGGGGTGGGCTCCTCCCCGGGCGCGGCGGCGGAGGGCGCCAGGGTAGGCTCCTGCTCGAGCACGCCGGCGGGCGGCGTTGACGTGGGCGAGTCGCCGGCAGCGGGTTGGATAAGCTCATCTGCCGGCATAGAGGTGGGCGCGAGCTCGGGCTCCGGCGCCGCCGGTGCTTCTGCCGGCCCCGAGCAGGCGGCAGCCAGGAATAGCAGGATCACGCTGACCACACAAATGCCCAAACACTTCTCTCGCGGATGTTTCGCTGGTCCAGCCATGATAACCTCCCCTCAAGTCGTCCGGTGCGGTGGTGAACCGATTTGAGTGTAACAGAATGAATTAAGACTTCCGATGTGGTAAGCGATTGAATAATTGGATTGTCGTCGGATATCGATTGTTCTATAATGAGGATTGCCAGCACATTTAATATACGACTTTAGACAGAATTATTCAATCGGGTCAACGGTGGAAAGTCTCGTGGTATTGGTTCCGTCGTTGACTCGCCCTGGGTGTGAGGCGATGAGGCTGCCAGTATGAGCGACGAATCACAGCAGGTCTCGCAAGCGGATTCTCCGAAACCTCAGATGGTTGTCTCGGGCAAGGGCAACATTATTGGAGACTTTAACCAGGTCGTGCAAAACTTCCTGGGCGACCCGCGCATGCGCTGGTACCTGCTGGGGCTGGCCGGGTTGGTTATCGGCGCCAGCCTGGGACTGTATTTCCTGCTGCGAACGCCGCCGGTGGATCGATCGCCCATGACCGGCCTCTTCAATATCGCGGTGGCAGGTTTTACCGTGGAAGGCGAAACCTCCGAACGCGACCTGGGGACAAACATCGCCGGGATCGTGTGTGAGAACCTGACAGATTACCTTCAAGAATTTTCGGGATTCTATGGGATCGAAACCCGCTGCCCGGACAGGCTGGAGAGGATTAACGGGAGCGCCGCCGAGCGCGTCGCCGCTGCCGACCGGATTGCGAGAAGCATCTATGCCGACCTGGTCGTGTACGGCACGGTGAAAGTGGATGGCAGCCGGTACACCGTCATGCCAGAATTCTATATTAATCCCGACCAGTTCCCGGATTATCAAGAATTGACCGGGCAGTACCAGCTTGGCGAATCGCTGACGGTTCGCGGCCCGGTTGGTCCCGCGTTTAAACGGACGATCAGCAGGGAAATGTTCCCCCGCATGCAGGTGCTGACGATGATCTCGACCGGGCTCTCCTACCAGAGCATGCACCAGGAGAAAGAGGCGCTGCTCCACTTCGAGGCTGCTTTGGCGCAGCACTGCCCGGGAGGGCTGGGCTGCGAGGTGCTCTACCTGTTTGCCGGCAACGCCGCCGGCCAGAACGGGGAGAATGATCTGGCGGAGAAATACTTTAACTCCGCCCTCGCTGAAGACCCTGAATATTCCCGCGCGCGGATCGGCCTGGGCAGCGTCTACTTCCAGCGCGCGCTGCAGGATTTCGCCGAATCTCAGAAGGTGGAAGATTTGGACCTGGAACTGCTGGAACGAAGCATTAAGACATACGAGTCTGCCCTGACCGCCCGGAACCGGCCGGAATCCGCGGACATCGAACTCAAGGTCAACCTGTACCTGGGCCGCTGCTATTACCTGCAGGCTTTCGCCGGCGTGGAAGACTCGTACGAGGAGGCCCTGGATAAATACCAGGCCGTGACCCTGGTATACGAAACAGAGACCGACGAGCGCGTTAAAACTCGCATCCAGGAACTGGCCGGGGAAGCCTATGGTCTCCAGGGCCGCATCTACCAGGACCGCGGCGAGAAAGAGCTGGCCATTGAGGCGTACCAGAAAGCGGTTGAGCTTTTGGCAGGCAACCCGGACAGGCAAAAGATCTGGCAGGATCGTCTGGATGCTCTAACGCCCTGAGTCCTGGTTCAATCGTTCAGAAACCCTTCACCGCGACCAGCGTCACATACTGGCGGTGGCGGTCAGAGAAGGTCGTTGTCTCAACGCGCGAGAATCCGCGCGCGGCCAGCATCTGCGCGACCTCCTCGGGCTCATACAGGCGGATATGCCTGGCGAAGCCCTTCTTTTCAAGCGATCCCGGGCAGGTAAAGCACAGCCCTGCTTTCCCGCCCGGCCACAGCACGCGCTGCATCTCAGCCAGTCCCTTCTCAATGTTCTGCCAGTAGAAAATGGAGTTAACGCTGCACACTTTGCTGAAATATTCCGGAGGGTAAGGCAGATCCTCCGCGGCGGCGCAGCGCAGGTCGAGATTGCCGGATTGGCCAATCCGCGCATAGCGCTTCGCATTCGCGACCATGGTAGGGGAGATATCCACCCCGGCCAGCAGCCCGTCGCTCACTGTGCTCGCCATGCGTCCGAGCAGGTACCCGCCCCCAAAACCGATATCCAGCACCCGGTCGTCCGGCTGCAAGTCCAAAATCCCCAGCACGGTCTCGTTCAGCGCGGCGTTGCGGCGGTTCCAGGCCCAGCCGGCCAGTCGGCCGATTGGGCCGCTGGGGCTGGTGAGCTGGCGGGCGAACAGTTTGGAGAGCATGATTATGATAATATTAGCACTATTACACGTGTGAATCGAAGTATTTTGGGAGAGATAAATGGGTGCTCAACCTGTCGCCGGAAAAGAATGTAGTGCAGTCGGCGCAAAGCAGCTGACATTGGCTGCCTATCCCAACCGGGACACTACCCTGGGCGATCTGGGGATATCCAGAGCCCTGCCAATCCGGGACCGGCGCATGGTTGGGCCCTGGTGTTTTCTGGACCGTTATGGGCCGTTGGCGTTTTCCAGTGGGAAGCCAATGAATGTTCCACCGCACCCGCACATCGGTATTCAAACCGTCTCCTGGCTGCTGGAGGGTGAAGTGCTGCACACTGACAGCCTGGGCTGCGAAGCGATTGTGCGCCCGGGTGGGGTCAATGTGATGACATCCGGGAATGGGATTGCCCATGCGGAAGGAACCCCCGGCACAAACAGCGGGCGACTGAGCGGCGTGCAGCTTTGGGTGGCTTTGCCGGAGGCGAGCCGCAATAACAGCCCATCGTTCCAGCATGTGGAACAGGCGCCGGTCATCGAAAGCAGCGATGGGACCATCCAGGTATTCGCCGGGTCTATTCAAAGCACTACCTCTCCTGCGGTCTATTTCTCCGAAATTTTAGGACTGGACGTGATCATCCATCCGGGAAAAGCACTTGAATTGGAACTTAATCCCGCGTTTGAACATGCCGCGTTGGTGCTAGGCGACGATTGCTTGTTTGAGGATCAGACATTGGAAGAGGGAATTTTATACTATCTGGGCAGCCAAAGAGGGAGCGTTACCTTCCGCAGCCGGGCTGGCGGCCGGGTTCTGTTGATCGGTGGTCCACCTTTTCCCGAAAAGATATTGATGTGGTGGAATTTTGTGGCGCGAATGCCTGATGAAATTGCTCAAGCCCGGGCAGATTGGGAATTAAACCGCCAGGGGAAAAGCAGCCGCTTTGGTGAAGTGCCAGGAGAGCACGGGGTGATGCTGCCTGCGCCAAATCTGGTGCGCTTCGCCCGTCCCAATCTGGCCAGCTAAATTGACATAGGTTTAAATTTTCCAACAACGCTTGCATTTCCCCTGGTATAAATCATCGTAACACGTCCATTTGCCACATTTGGCGCACTTTGTTAGATCGCCTGGCCTGCTCCAATCGGTGGCGCTACTTGTGCCAACCACCTCCAGATCATAACCTGAACGGTCTACGATATTCCATGTGCGCTCCCCAGGCGTCTCTGAAACCTTACCGCAAACATGGCATCTGAATTTGCCCCTGTAACCGGCAAGTTTTCTTTCGTATTTAGCCTGCTTTTAATGGGACAAAAAGCCGAAGGAATAAAAACAATGTAAAACTTCGATCACATTATTCTTTGCTCAACTTCTTGACAGCCCTCCCAATCTCAGCTACAGTACACACCGGCCCTTTCGAGGCGACTCCCCGAATAGACCATAAAAAATCAGATCGTTAATCCTCCATCGCAGGGGCGTGGGGACTGCTGCAGTGTAGCAGTGCCTTGCTCTGTGGGCAGGAGACGTAAAATACTGGAGACTCTTTATGGTTATCGACGTACAACATCTATCCAAATCCTTCGACTATTATCACAAAGAGCTGGGGCTGCGCAGCTCGTTCAAGAACCTCTTCCGCCGCCAGAAGCTGACCAAAGAGGCCGTACGCGAGATCTCGTTCCAGATCCAGGAGGGCGAAATGGTCGGCTTCCTGGGCCCCAACGGGGCCGGCAAGACCACCACGCTCAAGATGCTCTCGGGCATCCTGCACCCCACCGGCGGGCAGGCCAGCGTGCTGGGCTTCATCCCCTGGGAGCGTCGCAAAGCTTTCAAGATGCAGTTCGCGATTGTCATGGGGCAGAAAGCCCAGTTGTGGTGGGACCTGCCGGCCAACGAGTCGCTTTACCTGAACAAGTGCATCTACGAGGTCGACGACAAAACCTACCAGGCCACCCTGGCCGAGATGACCGAGCTGCTGGATGTGAAAGACCTGCTCAACGTGCAGGTGCGCCGCCTGTCGCTGGGCGAGCGGATGAAGATGGAATTAATCGCCGCGCTGATCCACAAGCCGCGCCTGATCTTCCTGGACGAGCCCACCATCGGGCTGGATATCCTCTCACAGCGTAAGATACGCGAGTTCTTCAAGTATTACAACCAGGAAAAGAAGGCCACCGTCACCCTCACCGCCGTGTACGCCGGGCTGTTTATGATCAATATGTATCGTCTGCGCAGCAAGATCAAAGATGGTGAGCTTGACCTGCTGCTGACCAAGCCGGTCTCGCTCCAGTTCATGGCCACCTTGCGCCAGGCTGACCTGACCATTTTTAGCGTTGATCTGATCGCCGGGGGGATCATGGTCGCCATCGCCTGGGCCCGGCTGGGCATCCCGTTCACCTTTTTTACGGTGGGCGGCTACCTGGGTTTTATGGTCATCAGTTCCCTGGTCAGCTACAGCCTGTTCCTGCTCCCGCAGGTGCTTTCGTTCTGGCTGATGAACACGAGCGCCATCGCCGAGATCACCGACTCGTTTTGGGATTTTAATAATATGCCGATGGATATCTACAACAGCACCATCCGCCAGATCGGCGTCTTTATTCTGCCCATCTTCGTCATCTCGAATTTTCCCCCGATGTTTGTCCTGGACAAGATGCCGCTCATTTACCTGGCCTGGTCGTTTCTTCTGCCGATGCTCCTGCTGCTGGCGGTGCGGCTGCTGTGGAAGCGCGGGCTGCGCTCATACGCCAGTGCGAGCAGCTGAAGTGAGGTTATCGGAAAATGGCTCCCCGACGCGCTTTTTCCGATAACTTCATATACAATAAAACCATGGAGAAACGCTCGCGCCTTTCACTGGTCACCGGTATCATTTACATCGTGAGTACCGTGCTTGGCCTGGCGCTGGGTTCTGGTGGGCTGGTTGTGCTGTGGGCCACTCGCACCGAAGTCACCCAGAGCCTGGCTGAAACTACTGGCCTGTTCGAACGCACGCTTGATGCCACCGCCCAGACGATCGCGGTGGTGGACAGCTCGCTCGACATCGCTGGCCAAAACCTGGCTGGGGGCCGCGCCGTGCTGGATGAGGTGGCCCAATCGCTGGATGATTCGCAGGGGCTGATTGACGCGACCGCCGGGCTGATTGGGACTGACCTGGCCGGCTTTTTTATGGAAACCCAGGCTTCGCTGGCGGCGGTTGAAACCAGCGCCCAGACGGTTGACCAGGCCCTGGGGGTGATCGAAGGCATCCGCGATGCACTCGGCGGCCTGCGCTCGATCATCCCGTTTTTTGCGCCGCCCTCTACAGAAGGGGCTCTGCCGCGCGCGACCCTGCAGGAAAGTGTGGCCGAGGTGCGCCGCAGCCTGGATCCCGTACCTGCCTCGCTGGGTGAGATCGAGCGCCAGCTTTCCGTCACGGCTGCCAACGCGGCAGTCATGCAAGCCGAGTTGGAGCGACTGGTCGATCAGCTGGCTGAGATCGAGACCCGCCTGGCGGATGCCCGCCGGGTGGTGGGTGAATATCGCGCCATTCTGGATGATCTCCAGCAGCACTTTGACCGCTTTGAGAAACGCCTGCCGGTCACCCTGAACGCCGTTTATCTTGTCCTGACGCTTCTGTTGGGTTGGGTCGTGATCAACCAGGCCGGCATGCTGGCGCACGGGATTGAAATGGTACGGGGAACGCGGACGGCAGCATCCTGAACCGCTGAGGCACATAACTGCAACTTTTCTGAGACGCCTGCGTATATGAAACGTGGGCACTTATCGGTTTCCTTACACTTTTTGCAGACTCTTGAGGAGCCTTTTCATTTCTGGTACAGTAAGGTTGAATGCTTTGATTAATTGGAGGGATATTCAATGACCGAATCGTTTACCAATACTCCCGGGCAGCGCCTTGACCTGCCCGACCCGACCGTCGCTCTGACCGGCACGACAGTTGGCGGCTCGAACTACAAAGTGGTCGGCACGGTGATGCAGGCCCTGATGATTCAGCTCAACCCCGGTCAGGCGCTCTTCTCCGAGACCGGCTCGCTGTCGTGGATGACCGATGGGGTGAAAATGGACACCAACTTTGGCGGCGGCGGGCTGATGGGCGTGCTCCAGCGTGCCGTCACGCGCGAGTCGCTGTTTGTGGTCAACTACACCGCCGAGCGCCAGAACCAATTGGTGACCTTCTCGAGCGAATTTCCCGGCAAGATCGTCCCGGTTCACCTGGCCCAGGGGCAGGCGCTGATTGCTCAGAAGGATACCCTCCTGGTAGCGGAAAAATCTGTTAACATGTCGATTGCCCTTCAGCGCCGCCTGGGCGCGGGTCTGTTCGGCGGAGAAGGCTTCATCCTCCAACGCTTTGACGGACCGGGGACTGTCTTCGCCGCGCTGGATGGCGAGATTGTCGAATACACGCTCTCAGCTGGGCAGCGCCTGCTGGTTGACACGGGTCACCTGGCCATGTTTGAGCCGTCTGTGACCTATGATATCCAGATGGTCAAAGGAATTAAGAACCTGATCTTTGGCGGCGAGGGGCTGTTCTTTGTCTCGCTCACCGGCCCTGGGCGGGTCTGGCTGCAGACCATGCCGATGTCTAAGCTGGCCGGCGCCCTGCGTGCCTACATGCCGCGCGCCGAGGGCAGCGGCCAGGGCCCAGGCATCAATCTCAACCTGGGCGGGTAGTCTCAGAAAATCAAAGGGTCGTCCAAACTCGCTGGACGACCTTTTGATTACGGGTTATTCAATTGTTGGCCGGGATTGATGGCCGGCCGGGTGAGAATTACTGGGCTCCCCCGAACAGCAGGACGACCCACTCGATTAGAGAGCGCCTGCGCTTTCTGTCGGCCCTGGCTTCCGCCTTGTACTGAGCGGTCAATAAGGCCTGTTTTTTAGCCATCTCCCGCACGCGCAGGGCAACTTCCTGGGAGCTCGGCGGGTTAGTTTCGGATGCGGTACGATAAAGATCGAACATGATGATATGCCTCCTTGAGGAACGAAAAAAGCAAGTCTTGTTCCCCATGTGCCTGGTAAGTAACTTCGTAAAACGCTGTCAGATACAGCGCAGCCTGATGCGCACCTTTGTTTGCGGTGCGCGCCGCACGATCTTCGACGCCTACGAGGTTAGCTGCCGGGCTCGAACAGAAGACTTGCTCTACAGTACACTTTACTGATTCGCCCCAAGTGAGGGTTCCCCGATCCGTAGATTCGGCGATCATTCTTCAATTTTTAATTGGACACACATTGTATCCATTATGAGGCTGGAGATTGCTCCAGATCCCAACGTTTTCGAGTATACCACATATTAATCGTTAGCGGAAGTTTCAATGGATTTTATGAGAACAATTATGCTTAAAAATTTTAAATTTCATGATGAAACTCGCGACTGAGACGATCGGGGTGACCTGCTGGAAGGGATTTCCGGTTATGACTGACCCAATAGCTATAAACGCCCAATACTGACAGGGAACCATAAAACACCAACATCCCCAATATCACCAACCTACCCGAAAAAGGTCCGATGGCAGCGCGGGTCAGGATGGTGTTCAAATCAGTCGTGGGGGTGGGGCCAGACATTAACACGACAACCCAACTCGCCAGCAGGATCATGTAAATCCACTGGTAATTTCGCCGCAAACGTCGACCAACCGCTTCCCACCAGGGCATATGATAATGGGGCCAGACCATATCATGTGCCAGGGTTTGCCTCCAATCGGGCAGCGAAGCAGGCGAGCCATCCAGCATTGGGCGGTAGAAATTGATCTCGATCATCCGGGCGCGTGAACGCCAGATATCATAAAACCGGTAACGACGTGCCTCCATCAAGAGCAGGAAAGTACAAAACAACGAGATCACCGGGATAAGCACGTGCCGCTCACTGCCGCTTTCACTAAACACGAAACTCAACGCTGTGGCGCTTAGCACAACAGCCCAATGGCTGGTGGTATCAATCCGGCTGCGCCAGGCGGTTGCTTCACCCAACTCGCCTCGGTATAAGTGCACCATAGCGTTGATAAACTCGGTCCGGGTCATGTGCTCCAGGTCCAATCCTTGAGCCGGGTCGAGAAGAACAGGTTTGTCAGTCATGGTTTCCTCCTCCAATTTTTTTTGACCAGTGAATATCTTTATGCATCTCCGTGCACACCTTCAGTGGCTCTCCATTGGTGTGCATCACACCTAATCCCCAAAATAATATAACCCGGGTTCGGGATAAGGGTATATTTGGGTGTTTTGAGGCGGCGTAGTTGCCTCAAAACACCCAAAATACTTTCACTTTCCCGTACCCGAACTGACGTTAATATATTATTGTACAGGAGTTGGTAAAAGGGAGGAGTTGTGGTTTTACAACGGCTGTCCGACAGTTTCCTGCACCCGAGAGCGGCGCGCCGCGGCTGCCAGGATCAGGCTGCTCAGCGCGGCCGCGGCGGCGTAGGCGAAGCTATCGCCGATTCGGGCGTAGAGAGTAGAAGTTCCCTGGACCGGGATGGCAGCCACGATGACCGACTGGCGGCGGCAAAGTAATCAGCGAAAGCCAGCACGCGGCCCTGGTCATCCCAGGCGTGCAGCCTCCCAATCGTCGGCCGGGATAAAAAGCAAATCGGCCCGGGCCTGGCCTGCCTGGCGGACATAGTTTGGCGCATCAGCGTCAAAGCAGATCATGTTGGCCAGCCGGCCGTAGGTTGTATCTGCGACCGGGACGATACGCGGCCCCGGCGCGATTTCGAACGCGTCACCAATCGGTAACGGGTAGGCTTCGTGGTAATCCCACACCAGCCCGCCGTCTGGATCGAGCAGGATAGACCGGTTCTGGCTGTAGGGATGCTGGTTGGAGCGCTGGATTACCATCAAGCCCAACTGCAGGTAGATCCCTTCGCTGCGCGCCATGGCGCGCGCCCGCTCCAGCACGGCTGCCTCATCCTCAGCCAGGATAAAAACAGCTGTTTCCGACCACACCACGATTTTTGCCCCGGCCTGTGCCTGCTGGTGGATGCGCTCGAACAGGTCTTCCAGGACGGGGGCGAACTCATCACGCAGTGCCTGACGGTCGTTTTCGGGCCCCCGGGCGATTTCTGCCACCGGCGGGTAGCGCGACAGTCGCCGGTCGGGGGTGATCACAACCACCTGTATCTTCTCCGCCCGAGGTGGGAAGAACTCCAGGCGAATGTTGCCGTACAGCAGAACCAGCCCCAGTAAGATCGCGAAGGGCGCAATCGTCCGGTTCGCTGCGCGCAGGTTGAAACCGGCTTCCCAGGCTGCGTTAGATACCGATCCGAACCATGCAATCAGGAAGGTCAGCCCCCATATGCCGGTCAGCGAGACGACCTGCATCAGCGGGAGGTTTCTGGACTGGGTATAGGCGGGCGAGGCAAAGCTCGGGAAGGGGTGGAATGACAACAGTCACAACCAGGAAATCAAATTCTCTTTCATATACCATTTACTCCAATGTATTTAGTAGGGCAGGTTTCTTTACCTGATATCTTGCTCACAATAACCCGTATAATCCTCTGGCGATCCTGGCCTGGGACCTGGGCGGCCTGGCCGGTGAAAACCCGCCGGGTTGTGCCTGGTAGGCGTTCCTGGCCGGATATGGCCCAATCGACCCGGACCGGCTGCGCCTGTTCAAGGCCATGTACCTGCTCACCACCATCGCCTACGCCGACCGCTACCCTGAATGGGGCAGGTGGGGGCTTGAGAGGTTAATGGAAAAATAATCACCCAGGGATAAAAGAGATGGATGGGATATAAGAAGAAGGTTTATATCCCCTTTATCCCTGTTGTTTTGTTCTTGCTCATTTCCGGTCAAACCGGGCTATACTGAACTTATCTATGGATGCTGTCCTTCATTACACAGCCCCGCGCCCGGGCTATCTGCTCGGTGAGGTAATCGAGCGTGACGTGCAGGCGATCGACGGTGCGCTGCTGGGCCGGGTACGCTTTGTCCTCGCTTCCAGCCCGGGTGGCGGGTATGCCGGGCAGGTCTACCGCGCCGCTGTGCAGCAGCCGGGGCCGTTGCCATCCCAGGTGGCGCTCAAGGTCCTGCGCCCGCGCAGCCGCTGGAAGAATTTCGCCCGCGAGTGGCTGTTTGAGCTGTGCTTTCAAACTGCCTTCGCCCCGCGCCTGCGCGAAGAGGCCGTCCAGTCCGGGCTGATGTGGCAGGCGCTCCTGCGCTCCGCGGTCGGGGCGGAATTTACCTGCCTGGGGGCTGTTGCCCAACCGTACGGCTATTTCTGGGACCCTGGCCTGGCCAGCTATGTCGAGGTGCACGAGTGGGTCGAGGGCCGCCAGCCCCGCTACGAACCGGACGAGACCCTGATGGCCGGGTGGTTCAGGCGGCCGCGCCCCGCGCCAGATACCGAAATGGCCCGCAAAAAGCGCTTCATGGACGCGCTGGCCGGGCTTTGCCACCGCATGGGCGCACTGGGGCTGGCCCGCCAGTATGAATGGTACACGCTTGTCTCGCAGGCCAACGTTCTCACCGTTGATATTCCGGGTGAGGAAGTCCTGACAACTGCGAGTGGCCTGGATACCGCGGGCGACTTGTTAGCTGGAGGTAACCCATCCGGCAGGACTACCCTGGTCGCTGTTGACTGCCGGCCCGGGCTGGCCATCCCCTTCTTCCTGCCCATCTCACCCGCCCATGCCCGCATCATCCTGCAAGGGCTGCAGCGGGGTGTGCTGGTGCATTATGATGAGGTGGATTTTAGCCGCCTGGCAGCCTACCTGGGTGCGCATCCTGACCTGGAAAGATTGCGCCCGCTGGCGAAACGGCTGGCGCGGGTCGACGCTGCCTACCGCGCCGGGCTGCCTGACCTGTGGCATACCCGCACCCGCCTGCTGCGCGACGCGGCCTTCCGCGGCGTGGTCTTCCGGGCTGCAGCCCAGGATTGGGAGTGTTCTGGGCTGGTTTCCCCGGGGGCGGCTGCCGGCCTGGCGAACCGCCCGCGTAAGCTCATGGGACTGTGGCTGCTGGCTCGCCTGCCACTGATCGGTCCCTGGCTGGTACGCCTGCTGGCTCATTCGGGCTACCGCCGTCACCTGCGCGCCTTGCTGGCGCAACCGGTTTGCCGCCGGGCTGCCCTGGCTTGCTGGCGCAAACGTGATCTGCCGACCTGGCTGGCAGATGAGCGCATCCCGCCTGCCCGGGCGCGTCGTCTGGAAGCCAGCCTGGCTTCTTACGCGGCTGAGAAGCTGCTCCTGGCTCCCATGCCCGTTGGTTTACACCGGTTTCTGGTCGATCCGGCGGCGCGCCGCGCGTGGCTGCGGCGCGGCCTGTTACAGCCGCTCGGCCTGCTGTTCAGCCAGCCGGCCCGCCTCCGCTGGCTGGAGAGCATCCTCGCCGAGCAGCGCGAGCGCGGGGTGATCCCACCCGACAAAGCCCGCGCCCTTCTAGGCCAGCTCAACGAGCCGCGCTTGCATAGCTTTATCCGCGACCTGGGGCTGGCGGCCGGGCTGGACGTTTTTTCCCGCCTGGTCTACCTGGCCCTAGGCCTGTATGGGCTTTCCAGTGGGGATTTCCTCCCGCTTGGCCTGGCGGCGCTGGCCCCCGTTTCACCCTCCGGCGTGGTGCGCTTCCTCTATGTGCTGGCGCGGCTGGTGATCGAGCTGCCTGGCATCCTCCTCCGCCGCGACCCGGGCCATGCGCCCGGGCGGCTGCTCCTGGCCCGCCTGGCTGCTTTGCTGGCAGCACCATGGCGCTGGTTCGGCAACCTGTTCCCGCTGCTCGAAATCTCAGCGGTCTACACCCGCCTGGCCTTCGTGCTGACGGAGTACTATGCCATGCGGACAGCCGACTTAGTCCCAATTTATGGCGGCTCGGGCAAGTTGCTCGAATACTGGGTTTTTCAAATATGCTTTAACCTGCCACTTTCGCTCCACCACGAGTTGAAGCGGCGGCGTGAGCGGGTTTCAAAACCTCCGCCAGCGGCTTGATTTCCTCTTTCATCCGTTTGGTCGCCAATGAAAGCCTCGATCAGCGGGTCGGCTCGAGGAACGCGCTGGAAGTCGACCAGCCCGGTGATTGGCCATTTCTATATGTCTATGTCCCGGATCGCCTGCGCGGGCAGTAGAGCTACAGCGCGAACAGCATAAACCTGAGCGCCTCGAAATAGTCGTCGTGCTCGAAGCGGACCGTCCGAGGGTCGATCTGTTTTGCGCCAGGGTAGAAGCCGCGCTGGTAAGCCTGCTGGTGGCGGCGGTACTGGATTTCGACTGCGAAATGCTCTGGCAGAGCCACCTGACAGCGCGCCGCATCTGCAACTGCCCGGGCTGCCCCGGCACGGATCCTTTCCACCGCTATCGCCGGGTGGAGATTGGCGGTCGAGTCGCCGATGCCCTGCTTGACTGCCAGGGTGTGGATGTTGGGAACAATCGCCGCGGCATCATCGCACAGCCCCTGGTCGCCGGAGACGAACACCACCGGCACCTGGCAGTAGCCGGCCGTGTAAGCATTGATGCGGAACTCGGAGGACAGGCTGTCGTTGATCTTGAGCCCGACGATCTGGCCGGACATGGTATGCGCCAGCGGGTTGGCGCCCGAACCGGCCTGCGCGTGATAGCCGATCATCATCGCGCAGGAAAAACTGCTATCCAACCCGGCCATCATCAGGAATGGGTGCCCGCTCCAGCCGCGGATCAGGCGCGCTTCGCGCGGCAGCTTTGCCGCGATTAGGTTGCGCTCGCTGTCGTGGGCGTCCTTGACCCATATTTCGGTCGCCCCGGCTTCCAGCGCCCCTTCACAGGCTGCACTCACCTCGGCCGTCATCTGCGCGACGGCTGCCTCGCTGGCGGGTTTTTCCAGGTCGGTTTCGTCCCAATGTGTCACGCCGCAAATGCCTTCAATATCCGCGCTGATATAGACTTTCATCCCGGTCTCCTGAATCGATAACGGTATTTTGATACTTGTATCATTTTGTGTGGGCGACGCAGTCGCCCACACAAAATGAACGAAGTCCGAAAAATTTATTTCAAGTATCCCAGGTATTGCTCCTGGTAGGCGATCATCGTATCGAGCATTTCCTCCAGGCCGTTGTACTGGTTGACGATTGGGTCGACCAGCAGGGCCTGCAGCGCCGCCGATTTCGATTTCTTTAATACGGCCTCGGCGGTCAGGTCGTGGACGGCGGCCTGGTTGAGCAGCAGGCCGGCGAAGCCGCGGGGTAGTTCGCCCAGCGGGACGCCGTGCAGGCCATCCTTTTTCACTACCGCCGGCACCTCGACCACCAGCCAGTCAGGCAGGTTGGCGATCAGGCCGTTGTTGGGGATATTCACTGCTTCTTCTACGAAGCCGGCATCGGTCAGGATGCCCTCGATGATTGGGACCACTCGCTCGGCCACCCTTAGCTCGATCTTTGGCTGGATTGTCGCCAGGTAACCTTTGTAGAAGCGGTAGAAGTCGAGGATGCCGCGATGGTCGGTGACGTCATAGGCCCACGGGATATACTCGCCAAAGTGGCTGTCGCTGGTGATCGGCATCAGCCCGAATTTTTCCAGGATCACCTGGAAAACCCGCCGCTCAGGCCAGGCCTCGGTCTCAACCGCGCTGAAGTCTTCGGGCTTTTCAGGCCACTGCCCGGTTTCTTTAAAGTACTTGTAAATCGCGTTCAGCGAAGGCATGTTGCCGAAGAACTGCGGGGCTTTGGCGCGGATATCCGGGTAAGCATCTCGGCCATCTTCGACATATTTCGCCGAAAGTATGCAGCTGAAGTGGTTCAGCCCGCCGGCCCGCACTTCCAGCGCCTCGTAGGGCACCCCCAGGATTAGGGGGAGGTACTCGCGCAGCGAGGCGATCTCGTGGCACAGGCCGATGAACTTGATCCCGGGGAAGGCGCGCGTGACGGTGGTGCAGATGCGGCTCATCGGGTTGCTGAAGTTGAAGATGGTCGCATCCGGACAGATCTTCACCGCGTCGGCGCAGATATCGAGGATGGGGGGGATGATGCGCAGCGAGTGGAACAGGCCGCCTGGACCGCCGTTCTCGCCATACACCTGCTTGATCCCGTACTGCTGCGGGATGCGCCAATCCTGCTCCCACAACTCGAACCGGTCGCCGACTTCGATCGAGTTAACCAGGAAATCGGCTCCGGTGAAGGCTTCAACCCGGTTGGTGGTAGCCTCGATGGTGAAGGGCAGCCGGTGATCCGCGATGAAAGCACGGGCGTTTTCTGCCACAATTGCCAGGGTATTGGGGTTGATATCGTGAAGTACGATCTGGCTGCCTTCCAGCACCTTGCTTTGTAGAATATCACCTATCGTCCCATAGCCGAACTGTGCGCTTCCCGCGCCGATCAAGACAATCCGCTTCTGCATTGATCACTCCTGAAAGATAGATATGGATGTTGAGGGAATAAAACTTGGTTTTGTGCGCAATCCACAAAGTACCAAAATATGAGTTCTGGGTCTTATTATATCAAACGTCTCTGGATTACGCAACCCTTTTTCTGTAGGATTGGTCAGGTGACCGTATCGGATTTTCA
>CAZBDC010000014.1:0-53433 GCA_964490575.1 uncultured Anaerolineaceae bacterium | reverse complement strand
GGGTAGCCTCCCGGGAGAGTAGGTCATCGCCAAGAGACTTCTTTATTTTAAGGTCCTATGGTTGTATTTTGCCAGATCTCAATAGATGGGTGCTTGTTGCGGGTTGCGAATACGGTTATCACTCAGATTGACGAAAGCCATCTTTTAAGGTATAATTTTCTTCGCTGGAACAGTGCGTGTTGCTAGAGCAGGTAAACCTGTGCAGGCAATTAAGGAGGATCGCTTCGACCGCATGCTAGAGTGCCCCGGGTATTGTCGCCCAGAAATGACATTTCCGTACCGCTCGGCTGCATTCTAGGAAACCAGCCGAGTTTTTTATGGATCCGCTCTTATTTTAAAAAGAGAGGAGGTGAGAGAAACATGACGATTGTCGTTATCCGCCCAAACGAATCGCAAGACCAACTGCTCAAGCGCTTCCGAAAGAAGGTTGTCAAGAGTGGCGTGCTCAGCACGGTTCGCCGCAAGCGCTGGTTTATCAGCAAGAGCGAACTGCGCCGCGTAGAGAAGAAAAAGGCCATTCGCCGGATTAAGCGCCGCCAGTACAGCAGGACGGCAGAGTAAGTATCTCCGAAGGTGTTGCGCTGCAAGCCTATTCGTTTGGGTGATTTCAGGAGGTATAAATGGCGAAAGAAGAAGATAAAATTCAATTGGAAGGCACCATCGTCGAGGCCTTACCGGGAACTCAGTTTCGGGTCAAGTTGGATAATGGTCATGATGTGCTTGCCTATCTTTCTGGCCGGATGCGTAAGTATTACATCCGCATCCTATTAGGTGATCGGGTTCGGGTGGAGGTATCGCCCTATGACCTGACACGCGGCCGGATAGTTTACCGCCAGAAGAAAGCTCATGAAGCCCTAGTAGACGTGCAAGATTAGGCGCGCAGGCTTTATTATCCTTGCTTCATCGGAATAAGAACACCCTCTGCTGATTAATCGCAGAGGGTGTTTTGTCGTTATTTGTTTCTTGTTTGACCGGGACCCTGGAAAAGGTCCCGGCCAGGCGGCTGATTCAGTGATTTGGAATGGGCTAGTAAATCAGGCGATTGTCGAAGCTGGACAGCGCTTTCATGTAATTGGCCCGCTCAAAAGCTGCCGGCTCTGCTACTGCCCGCTGGCTCATGCTGCCCTTCATTTGCTGGATGGATTCGTACTCATAGGTCTCCATCCACTGCTGCATGTCTGTCAGGATCTCGCTGATGCGCTTTACACCATTCGTTAACAATGCTGATGTCAGCATGGTGACACTGGCGCCGGCCATCATGGCCTTGAGAACATCCTGGGCAGTGTGCACGCCCGAGGTCAGCGCGAGATCGGCCTGTACCCGGCCGTACAGGATCGCAACCCAGCGCAGCGGCAGGCGCAGCTCATTGGAGTTGCTCAGTACCAGATTTGGGGTGACTTCCAGGGTCTCAATATCCAGGTCTGGCTGGATAAAGCGGTTGAACAAGACCAGCCCATTGGCCCCTGCGCCAGCCAACTGTCCGGCCATGTGCGGGAGTGCGGTAAAGAATGGGCTCAGCTTGACCGCCAGCGGGATTTTAACCTGGCTGCGGACATTCTTGACCAGGTCGACATAATTTTGCTCCAGTTCCTGGCTGCTCAGGCTGGGGTCGGTTGGAACGTAATACACATTCAATTCCAGCGCGTCTGCCCCGGCCTGCTCGATGAGTTTGGCGTAATCAACCCAGCCGCCGCTCGAGACGCCGTTCAGGCTGCCAATAACCGGGATATTAACGGCTTTCTTGGCATTGGAGATCAACTTGAGGTATTCGTCTGGGCCGACGTTGTAATTCTCGAGATCCGGGAAATAGCTCAGCGCTTCGGCGTAGCTGTCGGTGCCCCGGCTCAAGAAGTGGTCGAGCGCCAGGCTTTCATGAACAATCTGTTCTTCGAACAGGGAATACATCACCACGGCCCCGGCGCCAGCATCTTCCAGGCGGCGGAAACCATCCAGTTTCTTTGAGATCGGGGAAGCCGAAGCGACCACCGGGTTTTTGAGCTGCAGGCCAAGGTAAGTGGTATTTAGTTCTACCATTTCTGTTCCTCTCATGCTTGGTTTCAGGATTTGGTTGGCAACAAAATGTCAGGAGTTTAGCCCCTGACAGGGCTAAACTCCTGGACAAAATAAACTACTGATCTTGACCGTCCTTCTTATACTGGATCTCGGCCATCTGGCGATAGAGGTTCCAGCGCTTGGTGACGTCATCGCGGGCCTGTTCCATCAACTGCTGGGCGCGGGCTTCGTCAGCCTGGACCAGCATTCGATAGCGGGTCTCGTTGTAGGCATATTCCTGGACCGGGACCGAAGGATCTTTGGAGTCGATGATCAGCGGATTCTTTCCTTCGGAGGCAAGCAGGGGGTTGTAGCGGTACAGTGGCCAGATGCCCGAATTGACGGCCAGGCGTTGCTGCTCAAGGCCTTTGCTCATATCGATGCCGTGCGCGATGCAGTGGCTGTAGGCGATGATCAGCGATGGACCGTCGTAAGCATCTGCTTCCAGGAAGGCCCGTAGGGTCTGCTGGTCATTTGCGCCCATTGCCACGTGAGCCACGTAGATGTAACCATAAGCCATGGCGATCATGCCCAGGTCTTTCTTGGGCAGTGCCTTGCCATTGGCTGCGAACTTGGCCACTGCTGCGCGCGGGGTCGCCTTGGATGACTGACCGCCGGTGTTTGAGTAGACTTCGGTATCAAGCACCAGGACGTTGACATTCCGGCCGGAGGCCATGACGTGATCCAGGCCGCCGTAGCCGATGTCGTATGCCCAGCCGTCGCCGCCCACAATCCAGACGCTCTTTTTCACCAGGAAATCGGCGATCTCAAGCAGCTTCTTGGCGCGTGGATCGGCAATTCCGGCCAGGCGCGCTTTCAGGGTCTCAACCCGGGTGCGCTGTGCCTTGATGCCACTCTCGCTGGACTGGTCAGCGGTCAGGATTTCGGCTGCCAGGGTCTCGCCAATCTGGCTGTCCAGATCCTGGAGCATCTCGCGGGCGAACTCGGTTTGCTTATCGATGGTCAGGCGGAAGCCCAGGCCAAATTCTGCGTTATCCTCGAAGAGCGAGTTGGACCAGGCCGGCCCGCGTCCCTCTTTGTTCTTGGCCCACGGGGTGGTTGGCAGGTTGCCGCCGTAAATGGAGGAGCAGCCGGTTGCATTGGCGATGACGGTCCGCTCGCCGAACAACTGTGAAAGCAGCTTAACATAGGGAGTCTCGCCGCAGCCAGCGCAGGCGCCGGAGAACTCGAAGAGCGGTTGGAGGAGCTGTGAGTTCTTGACATTGGTGGGGGCGGTCACGCTGGGATCGCCGTCGGGCAGGGTGAGGAAGAAGTCCCAGTTCTCGCGCTCAGTCTCACGGATGGGCGGCTGGGGAGCCATGTTGATGGCTTTGCGACCAACCTGGGTTTTATCTTTGGCCGGGCAGACTTCAACGCACAGTGCGCAACCGGTGCAGTCTTCTGGCGCTACCTGGATGGTGTACATCATCCCGGGCAGTTCCCTGAACTTGGCCGGGGTTGATTTGAAGGTCGCCGGGGCGCCAGCCAGCAGACCGGGCTCGTAAACTTTCGGGCGGATGACCGCATGCGGGCAGACCATCGCGCATTTGTTGCACTGGATGCAGATGCTGGGCTCCCAGACCGGAATCTCCAGAGCGATGTTGCGTTTCTCCCACTGGGTCGTGCCGGTGGGGAAAGTTCCATCGATCGGCATGGCGCTGACCGGGACGTTATCGCCTTCGAAGATCATCATCGGGGCCAGGGTTTCGCGGACGAACGCGGGTGCCTCGGCCGCGACTGCCGGGCGACGGGTCTGCTGGCTGGTTACTTCAGCCGGTGGGGTTACGGAGAACATGTGGGCCAGTGACTGGTCAACCGCATCATAATTCCGCTGGACAACTGCCTCGCCGCGCTTGCCATAGGTTTTCTTAATGCTTTTCTTGATTTGTTCAATGGCCTGCTCGCGCGGGAGCACACCGCTGATGGCGAAGAAGCAGGTCTGCATGACGGTGTTGATCCGGCCGCCCATGCCGGTTTTCTGAGCCACTTCATAGGCGTCGATGACGTAAAACTGGAGCTTTTTCTTCAGAATGTCCGCCTGTACCTCGCGCGGCAGGTGATCCCACACTTCCTCTGGCCCGTAGATGCTGTTGAGCAGGAAGACGCCGCCCGGCGCCGCGTAGCGCAGCATATCGATCCGCTCCAGGAAACTGAACTGGTGGCAGGCGACAAATTGGGCTTTGTTGATCTGGTAAGGGGCCCGGATTGGCTTGGGACCAAAGCGCAGGTGCGAAATGGTGACCGAGCCAGATTTCTTGGAGTCGTAGACGAAGTAACCCTGGGCGTAGTTCTCGGTTTCTTCACCGATGATCTTGATCGAGTTCTTGTTCGCGCCAACCGTACCATCTGAACCAAGGCCAAAGAATACGCACTGCACAGTCGAAGGATCGAGAATCTCGAAATCCGGGTCGTACGCCAGGCTGGTGAAGGTAACATCATCATTGATGCCAATGGTGAAGTGGTTCTTGGGCTCGGGTTTCAGCATCTCATCAAAGACGCCTTTGACCATGGCAGGGGTGAATTCCTTGGAGGAAAGGCCGTAGCGCCCACCAATCATCTTGGGAGCGACTTTGAAGGGCGCCAATCCGCCGCTTAAGCCTTCGCTCACCGCGGTGACAACATCCTGGTAGAGCGGTTCGCCGGCGGCCCCGGGTTCCTTGGTGCGATCCAGGATGGTGAGGACCCGGGTGGTCGCGGGCAGCACTTTCATGAAGTGTTCGATGGAGAATGGGCGATATAAGTGGACAGTAACTACACCTACTTTCTCTCCCTGTTTGTTCAGGTACAGGGCAGTCTCTTCAGCAGTTTCAGCGCCGGAGCCCATCAGAACGATTACGCGCTCGGCATCTGGAGCGCCTGCGTAATCAAACAGGTTGTATTGGCGTCCTGTCACTTTGGCGAACTTATCCATGGTTGCCTGGACAATTTCGGGGCACTTTGTGTAGAACGGGTTTACCGTTTCGCGGCCCTGGAAGTACACATCGGGGTTTTGCGCTGTTCCACGCAGCACCGGGTGCTCAGGGGAAAGCGCCCGGGCGCGGTGTTCGGCGATGTGTTCTTCATTGATCATCGCCCGCATTTCATCGTTAGACAACTGCTCGATCTTGTTGACCTCGTGCGAAGTGCGGAAACCGTCGAAGAAGTGCAGGAAAGGTACCCGCGACTCCAGGCTGGCTACCTGTGAGATGAGGGCCATATCGTGCGCTTCCTGAACCGAGCGCGAACCGAGCAGCGCGAAGCCGGTCGAGCGGACGGCCATCACATCGGAATGATCGCCAAAGATCGACAAAGCCTGGGCTGCCAGCGAGCGAGCAGATACATGGATGACGGCCGGGGTCAGTTCGCCGGCAATTTTGAACATATTGGGGATCATCAGCAGGAGACCCTGCGATGCGGTGAAGGTGGTGGTCAGCGATCCGGTTTGCAGCGCGCCATGCACTGCGCCGGCTGCGCCGCCTTCCGATTGCATTTCTACCACCATGGGGACGGTGTCCCACAGGTTCTTAACGTTTTGAGCGGACCAGGCATCGGCGAACTCACCCATCCCTGAGGATGGGGTGATCGGATAGATGGCGATCACTTCGTTCAGCCGGTAAGCCGTGTACGCTACTGCTTCGGTTGCATCAATGGTTATGATTTCACGCTTCGTCATGAGGCTCACTCCATTTTGTTGATATGTGGATCAGAAAAGTACAAAGACTCATTCTGAAATTTCAATCAGGTATCATTTTCTAACCAAAAAAACCGCCTATCTCAACCTAAAGAGTCTATTGTTAAAACATAATTTCAGTAAGTAATATAGGTCACCAATTCTCCCTGCGACCTGTCATATATTACGACAAAATTCGTATGGTTTATAGGCGTTTCACTGCAGTTGATCTGGCGCGCCTGACTGCCGCTTGCTAATCTTATTGCGAAGTTATACAAGGGAATATTGTATGCTCGCAAAAATGATGGTTGTCACTATCTGTTGTCTGACAAGAAGGCGATAATGAAAGTGCTCAGGGAAGGTTTTGGTATTTTACCAAAACCGTGGAGATGAAAATCCGATTGTGCTTCTCGTTTTCTGTGGCTTATGCAACAAGCCACAGAAGACGGGAACGTCAAATTAGGAGGATGGAATGCCCCCAAAGGGTCGCATCGTAGTGAATGAATCCTTATGTAAGGGCTGTAGCCTGTGCGTAAGTGCCTGTCCGCAGGAGGTTCTGGCGCTATCAAGCGAGCGGATCACCGCGAAAGGGTATCACCCTGCGGAACTGATTGCCCAGGGGTGTACGGGTTGTGGAATTTGCGCGATCGTTTGCCCCGAGGCGGCAATAGTTGTTTATCGCGAAACAGCTCGCGCCCGGGTGAGCTAGGAGGGATCTGATCTATGGCGCGCTTATTAATGGAAGGGAACCAGGCGATTGCTGAGGCGGCGGTGCGGGCAGGCTTGCATGCTTACTTTGGCTACCCGATCACCCCGCAAACCGAGCTCCTGGAATGGATGTCGCACCGGATGCCCGAACTTGGCCGGGCATTTGTTCAGGCCGAAAGTGAGCTGGCCTCGATCAATATGGTCTATGGAGCGGCCTGTACTGGCGCCCGAGTGATGACCTCCTCCTCCAGTCCAGGGGTAAGCCTGATGATGGAAGGCCTGTCATATATTGCCGGCACCGAATTGCCCATGGTTCTGGTCGATGTGATGCGCGGCGGACCTGGCCTGGGGAACATTGCCCCGGCTCAAAGCGATTACAACCAGATTGTTCATGGCGGTGGGCATGGCGATTATTATCCAATTGTCCTCGCGCCTGCGAGTGTGCAGGAGGCAATCGATCTGACCGTCCTGGCGTTTGACCTGGCCGAAAAATATCGCTCGATCGTGGTTGTGCTGGCGGATGGCACCCTGGGGCAGATGATGGAACCGGCAGAACTGCCTGAAATGCAGCCGGTTAAGAATACTTTCCCCGATTGGGCTGTTTTTGGAGCAAAAAACCGCGAACGCCGGGTTTTATCCTCCATTTACCTTAATCCACCGGATGAGGAGGCGACCAACCTGCGCTTGCTTCGGCGCTGGAAGGAGGTCGAGGCGAACGAGATTCGCTACAAGACTTATTTTATGGAAGACGCAAAATATATGGTTGTCGGCTTTGGAACGGCCGGCCGCGTGGCGCTATCTGCCGTGCGGGCTGCCCGGGCTGAAGGCATCCCGGTTGGCCTGCTCCGCCCGATCACCCTCAAGCCCTATCCCAACCAGGCGATCGATGATTTGTGCGCTCAGTTGGAAGCTATCCTGGTGGTCGAGATGAATGCCGGGCAGATGCTGGATGATGTCCGCCTGGTGGTTTCTGGCCGGGTCCCGGTTGAGTTCTATGGCCGGCCTGGGGGCATTGTGCCCTTCCCGGATGAGATTTTGACAGAGATACGCTCCCTGGCGCAGGGAAACTACTCTCTCACCGGTCATCCACGCGACCGCTGGTTAATGCGCATGACGAGTACGAACTAAGGAGTTGAGATGGCTGTAATGGAAGTTCAAGCTGAACAGGTAGTATATTCGCGACCCGAGTCGCTGACCAACACTCCCACCCATTACTGCCCGGGCTGCACCCATGGCGTGGCGCACCGCCTGGTGGCTGAGGTGATTGACGAGATGGGGCTGCGCGAGCGATCCATTGGGGTGGCATCGGTGGGTTGTTCTGTATTTGCCTACAATTACTTCAACTTCGATTTTGTCCAGGCGCCGCATGGGCGTGCGCCGGCTATGGCAACCGGCGTCAAGCGCGTTTTGCCTGACCGGGTCGTGATGACTTACCAGGGCGATGGCGACCTGGCTTCGATTGGCATGGCAGAGATTATCCACGCAGCGGCTCGGGGTGAGAATATCACGGTGATCTTCATCAATAATGCGAATTATGGCATGACCGGCGGGCAGATGGCTCCTACTACTCTGCCTGGGCAAAAGACGACCTCCTCTCAGTCCGGGCGGGATGTGGAAACAATGGGGTACCCGGTGCGGACAGCCGAGCTCCTCTCGAGCCTGGATGGGGCGGGGTACATTGTCAGGCGCAGCCTGCACGATCCCAAAAATATCCGCATGGCGAAAAAAGCGATCCGCCTGGCCTTTGAAACCCAGGTTCGCGGTTTGGGCTTTTCGATGGTGGAACTGCTTTCGATCTGTCCTACGAACTGGGGGATGACACCAACCCAGTCGTTAAAATGGCTGGAAGAACGCATGCTTCCCTATTTCCCCCTGGGTGATTATAAAGTTTCCCCGGCGCTGGCTGAAGTAAAGGTTTAGAGGCGGAGAAAAACGATGCAAACTGAAATCATCATTGCCGGTTTTGGCGGCCAAGGGGTCCTGTTTGGGGGGCAGTTGTTGTCTTACGCTGCCATGGACGAGGGCCGTGAGGTTACCTGGATCCCATCTTACGGACCTGAGATGCGTGGTGGAACGGCCCATTGTACAGTGGTGATTGCCGATGAAGAAATTGGTTCGCCGCTGGTGCATAACCCGCAGGCCGTCATTGCGATGAACCTGCCCTCGCTGGATAAATATGAACCGTTGGTCCGTCCCGGCGGGGTTCTGGTGATCAATACTTCGCTGGCTGATCGGCAGGCGATTCGGCAGGACATTCGTGTGGTAAGCATTCCGGGGACCGACATTGCTGAAGAGTTGGGTGACCGGCGCATGGCCAATATGGTTTTGTTGGGCGGCCTCCTGGCTAACCTGCCGGTGCTCTCAATTGAAGCGATTGAGCAGGCGCTGCAAACCCATTTGCCGGCCCGGCATCAACGACTCCTGCCGCTGAATATGCAGGCGCTGCGTAGGGGAGCCAGTTTCGTTGTGACGGAAGTAGGCTGAACGATCCGGCAGGACGGCTGCCTGACGCTGGCCGGGAAGTGGTCAAAAGATCTACTTTTGTTGTCCACTTCTTGCAAGATTGTAAAATTTATGCTATCATATCGCTGTCCTCGCAATCCTGTGGTTGTTGAGGACAGCGTTCTATTTATCTAACCAGGAATGCTCCGCAAAGGAGTGTTTTTTGTCATTAATGAGGCATCTCTCTGGATGATAAATGGATTGCGGATTGCATTTGAAAATTTTACGGATAAGGAAGTTAGATATGCCAACCTCATTCCTCACGCGTGAAGGCTATACAAAACTGCAAGAGGAGCTGGAGTATTTGCGGACGAAGAAACGAGAGGAGATCGCCAATCGCCTTCATGAAGCCATGGAGGGAGGTGAACTGATCGAAAATGCCGAGTATGAGGCGGCAAAGAACGAGCAGGCCTTCGTCGAAGGGCGCATTAAAGAGCTGGAAATCCTGTTGGCGACCGCCCGGGTCATCGATGGCACTCCCCAGGCTTCGGATACAATACAAGTGGGCTCGACCGTTACAATTCAAGAGGAAGGCATGGAGCCCGAGGTATACACCATTGTAGGCGCAGCCGAAGCGAACCCGGTGAAAGGGAAAATTTCAAACGAGTCTCCGCTTGGGCGGGCGCTCCTCAACCATAAGGCTGATGAAAAGGTCCAGGTGGATGCACCGGCCGGGTCTTTTTCTGTTCACATTTTGAAGGTGGAGTAAACGCGGGGCAAACCGAATCAGCCCCGCCCGAATGCGGCGAAGCCAGCAGCTTCGCCATCCGGGCGGGGCTTTTATTTGAATACGACTCCCATTTTATGAAGGGTTTCAGGCTATGGAATTCTCAGAGCTAGAAAAAGTTCGTTTGGAGAAAATCGAGCAGATGCGCGCCAGTGGGGAGGAGCCTTACCCGACTCGCGCCGGGGCAACCCACCGGATTACTGAGGCGGTACGGATTTTTGAGGCGACCGAAGCGGACGAAAACCCCGAGGTGATCAACGTGATTGTGGCAGGCCGCATCCGTTCGATGCGCCAGATGGGGAAACTCATCTTTGCGCATATCGAGGATGGATCGGGCCGTATCCAGCTCTTTTTGCGCGTCAATGAGCTGGGCGAGCAAGCCATGGAGCGTTTCCGCACCAATTTTGACCTGGGCGATTTTGTCGAGGCCAGCGGTACGTTGATGCGCACTCGTTCGGGTGAGGTCAGCGTATTGGTGATTGCCTACCAGATGCTGGCGAAGGCAATCACGCCCCTGCCGGCTGCCAAAGATGAGCTGGTGGATGGAAAAGTGGTCCGGCATGCCACCCTTACCGATCCTGAAACACGCTACCGCCAGCGCTATGCTGATCTGGCAGTTAATCCGGAAGTACGCCAGATTTTCCGCACCCGGGCCGGCATCCTGCGCGCGCTGCGTGAATTCCTGGATGAGCGCGGTTTTCTTGAGGTCGAAACACCGGTGCTCCAGCCAATCTACGGTGGCGCCGCGGCCCAGCCTTTCGTCACTTACCACAACCAATTGAAACAGGACCTTTACCTGCGGATTTCTTTTGAGCTTTATCTCAAGCGGCTGCTGGTTGGCATGTTCGACCGCGTGTATGAAATTGGGCGTGATTTTCGCAATGAGGGTGTTTCTTTCAAGCATAACCCGGAATTTACTCAGCTCGAATTTTATATGGCTTACGCCGACTACCAAAAGGTCATGACTCTGACGGAGGAGATGGTTGGTTATGTCTGTGACCGGGTGCTGGGCAGCCGCAGGTTTACTTATCACAATCATTTGATCGATGTCTCTGCCCCCTGGCGGAAGGTTGAGCTTCGCCAGGGCCTGATCGATGCGGTTGGCATTGATATCGACAAACACCGGACTGATGAAAGCCTGGCAGCCGCCATTCAAGCCAGGGGGTTACAGTCTAAGCCGGGCGCTACGCGCGGCAAATTGATCGATGGGTTGATCGGTGATTACCTGGAGCCCAGTTTTATCCAGCCCACATTCCTCTACGATTATCCGCGTGACATCTCTCCGCTGGCCAAGGGCAAGCCGGGTGATCCGCAGACGGTGGAGCGTTTCGAGGGCTTTGTGGCAGGGATGGAACTGTGCAATGCGTTTACGGAGCTGAACGATCCGCTTGACCAGGAAGCCCGCTTTCTGGAGATGGGGCGCGACTATTCGGCGGAAGACGAAGAAAGGCACCCGATGGACGAGGATTATCTGCGGGCCATGTCTTATGGGATGCCCCCCAGCGGCGGCTTCGGGATGGGGATCGATCGCCTGACGATGCTCCTGACCGACCGGCATTCTATCCGAGAAGTGATCCTGTTCCCGCATTTGCGCGGGCGTGACGACGAATAACGATCTGGCGCGGCGATCTGCCGCTTGAGCGGCGTTTTGGACTGCTCGGACAGCGAAAAGGATGTAACGACGACGCTCAGGCGTCGTTGTTACATTTAATTACCAGAGCTGGCGAAGCGTAACTTTGGTGATAATAAGATAACGATCGAGACGACCGGTTTTACCCCCGTTTTTTTGTTGGCGGCAGCCGCCGCTCACACAAAACAAACGAAGCCTAAGAAAGCTATTGAATCTTGATGGGCTCGACCGTTACGTTGCCCTCGCCGACCAGATCGATGAGCTTGCGGATCAATTCGGAACAGATACTGGTGGTTTCGTTGGGGAACTCCAACAAGAACCTGCGTCCTTTTTCGAACACCAGCAAGGCGAAGCGATCCTGACCGGGGTATGACCGCATTGTGCCGTGGATGCGCCGCAGCCGCCGGACATCCCGGTCTTTATCGTTTGTCGAGCGCAGGATCACCGTCAACATGCGCGGCGATTTTTCTTCGTCTTCGCGTGAATCCCCTATCGTGGCAGAAGCTGACGACAGCTTTGCCGGGACTACAAAAAACGGCATTGAGAAGTAAGGGGCGGCCGCATTTTCGCTTGCGGTGGCGCGGGCAGGCGGGCGGGCAGGTTCGCCTTCGGCCGGTTGGGCCGGTGCAGAGACCGCCTTCTCTTGGGGTTCGCTGAGGATGGGTGAAGGTTGGGCTGCAGCGGCCAGCGGCTGATTCCTGGTTGGGCCGGTCGCCGGGGTTGAGATTGCCGGCCTGGCATACACCGGTTCGAACGGATCTTCTTCAACAGGCGGCTCAAGCAGGTGCCAGTCATCGGCCTCAGGCGGTATGCCATCATCATCTGCGGGCGGGGCCGGCGGCGCTTGATAAAGCAGTGAAACTTCATTGACTTGCGGCGGCGCGTTTTCCGCCGCCTCGCCAGTGGTGTCCTCATCCTCGTCTGTTTCGCTGTCCTCGAGCGGATCCTGGTAAGCTCCGCTGCCATAGACAGCCTCTACCGCGGGGGGAACGTAGGCGCTGAAGTCAATTTCGGGCGCAGCGGCCACCGACAGCGCTTCTTCAATGTCCAGCTCCTCCAGGCGATCCACCAGCACCTTGGGGTCGCCGCTTTCAGCATCCACGCGCCCTTCGGCGATCAACACCCGGTCGATCGCCAGCAGCCGGCCAAATTTTTCGAAAGCGTTGGGGAAGATCACCAGCTCGATCGGCCCCTGGATATCCTCTATGGTGGCAAAGGCCATTGCTTTGCCGCTCTTGGTCTGGTGGTTGCGGAAGCGGGCCACCATGCCGGCTACCGTTACTTTTTCCTTGTTATGCACGTCAGCGAGCGAGCTGGAGAAATGTGTGATTTTCCGGCGCAGCGCCGGCAGGTAAGGCGATAATGGGTGATCGGAGACGTATAACCCAAGCAGTTCCCGCTCCCATTCCAACTGCTCGCGGGTATCCAGCGAAGCGGCAAACGGCAGGACGATCTCATCGGTCACCTCAGCAAAGGTGCCGAAGAAGCTCAACTGTCCGCTCTGGAGGGCTTTAAAATGGCTGGCGCTAACAGAAAGCATCTGGTCCAGCGCCTCGAGCAGCGCCAGGCGCCCGCCAAACGAGTCCAGCGCGCCGACTTTTATCAGGCACTCCAGCGAGCGCTTGCCGACCGTCCGCAGATCCACGCGCTGGATGAAATCATTGAGGTTGGCGAACGGCCCTTCCTGGCGCGCCGCGAGAATCAGGTCGACCGGCCCCTGGCCAACATTCTTAATCGCGCCCAGTCCGAAGCGGATGGCGGGTTTGTTGTCTGGCAGGTCTGTAATCGTAAAATCCCAACCGCTGGAATTAATGTCTGGCGGCAGGACTTCAATGCCCATGCTGCGGCAGTCGGCTACGTAGAAGGCAACTTTGCCGGTATCGTTCTTTTCCGCCGAGAGCAGGGCAGTCATATACTCGACGGTGTAATGGGTCTTCAGATAGGCCGTCTGGACGGCGATTACGCCGTAATCTGCGGCGTGGCTCTTGTTGAAACCATACCGGGCGAACTCTTCCCAGTCGGCAAAGATTGCCTCGGCTGTCTCTTGCGGCATGCCGCGGGCGATAGCGCCCTTGACAAACTTCTGCCTGTGCTTATCCAGTTTTTCTTTCTGCTTTTTGGCAATTACTTTGCGCAGTTCGTCGGATTCGGACATGGTATAACCAGCCAGGTCGACCGCTGCGCGCATAATCTGTTCCTGGTAGACCGGTATGCCGTAGGTTTCCTGGAAGATTGGCTCCAGGGAAGGATGCCGGTAATCGACCTTTTCCTCGCCGTGCATACGTTTGATGTAGTGGGGGATGAACTCCAGCGGGCCGGGGCGGTAGAGGGCTACCATGGCAATCACATTGTCAATGTCATGCGGCTGCATTTGGGTCACGTAGCGGGTCATGCCCGTGCCTTCCAGCTGGAATATGCCGGCTGTATGTCCTTTGCTGATAAACTGGTACGTGGCCGGGTCGTCGATCGGAATGTTGTCCAGCCCCAGTTTTTTTCCATGCCTTTTTTCGATCAGTTCGCAGGCGCGCGCCATGATGGTCAGCGTGCGCAGCCCCAGGAAATCTACCTTGAGCAGCCCAAGCGACTCGATGATCGACATCTCAAACTGAGTGACCGTCTTGATTGGGCTGTCTTCAGATCCCGAGGTTGGCCGGTTGAGCGGCACGTATTCGATCACCGGCTCATCGGTGATCACCACGCCGGCCGCATGAGTTCCGGCGTTGCGGACGACTCCTTCCATCTGGCTGGCTGTGTCGATCAGGTCCTTCAGATATTCGGTTTCATCGTACAGCTTCTTCAACTCGGGGACCTGTTCGAGCGCTTCTGGGATCGAGATCGATTTGCCAGGGATTCCGGGGATCAGCTTGGCCACCCGGTCGACCTCCGCCAGTGGGATGTCCATGACCCGGCCCACATCGCGGATGGCGGCTTTCGCGCCCAACGTGCCAAAGGTGATGATCTGTGCGACCCGGTCGTCACCGTACTTGCGGGCGCAGTACTCCATCATTTTTGAGCGCAGGTCGTCCTGGAAGTCCAGGTCGATGTCGGGCATTGAGATGCGGCCGGGGTTGAGGAAGCGCTCAAAGATCAGACCGTGTTGAACTGGCTCGACCAGGGTAATATCCAGGGTATAGGCTACCATTGAGCCGGCCGCCGAGCCACGCGCGTTGTACCAGATTCCTTCTTCCTGGGCATGCCGGCACAAGTCCCACACGATCAGGAAGTATGCGTCGAACCCCATCTCGTGGATGACGCCCAGCTCGTATTCGAGCCGCTCGCGCAGGAGCGGGTCGCGCGCGCGCGCCTCGCCATACCGGCGGCGGAGACCTTCTTCGCAGAGCTCGCGTAAATAGGTTTCCGCCGTATAGCCAGCCGGGACGGGAAAGCGCGGCAGGTGGTAGCCTTTGCTGTTCAGGTCAACTTCGCAACGGTCGGCAATTTCCAGGGTGTTGGCCAGCGCCTCCGGGATCCCGGCAAACAGGCTGGCCATCTCTTCTGGCGAGCGCAGGTAGAAGCTTTCCACACTCATCCGGAAGCGGTTGGGATCGGTCATCAACGCGCCGGTCTGAATGGCGAGCAGGATGTCTTGAAAACGGGCATCTTTCTGGTTGATGTAATGGACATCATTTGTGGCGATGTATTTTGCGTCGTAGCGTTTGCCTAACTGGAGCAGGTCGTGGTTGACCTTTTCCAGTTCGGGGATTCCGTGGCTTTGGAGCTCGAGATAAAAATTTTTTGGGCCAAAAACTTCGTAGTACCAGTCCATCAACCGGCGGGCTTCTTCGGGCCCCTTATCGCGCAGCGCGCGGGGGATTTCCGCCGACATGCAGCCCGAGGTGGCGATCAGTCCTTCGGCATGTTTTTCCAGGAATTCATGGTCGATCCGCGGGTAGTAGTAGAAGCCCTCGGTCTGGGCCGCGCTGGCGATCTTGAGCAGGTTGCGGTAGCCGGTCTGATTTTCGGCCAGCAGCAGCAGGTGATGAGACTGCTTATCCAGCTTCGCGTCGCGGTCCTGCATCCGGCGCGAGGCCATGTACCCTTCCAGTCCAATAATCGGCTTGATCCCGGCGGCCTGGGCGGCGTTGAAAAATTCGATCACCCCATACATTGAGCCGTGATCGGTCAGTGCGATGGCCGGCATGCCCAGCTCTTTGGTCCGGTTGACCAGCTTTTTAATATTGCTAAAGCCATCTAGCAGCGAGTATTGGGAGTGGACGTGAAGGTGCACAAAGGACATGGTTGGAAGTGATGTTCCCCATAGTTTATTAAACGAAATCGCGGGGAGCCGGAGTGACGCCTCGCTGTTTGTTTTGATTATAGCACTTTTGCCTGTGTCTTTCCCTTAAGAAGAGAAAAATACGCGAACTTATTAAGGATTAAAATTTCCTTTCTTGCGATTCCTTCTATCATTCCTTATAATTGACCCTCGAAAGGTGCGGCGCCTGATCAGGACCAGTGGCTTGAGTAGCCACGTGTATGAATGCAACCACGGCCGCGCCCGAAAGGGTAACGAAATCTTATGTTTTCAAAAATAGCAAAGGCTCTGGGAATGGATCCCAATAAGCGCGAGGTCGAACGGCTCTCGGCGATTGTGGAACAAATTAACAAACTGGAGCCAAAATATGAAAAATTGAGTGATGATGAACTGCGCGCGCTGACGACCAGTTTCAAGCGCCGCATCGCTGAGAAAGTGGCTGGCGTTGAGGATGAAAATTCCCGCCGGGCGCGCGAGCAGGAAGCGCTGAAAGACATTCTGGTTGAAGCGTTTGCCGCTGTGCGCGAAGCTTCCAAGCGCACCCTGGGCCTACGTCCCTTTGATGTCCAGCTGTTAGGCGGGATTGTTCTGCACGAGGGCAAGATCGCTGAAATGCGTACGGGCGAGGGTAAAACCCTGGTGGCTACTCTGCCGCTTTACCTTAACGCGCTGTTGGGCCGTGGGGCTCACCTGGTGACCGTCAATGATTACCTGGCTCGCCGAGACGCGCGCTGGATGGGGCCGATATTTATCTTGCTGGGCATGCAGGTTGGCGTCTTGCAGATGAACATGCGTTCGGAAGGCGGCCCCAGCGCGTACCTGGTTGACCTGGAAAAAGAAGCGGCACACGAGGATCAACACCAACTGAGGTTGGTTCACCGCCGCGAGGCTTACAAGGCGGATATTACTTACGGCACTAACAGCGAATTTGGCTTTGACTACCTGCGCGATAACCTGACCGGCCGGCTTTCTGACCGGGTCCAGCGGCCGCATTATTACGCCATTGTCGACGAGGTGGACAATATCCTCATCGATGAGGCCCGCACGCCGCTGATTATTTCTGGCCCATCGCACGATGATTCGGAATGGTACGTGCGCATGGCCCAGGTGGTCCGCCAGCTCCGCCCAGAAGATTATGATGTCAACGAAAAGGACCGCAGTGTGTCGCTGACTGAGCTCGGCGAAGCGCATGTTGAGGAACTGCTCCAGGTCCCCCTGCGCGACCCCGACCGCCCGGAAGATATTACCCCTGAGCAGGCCCGCATGCTGGGGTATCTCGAACAGGCCCTGCGGGCCCAGTTTCTCTTCCGCCGCAATAAAGACTACCTGGTACAGGCGGGTAAGGTTGTCATTATCGATGAATTTACCGGGCGCCTGATGCCCGGACGGCGCTGGTCGGATGGCCTTCACCAGGCTGTCGAAGCCAAAGAGGGCGCCAAGGTTGAGGCCGAAAACGTTACCTATGCGACCATTACCATCCAGAATTACTTCCGCATGTACCAGAAGCTGTCTGGGATGAGCGGTACCGCGGTGACTGAGGCAGAGGAGTTCTGGAAGATTTACAAGCTGGATGTCCTGCCGATCCCGACCAACCTGGAATTTAGCGCTTCGCGCAGTGATTCGGAATTTGTCACCCTGGACTCAAAGGACGATCAGGGGTACCGCTTCACGTACTATGCCCATCGAAAGGACAGCGAGAAACAGCCCGTCTTCTGGCGCCGTAAAGATTTCCCGGATGTGGTTTATCGCACCGAAGAGGCCAAGCTGCGGGCGATTACGCAGGAGATTGTCCAATATCATGTGCTTGGCCGCCCGCAATTGGTTGGAACAACTTCGGTCGAGCATTCCGAGCGCTTATCCGGCCGCCTGGGCGCCGATTCTATTCGCCGCCTGCTGCTGGCCCTGCTTCTGCGCGGGCTGTACCTGGAAGCAAAAGAAGTCCAGATCATCGAGCGGGCCATTCCTGAACTGCAGCCGCTCTACGTCCCCCTGGACAGGCTCGACCTGGCAGATATGCGCCAGCTGGCCCGTAACCTGGGCATCAATATGTCATTTAATGCTGAAGACCCGGCCAACCTCGACCGGCTGTTGGTCCTGCTGAACCTGCCGGAAAATAAGCGCGACCGCCTGATCAAAGTTTTGCAGGCCGGCGTGCCTCACCAGGTTTTGAACGCCCGGAAGCATGATGAGGAGTCAAAAATCATCGCAAAAGCGGGCGCTTTTGGCGCGGTTACGATTGCCACCAATATGGCCGGCCGCGGGGTCGACATCAAGCTGGGCGGGGACCTGGATGAAGAGGTGCTGGGTGATGTAAACCGTATCCTCGAGCGCGCCGGGCATGACGCATATAACATGACCAACGATCAACGGCGCGCCGCGCTGCAAAAGCTTTCTGTTGAGGATTATGGCATTTATGAGCAATCTGTCAGCGCGTTCTTCCAGTACATCGAAGAAATGGAGCAGGTCCGGGCGCTGGGCGGCCTGCATGTGATCGGTTCGGAACGACACGAAGCACGCCGGATCGATAACCAGCTGCGCGGCCGTGCAGCGCGCCAGGGCGACCCGGGCTCCTCGCGTTTTTACCTGGCGCTCGATGATGAATTGATGCGCCTGTTCGGTGGAAAGCAGGTCGAAGGGCTGCTGTCCAGGCTGAACATTGACGAGAGCCTGCCGATTGAGAGCGGGATGGTTGGCCGGCTGGTCGAGCAGTCACAGCAGCGGGTCGAAGGTGCGAACTTCGACGTCCGCAAGCACCTGCTTGAATACGATGATGTCTTGAATGCTCAACGCAAGCGCATCTATGACCAGCGCGACCGGGTCTTCACCAAGGAGGATCTGAGCGATGACCTGGCCGAAATGCTGCGCACCGAACTGCAGCAGCGCGTGCCGCAGGCACTAAAGGATGAGGAAGGCCCCTGGAAGCTGGTCGCTTACATCGATGAAATTCAGCCGCCGATCCTTTATGAGGATCTGCGCTACCCATCGTTTAGCATGCGGTTATTGATTGACTATCTTCTGGAAAATCGCCCGGCGCAGGGGGCCACAGTTTCACGCTTGCGCGAAGACCTGCTCAACCTGGCGCGGCGGGCCCTGGAGGCCGAGCGCGACCACCTCCTCCACAGCTTCCGCCAGATGCTCGATCGCTCTGAGGCGACCCTGGAGACCCAGCGCATGGAGCGATTTGACGCGCTGGATGCTTTTATCGAATCGCTGCCCGATCGTGAGGAAGAAGCCGGCCCGCTGCGCATTCAGGAAGTGTCAGAAGAACTGGCCGGCATTACCCGGGTCCCCAATTTCCGCCTTTCAAACGAACAATTCCGGCTAATCCGCGAAGATCCTCGGGAGTTGGGCGGCCTCCTCAAGGAGCAGGTTGATACCTTCCTCCAGTCTGTTGCGATCAGCCGCCTGGTGGGGTTCATGGAGCGCCGCCTGGGCGAGAGTCTTAACGTCCGCCTGAACCAGTACCAGGGGCTGGACTGGCCGCAGGTTACCGACCAGTTGCTCCAGGAAGTGGAGAATGTTCTTCAGCGCCAGTATGACCGCCTGTTGGGGGATCGCCAGGAAGGCCAGATTGCCCGTGACCTGGAGGGCGCTCTGAGCAGGCTGGATGGATACACCACCGATGAAGGACAGCTGTTGGAAATGCTGGGGGTGATGATGGAAGGCGTGCGGATGGTCTTTGACCGAAAAACACACCGCCAGGGGTTCCAGCGCACCACCCGCCTGAATTATGCTTTCCTGGCGGGCCAGCTTCTCCAGGACCGCCCCGTCCAGGCGGTGACCGACCAGGTTCTCGAACAGCTCGAGGGGGCTCAGGAATTATTGGGGGAGGCCTGGGGCCGTTATGACTGGAACCGCCGGGTTCAAAATGACAACCCGCTCGAAGATGAACTGAGTGAAAACGAACAGTATCGCCTGCGCGGGCTGTTGGGCGATGAGTATTACGAAGAGATCAAAGACCGCACGCTGCGCGAGCTGGAAACGGAGGACGGGCAGGCAGTGAAAACGGTGTTTGGCTGGGCTGCTCAAAATGAGATGACCCGCCAACTGCTGCTCAGCACGATTTCTGATTTGTGGGTCGATTACCTGACCCGGGTTGAAGCTCTGCGTGTGTCAATTGGCCTGGAAGCTTACGCCCAGCGCGATCCACTGGTCCAGTACAAGGGCCGGGCCTCGGAAATGTTCCAACAACTCCTGGCCGATATTCGCATGGGGGTCATCAGCCGCCTGTTTGGGTTCCGCCCGCGCAGCCAGGCCGCCGAGACTCGCGCAGATGGCGGGGGAATGCCTGCCCCGGTGATCGCGGCTGCACCGGCCGGGGTGTCCGCGCAGGTCCAGTCGCCCGGCGCTGCCAGCGGAAAGAACAAAAAGAAACGTAAGCGCCATTAATTTTTCAGAACGAGCATGGGAGGCCGTCCAGAAAGACCGTTTGGGCGGCCTCCTCTCGTTTATGGATGCGCGTTTCTCCGGGCTAAAACCCTAATTCCTTCAAAATTTGGGACTCTTTCTGCTTGCCCTCTAAACCCTCGCCCTTCAGATCGCGCC
This sequence comes from uncultured Anaerolineaceae bacterium, assembly GCA_964490575.1. GTDB lineage: Bacteria > Chloroflexota > Anaerolineae > Anaerolineales > Anaerolineaceae > DSYU01. The sequence goes on along the minus strand of CAZBDC010000014.1, from coordinate 33,365 downwards.
AGAACTGGTCATTGTAGCGCCGGGAGTGGATTGGGATGGGCATGGGCACGCCCCAGCCCAGCAGTAGCACCTCTTCTTTAGGCTGCAGCCGGGCCAGCATCCCGCGTAGGGTATCCTTACTGGCCAGCCCGGAGAGGACCGCCTGGATATCGAGATCGTCGCCCAGCCAGCCGCAAATTCGTGTGCCAAGCTGCGACATGACCTCGTCGTAGATCTGCGACGGCCGCTGGTCGATGATCAGGAGCGTCACATAGTACTTGCGCATCTCGCGCGCGATGGTGCTGAAAGCGGTCTGGGCAGCCATTTCGCGGTTGAGCAGCTTGTGGGCCTCTTCCACGGCGATAACCAGGGGGCGTGGCTCGGCGCTGCTGCGCCCTGACCGGAAATCGTTGGTGGTCTGTTCCCAACGTTCGCGGATCTGGCGGGTGAGCAGGTTGGTCACCAGCAGGTAGTCCAGGTCGCTGTCGTGATCGCCAAAGGATAGCACCACATGGCGTTTGGCGTCCAGCGACTTAATTATCTCGCCCAGCGTATCGGCAGCCGGGCGCTCGACGATGTAGGGCAGGTTGAACAGGCGGATGAGCTTTTGGTGCAGACCGACTGCGGCAATCGGGTTAACCCCGGCCTGGGCTGCCCAGGCTTCGACCGAGTCGGGCGCGGGGACCTTTTTGCCATCTTCAGTTTCAATAGTCGCGCCGGGCCGCATGGCACGGAATTCTCGGAACCAGTTCGGCTGCCCGAAGCTGTGCACCAGCGCGCTCAGTGTGGTGGGCGTCGTTTCGCGCAGGTTCAGTTCGCGGGTCAGCATCTCGATGTCGGCCGGGGTGATATCCTTCTCGGCGATTTCAAGCTGGAAGTCGGGCACCATGCCGCGCACGGTGCTGCCGCGCCCTAACCCAACCATGCGCACTTTGCCGGGGAATTTCGCCCTGAGCCCGGGGATTTTCTGGTTCGTATCTGAGGCCGTGTCATCTGGGCCGTATTCGTTGTGCATGTCGAAGATTAACACGCTGGCCTGGTCGTGCTGGATCAGCCCGGCCAGGATGATGCGGGTCAGGAAGGATTTGCCCGTGCCCGTCGCGCCAAAGATACCCGCCGAGCGCCGGACGAATTTCTTCAGATCCAGGCAGACCGGGAGCCCCTGCTCGCGGGTGTGGCCAATGATGAAGTTGTCGTTCTTCCCTGGTTCGCCGAAGATTTCGGCCACGTCGCCGGCTTCGGCGCGCCGGACCTGGGCATGGTGGGAGGGGACGGTTTTGATCGGGATCGGGCTGGAACCCTCGGGGTGGGCTTCGCGCCACGCGGGGTAGTCCGGGCTGCCCGGGTCGGGGCCGATTTCGTTCATCAGGGCCGGCATGACTTCCAGGTTGGTGTACAGTGTTTGACCGTGCAGCAGCGCAGACAGGCCGGCGGGCAGGCGGACCTCACTCTGCTCGTCGGCAAAACGGGGGTCGGTCGCTCCGAGTTGCAGGTCGGTTACCAGCCCGTAGAAGCGCCAGTCGCCGCTGTCGATGATGACGAATGAGCCTTCCTGGACTTCCTGCGGGCTGACGGTCAGGCGGACGCGCAGGTTTTCCTTCAGCCCGCCGCCGACCACGTAGCCGATGGCCTGCGGCTGGCTGCTGTCCTTGCGGGGAATGGGTGGGAAGAATATGTCACTCATCGCTGCCTCACATCGTCACATCAGCCAGCGCGCCCAGCACGGTCATCAGGGTGGGATAATCGTCGCGCAGCAGCACGATCAGCTCTTGCACGGCCCGGCTTGACCATTCGCCGTCCCCACGCTCGCGGTGGTAGCGGCTCACCAACTGAATATGGGCTGCCAACAGCTCGCCGACTGCCAGGTCGGCTGCCCGCAAGATGTGGCGGAAGTAGCCAAACCGCCCGGCGCCGGTGAATTCGCAGGCTTCTTCAGGCCCGCATACGTAGATCGCGTCCAGGCTGAGCGGCGGGCGTGGGGGGAGCAGGTGGTAGACCCGCATGCCTTGCCGGTAGCCCACATGGAGAACGCTGACTTCCACCGGAACGTTGCGGTTAATCCGGTTATCCTGGATCACGTCTTCGTCGATTCCCTCGGCGGTTACGAGCTGGCGCACCAGCCCATCGTCGCTGATGCGAATATCGTGGATCAGGCCATAGATTCCGTAACCCCCGTCCAGCGGAATGCGTACCAGGCCGCCAAAGGCCGGCACGCTGGCCTGCGAGACCCGGCAGCCTACCAGGCAGTCGGCCGTGCTGGCCCTGAGCAGCCGTCCGATTTCAATTTCACTCATCGAGACCTCGTTGAACTGGCATTTTTGGCAAGCTGTTTATTCGAGCGGTCGTCCACGTCCAGGCCCTGGCGGCGCAGCTCGGCCACGATCATGTTCTCTAACTGCCTGCGCTCGTCAAACGAGATGACCGCGATCTCGTGGGCGCGGTGCAAGATATACGGATACGGTCGCACACCCAGGTGGCGCGCCTGGGCCAGCAGGCAGGCGTGGGTCAGGTTGAGCAGGTCTGCGTTTTCCGCGACCCAGCGTGGAATTTCAACCCGCGAAAGGTAGGGATGCTCCGGGCGCCCGACGTTGAGGTAAAAGAAATGCAGCGCCAGCCGGCCACGAAAGCTGCGCGCGGAGCTTGAGCGAATGGCGAGTACGGCTGAGCGCTCGCCTGGTTTGAGCCAGGACCGCAGCAGGTATTCGTCAGAGACTCCGAGCAGCGGGCGTTCTTCGCCGGCTTTATTCAGCTGGCCGTGCTGCTGCAGGAGAACCAACTCCAGCAGCCGGACGAGCAGGTCGCCGCGCGGGCGGTCGACGTAACCGGCCGTCGCTGCGCCCAGGTCGGCCAGTTCTTCTAACACATCCTGGTACCTTATTAAATCATCGGCAAACTCTGGCATTCCTTTCGGCTCGCGGAACAGTTCTAGCGGCCCGTCCGTCAATGCGATCACCGGCGCAGGCTCGCTGCGCGCCAGTTCGGCCAGCACCTGGCGTTCGGCCAGGTCGCGTTTGAGGGCGACCAGGTCATCGGTCATAAAATCTCCATGCGCGGTGATCAGGTCGTTGTGGAACATCATCTGGCTCTGCACGAACTCGCGTGGGGGTTGGCCCTGCCCGGGTTTGATGCGGATGGCTCCCACGTTAATTGCGCCAAACTCGACCATCGCGTGCCGGTCAGGGTTGATCTGCGAACCATCGGCCGCAAGCAGGATGTGATCGGAGATGAGATTGGGGACCGGGCTGGTAAAGGCCAGGCACTCGCCGGCCGGCGCAGCGCAGCGCAGGCCGGGATTGGCCGCCGCAGCCTGGTCGACCAGCGCCTCCAGCGTGTCCAACTCGCACGTATACTTCTCGAACAGATCTTGCGCCTGTCCGCGCAGTTCGGCGAGCCTTTTCTGCTGCCAGGGGGCCTGTTCACCCATCTGGCGAATTTGCTGGAGCGCCTGCTGGTAATTGACCGGCATGTTGGAGCACCTCAAATCGAACAAATGTCTGAATAATTATACCGGAGAAGCAGCGGCGGCGGCAAGCATTTCGATCGTCGCGATGATTGGGTATAATTCCAGGATATTGATGATCCCGGCTGCTGTTTCCTCGCGTCTTTTGCGTTTGCGGTTGTTGGTGGCTCGCCAGTGGGTGCTTTTCCTGGCGCTGTTGCTTTACCTGCCGCTGATTTTCTTTGGATATGGCTCCGACGTTGACACCTATCGCGTTCTGGATGCCGGGCGCAGCTTTGTCGCCACCGCGGACTATGTCCCATCCCGCCGCCCCGGTTTTCTGGTGCACGAACTACCCACTTTTGTTTTAGATCGCCTGGGCGGCAGCATTTTTACGAACCTGGGAACGCTGTTTTGGGCGCTGGTGGGGGTGGCCTGCTTCCGGCGCATCCTGCACCGCCATCGGATTCCGAACGCGGACCTGCTGGTGCTCGCGTTTATCGTGCACCCGGTCTTCTGGTATAACGCAACTGCAACTGCTGACTATGCCTGGGCGTTGGGAGTGCTGCTGGCTGGTTTCGATTTCATCGAACGGGGTCGTTTTGGCTGGGCGGGCCTGGCGCTTGGGTTGTCAACTGGCTGCCGCATCTCCTCCGGACTGGTCGCGGTCATGCTGCTGGCCTATGCCTGGCTGGAGTTTCCTTCCCAACGCTGGCGAGTGCTGAAAGGGGCCGTCCTGGCAGTGTTCCTCGCGGCCTTCGCTTATGTGTTGCCCTGGGACTTTGCTGAGTGGCAGCCTTCTTTTTGGGAGGTCAGCATGGGTTCTTCAGCGCTTTGGACGCCGGGGATGCAGATTGGCCGCTTTCTGTATAAAAATTTATATTTCTGGGGTGTTCCGGCGGCGCTGTTTGTCATCGGTATGCTGGCGCGGTCCGCATTCATTACGCAGCCCTGGAAGCAGCCGGGCGCTGTGCGGCTGGCCGGGTTGTGCCTGCTGGTCTTGCTTGGGCTGCAGGCGCTTTTCTTCCGCTACCCGATTGAGGTGGAGTATCTCCTCGCAACATTGCCATTCTGGCTGATCCTGCTTGGCCTGGGCCTTCCACGCCGCAGGACGGTCGTACTTCTCATCCTCCTGATTTTCAGCTACAATCTTGTCAATCTGAACCTGGCCAAACCTGATGCGCCGGGGCAGGCCAGCCAGGCTGCGCTGGGAATCTGGTTGGAACCGGGTTATCTGGTCCAGGAAAGCTCGATCCGGCTTTCGCTGCGCGGCTGCGACAGCCATGCCTGTTATGATGGACGGATTGGACGCCGGGCAGAGAGCGAATAGCTCATTCTGTCTTGAGAAAACCTGGGCGTGAGGGAACTTTCTGCACCCAATTTCGTCTTTAGAAAGAAAGCAAAACAAACAAAACCTGTTCAGTGAGGAGTTGAACGATGAAGAAGATTTTGATTTTTATTGGTTTGATCAGTATCCTGGCTCTCAGCGCCTGTGCTGTCCCCCAGCCGGCCCAGGGAACAGCACAGGATACCGCAGTCCAGCCCGGCGGTGATGTGCCCGTTCGCAACCTGATGGTGAATGGCACCGGCCAGGTGACGATGAACCCGGACGTGGCCTATGTCTATATCGGCGTTCAGAGCCAATCCGAGAATGTATCGGATGCTTTGAATGAGAATAACGAAAAGGCGCAGACAGTGGCCGCTGCGCTGGCCGGGCTGGGCATTGCGAGCGAGGACATCCAGACTTCCAGTTTTAATATTTACCCTCAGCAGCAGTACAGCCCAGAAGGCCAGGTTACTTCCACAATCTATGTGGTCAATAACACGGTTTATGTAACCGTGCGGGATTTGCAGCAGATGGGTCGATTGCTCGATATCGTCGTTCGCAGCGGCGCAAACAGCATCAATGGGATCACCTTCGACGTTGTAGATAAGTCTGGTGCGATTTCTGAGGCTCGCCGGTTGGCGGTCCAGAGCGCCCAAACCCAGGCGGAAGAAATGGCTGTGGCAGCTGGTTTCACCCTGGGTGAAATTCAAAATATGTCAGTCTACTTTAGCCAGCCGGTAATGCCTTCGTTTGAAGCGAAAGCCGGGTTTGCCGCAGATGCCAGCCAGGTACCGCTTTCAGCCGGGCAGCTTGTCATCCGGGTGGAAGTCAGCGTGACCTACTTCATCCATTAATCCTGCCGGGCCTGTAAATTAAGAATTTTTGGAGTTTCGAACCCCCTGGTATGGGAGGTTCGAAACTCCAAATAAATACTTTCTGTCCCCTTACATCCATAAAAAGACGATTAGATAATAGCCGATCGGTGCGGCCCACAGCCAGGAATCCATCCGGTCCATCATTCCGCCATGGCCTGGCAGAAGATGACTGCTGTCTTTTACTCCGAAGGTGCGTTTGATCATACTCTCGCCGAGGTCGCCAAGCGGAGCGAGGATCGCGATCACCAGTCCCACGATCAGTCCCTTTTCAGGGGTGATGAATGGAACGCGCATGTGCCACAGGCTGGCTAACAGCATCGTCGCCAGCCCCGCGATGATGACGCCCCCGAAATACCCTTCCCATGATTTTTTCGGGCTGACCCGGCGGGTAAGCTTATGCCTGCCGAACCGGCTGCCGACAAAATAGGCGGCTGCATCGCCAATCAGAATGGCTGGAAATACCAGCAGCATCCACCATGCCCCGTCTGGCAGGCTTCGCAGCGAAATTAAGTAAGCGCCCAGCCACCCCAGGTACAGGACGCCGCCGATGGTAATGGTGAAATCGAGGGCGGATGTTTTGCTGCCTTTCTCAAACTCGATAACCTGGCATGCCATGGCGCTCATGACCAACAGCCCCAGTAGCAGGTCGCTTCCTGAAAATTGGAGCATATGCCGGGCTACAACGATTCCGGCAGTACCGAGAATCAGGATCGGCGCAGATGGCCGGTACCCGGCGTTCCTGAAGAGGTGATTGAACTCCCAGGCGGCGTAAGACAGCATCCCGGTGATAACAACCGTCAAGATCCATCCCCCCGCAACGATCGCCAGAACACCCAGCGGCAGGAGCAGAATGGCTACCATGACGCGCTGGGGCAACATGCTGAAGGTCTGGTCCATCAGCCTGCCTTTATCCAATGAGACCGTACCGCCGGTTACGGCGACCATATTCAACCAGGGCCTGGTGCAACTCTTCCCGGTCGAAATCTGGCCAGAAGGTGGGTGTTACATACCATTCTGAATAGGCGCCTTGCCAGATCAGAAAATTACTGATTCTCATCTCGCCAGAAGTACGGATGATCAGGTCTGGGTCCGGGATCCCGGCGGTGAACATATGCTGGCTGACGATATCGGGTGTGATATCTTCCGCCGGGATGCCCTCTGCAATGATTTGCCGTATCGCGCAAACAATCTCATCCCGCCCACCGTAATTGAATGCCAGGCTGAGGGTTAGCCGGTCGTTACTTTTGGTCAACTCAATTGCTTGCAGCACTTTTTTGTGCAAGGAGGGCGCGAGCCTGTCTAAATGACCGATGTGGCGCAGCTGAACGCCTTCCTGGTGCAGCTCGTCTAGTTCCCGATCGATGACATCTGCCAGGATGTGCATCAGGCCTTCTACTTCTTCGGTAGGCCGCCCCCAGTTCTCAGTCGAAAAGGCGTAGATGGTCATATATTTGACCCCAAACTCGACGCAAGCCCGGATCACCCGGCGCAAGTTCTCCGTCCCGGCCTGGTGACCTGCCAGGCGCGGGAGCCCGCGCCTGGCAGCCCAGCGCCCATTGCCATCCATGATGAAGGCGACATGGGTGGGGATTTTGGTAAGAGGTTCGAGTTCGACCGGCTGTGCTTTCGCTTCTGACAAGGGTTAAACCTCCATGATTTCCTTTTCTTTTTGATAGCCAACGGAGTCGACTTGCTGCACGAACCGGTCGGTCAGTTTCTGCAGTTCCTCTTCGCCCCGTTTGAGATCATCCTCAGAAATCATTTTTTCTTTCTCAAACTCACGCAGATCCTTGATCAGGTCACGGCGGATATTTCGGATGGCAACCCGCGAATCCTCCAGCCGGTTATGGACGACTTTCACCAGGTCGCGCCGCCGCTCTTCGGTCAGTGGGGGCAGGTTCAGGCGAATTACTTTGCCATCGTTGTTGGGTGTAAGCCCAAGGTCGGAGGCAAGAATTCCCCGTTCAATCGCCTTCAGGGCGGTCGCGTCGAAGGGACGTATCAGAAGTGCACGTGGATCGGGAACGCTGACGCTGGCTAACTGAATCAAGGGGGTCGGGGCGCCGTAATATTCGATATGCAACCGCTCAACCAGGGCAGGTGAGGCGCGGCCTGTGCGAATTCCTGATAGATCCTCTTCAAGGGATTGAATTGCCCCTTTCATGCGGGTCTCGGCTTCCTTGATTGTTTCTTTAATCACAATGACCTCCTGAACTTATGACTCGAGTTTCTGTCTGAGGATCGTCGATAGATGCTATAAGCATACCTTAAATTGCTTAAAAACGCTATGCCATCACCTTCTTAGGGCATGCCGATTCGCAAGCGATGAAGCCTTCAGGGAAAATCCTCTCCACAGCCCCTTATTGGCGCGGTATCCGCCGCCGCGGGTCAATCACTGGCTCAAGATACAACCCAGGCCGGCGAGGGCAGGGATCAGTTCTCCTTGGATGTAGTTCTCATTTGCTTGCCGCGTGATAGAATCGATTTGGTCATCCTGAATTTGTGATCTGTTGGGCATGTTATGGCAGTTGTTGTGGCAGCGGCTGATCAGAGATGCTGCGCTTGTCTCATGCTTTAGAAAGGTCAGGCATTGGCTCATGTGTTGAACGACCCGGAAATGGATATGCTGACCCCGGCATCCATCAAAGAAGTATTGGTTGTGCTAAATCCTGTCGCTGGTCTGACAGTGGTAGAACCTGCTCGACAGTTGATTGCTGCAACCTGCCAGGATTTGGGCTGGAATTACCAGATCCATGAGACTTCCCCAGACGATGATCTGTGCAGTCTGGTGAAAGCGGCGATTGCCCGAGGTGTTGACCTGGTGGTTGTTGCAGGTGGAGATGGCACGGTTTCTGGCGTAGTCTCCGGGATGGTGAACAGCGGAAAACCCATGGGGATTTTGCCAACCGGGACCGGTAATGTTCTGGCGCGGGACCTTGGGATCCCCCCAAATCTTGAGGCAGCCCTGGTCGTGTTGAGAGGGTTTAATGGCGCCAGCACCCTGGATGTCATGGAAATCAATGGCGATTATTATGTTATGAATGTCAGCATTGGGATCAGCTCGAAGGTTATCAAGGAGACTGGCCGGGCAGAAAAACGCCGTTTTGGTATCCTGGCTTATATTTGGCATGCGATCCGGTCAATCTGGCGGTCTGAAATGCATCGTTTCGATGTCCTGGTCGACGGTCAATCTTACCGATTTATGGCTACTGAGGTGATGATTACGAATACCCGTCCGTTGGGAATTCCGGTCGTTTTTGATAACCTGGCAGTCATTGACGTGGGAGATGGTCGCCTGGATCTCTTTATCCTGAGGGCCAGAAATTTCCGTGATTATCTAAACCTGTTGGGGAGGTTTATTTTTGGTTTTTGGCGTAAAAGCGATCCGATCCTGAAATATATTGCAATAAAGGAAAGGGCCGAGCTAAGGTCTACATTTCCCTTAATTGTGCAGGCTGATGGGGAAGAAATTGGTCGTCTGCCCGTTGTCGTAAACCTGGTCCCGGGTGCCTTAAAAATCGTCACACCGGAGAAATCTGGCAACCGACGAAGAAAAAATCAGCCCTCTTGACTCGTGCAGTTTTCAAGCGTATAATCAACGATAGAACTTAAGTTCTATCGTTGAGGTATTATGGAGTTTGTCTTACTCACCAACCAGGTTCGTGAAGCCAGGCGCCCTCCCCGCCTTGTTAAGCCGGTGGAGGCGGTCCTGCTTTCGCGGATTTTCCCGAAAGTGAAAGGTACTGCTTCAGGAAACTCGCAGGCGGGTAAAATCGGGCCGGCTCCAACTCCGCCAGCCAGGCAGTCACAAAATAATAATCATACAGCGCTGCAGATCCCGATGGAAGTATTCACTTCTAAGGATCGACTTGCTCCATCTGGCCAACCAGTTAAAAACGGCAGGCGCGGCAGCCACCCACTAAACGGCAGCCCCATTTCGCCGGTACAGCCATTTGGGCGTCCGGCCCTGGTTCAGGGATCGAAAAATAGCCTGGTCTGGCCATCTGCCCCGCCAATAAAGAAACAGGAGACAGCCTCGTCTCCCCCATCTATTCCCATTCCAAAGACCGAGAGGCCTGGTGTGGTTTCGGTCCCTGTGACACCGGCCTCGCTTTCTACCCATGATTCGCCCAATGCTGCTCGTTCGGCGCTGGCCCTGCACCGGTTAATGGAACGGCATCCGGACCTGCCTCGCCAATCCATTTTGCTGGGCGTTTGCGAGGATGGCCGGCCATTGATGCTGAACCTATATGATCCATCGGTGGGTTCACTTCTGGCGATCAGCGATGAGCGTGAAAGCCAGCTCGACCTGCTTCGTAATGCAATTGACAGCGCCGCAGCCCGAAATTCGCCCCGCAAGCTGCAGTTCCTGGTGATCTCACATCAGCCACGGCGCTGGCGTTCCTGGGTAGATGAGCGTGGGTTTTCCCGCCACTGCCTTGAAGTGGTGGGCGCAGAAGAGGGGAGCCTACCTGGCTGGGTGATGCGTCTGGCAGATTGGACCGAGCAGCGCCGCCTGGGTAAGACCAGTGGCCCGCCGATCCTGCTGGTTATGGATAGCCTGAGTTTTCTTTCTCGCCTGGCGAGTGATGTGCGCCTGAACTTCGAGTGGATGGTGAAAGAGGGCCCACCCGCGTTGATCTGGCCATTAGGGACGATTTCAACTGAGCTGGCTTCTTCTATGAGGGCGTCCACACTTGGCTTGTTCGAGAGCCATATCCTGGGATTTTCGAAAGACCCCCAGGTTTATGCGCAGTTGGTGGGCCTCAGCGAACAGGAAACGGCAGGCTTGAACGAGCCGCGTCAATTTGCCGTGAGGGCGGGCCAACGCCTGATCCATTTTCAACTTCCGGCATAAGGGCGCTACGGCAGCTTGAGATCGATTTGTTTGTAGCCATAAGCATTGACCACGCGGGTCCGCCCGAATTGGGTTTCGGTCGTCTCGTACTGCTGGTAGATATGGATATGCCCGTGCAGGTGGATAGCTGGCTTAAAGGTCTGGATCAGCCAGCGAAATGCCTTGATGCCCTGGTGGGGTAAATCTTCCTTGTCGTGTATTTTCCAGGGTGGTGCATGGGTGACCAGGATATCGAGGAATCGCCCGTACCTCAACCGGTTTATGAGAAGCGCAGGAACCAGGCTCAACGCCATCGCCCACATTTCCCGCTGGGTATATTGGTATACGCCATGGTTATAATTCAGGCAGCCTTCGATCCCGGCCAGCAGCAGCCCCGATTCATCTCGCAGGACCTTCTGATGCAGGTTGACTCCGCCCCAGGCATGATCCTTATGCGTCATATTTTGGATTTCATAAGGGCGTGGGGCGTGGTTTCCATTCACAAAGTACAATGGCCGGTCCAGCATGCTGATCATGTATTCAAGGTAGTAATACGGCAGGTCGCCGCAGCCTATCAGCAGATCGACATCCCTAAACCGCTGGACAACCAGCGGGCTGTAGATCATCTCCATTTCGATATCGCTGACAGCTAAGATTTTCATGCAGGATTCCGGAAAGGGCAGCGAGCGGTGGTCGCTGGTCAATTATGGGGGTAGAGGGCAGTTTCCCATCGCGACCGCCACAGCGACTGTATGGTCGCGGCTGGTGAGCCCTTGTTGTAGAAAACGCTCTCGCATAGCCGGGGCGAGGGTCTCTACGCGGCTGATCCCAATCCAATCAATCCCTGTTCGCGGTAGAGGCATTGCGCTTACTCTGGCCCGGCGCTCACGGTGATTAAACGGTCAGGGTTCCAGTAGCGCCTGGCTGTTTCTAGAATTTTTTCGGGGGTGACTGACAGGACCAGGTCTGGATACCGCTGGTAATAATCCAGGCCTAATTGAAAACGCTCGATATTGAGCAGTGCGTTGGCGACCCCTGCGTTTGACTCGAGCGAGAGCGGCAGGCGCCCAATAAAATTAGCCTGGCTGTCTTGCAGTTCTTCGGGCGTGACCGGTTCGCGGATAAATCGCTCCAACTCGCTCACAATCAGGTCAATCGCGCGCTGCAGGTTGGCCGGGTTGACGCCGGCAGAGACTTCCCAGGAGCCACCTTCGATCGAAGCGCTCAGGCTTGTGCTGGCCTGATAAGCCAGGCCGGCTTTCTCACGGACCACATCACCGATTCGGCCCATCATGCCAAACTGGCCAAGGATACTGTTGCCGAGCGAAACCGGCATGAAATCGGCGGATACTCGCTTGGGGCCAAGGGTACCCAGCACCAGGTCGGTCTGGAACTTGCCAGGTACTGGAATATGCCTGCGGATCGCCTGGCCGGGGCCCTCGATTTTTGGAAAGTCAACCGGATTGGCCAGGTGGGGCTGCTGCCAATCCCCCAAGCTGCGCTGGACGCGGTCAATTGCCTGCTGCGCTTCAATTGCGCCCACCACCACAAGAGTCAGGCTGCGCGGGCCGTAGTGGCGCTGGTGAAAAGCCTGCAGATCTTCGCCCCGGATGGCGACAATTGTCTCCGGGTGACCATCTTCGGGCCGCCCATAAGGATGGTTGGGAAACAGGAGCTCATCAAACAGGATATCGGCCAGGTCGCCGGTATCTTGATTGCGGATGGCCAGCGAGGTGAGCAACTGCGAGCGCAGGCGCTCGACCTGTTCGCCCGGGAAGGACGGCTGGCGCAGCACTTCCGCCAGCAGGTCCAACAGCATCGGCAGGTCTTCGGCCAGCGCCCGCCCGCCAAAATTTACATTGTGAACGCTGGCGCTTACCCCCAGGTTTGCTCCTGCCGATTCGATCGTGTTGTAGATTTCTTGAAAGCTGCGCCGGTGTGTGCCGCGCATCAGGCACAGGGCGGTGAAATAGGCCAGTCCGAGCTTTTCTGGCGGGTCATACATACTGCCTGCGCTGAGGTAGCCGCCCAGGAAGACAGATGGACTGTTGAAATTACTACGGGTTAGCAAGACAATTCCGTTCGGCAGCTCAACCCGGGTAATATTCTCGGGGCCGGGCAGCGTTTTCCAGTTAGCGGGTTTCATTGTTCCTCCTCGCCTTCTTTGCCGGTCGGGAGGTAGACGCCGGTCACCCGCCTGTTTGACGCCAGGTAGGTCTGCGCGATTCGTTGAACATCCGCCGGGGTCACCTGGTTTAAGTGCTCAAGATAGCCGGTGAACCAGGAATAGCTGGCGAACATCTCGGCATAGCCGAGCCAGAACGCCTGGTTGGTAATGTTTTCGCTGCCATAGGCAAATAGAGCCCGGGACTGTTTGATTGCCCGTTGAATCTCTGCTTCGGAAACAGGTTCGTCCTGCAAGCGCTGGATCTCGCGGTCAAACGCAGCCAGCACCTCTTCTGGCCGGCGGTCAGGGCGGACGGTGATATGTACATCGTACAGAAAGGGGTCAATCGTGGCTTGCAGCCCGCCATGTACACTGACCGCCAGCTCGCGCTCGACCATGGTCTGATAAAGCCGGCTGGTCTTATTCGAAATGCCGCCTCCCCCGAACATATTCAGGCTGGTAGGCCCACTCAACAGGCTGTCTAGAACCGTGAAGGCAAAGAAATCGGGGTTGTTGGCTGCCGGGGACTGGTATGCAACCTGTAAAAAGGTGGTCTCGCCAGGCCCGCTGACTTCCAGGTACTGCTCCTGTTTGGCGGGCGGCTCCTCGAGAGGATTATTCCCGACCGGCGGCTCGCCCCCTGGCATGTCGTGGTACAGGCTGTTCAACCGGTCCAGCATTTCTGAGCTGTCAAAATCGCCGGCAATGGCGATCAAAGCGTTGCGCGGGTTATAGTAGGAGCGGTAATGCTGGTAGAGGTCATCGCGCTGGATTCGCAGCAGGTCCTCCCGGTCGCCGATCACTTCCCGTCCATACGCATGGGTCGTAAATGCAGCTCGCTGTACGGTTTCACCCAGTCGAAAGAGCGGCTCGTTTTCGTTCCCCTCCCGTTCGGATAAGATTACCGTTCTTTCCGCCTCAACCTCTTCTGGCGTAAACAGGCTGTTGACCATCCGGTCGGCCTCCAGGCGCAACGCCAGGTCAATCTTATCTGCCGGTAGGGTTTCATAATAGGTGGTCCAATCAAGGTGCGTAAACGCATTCCATACCCCACCTTCGCGGGAGATGGCCTTATCCAGGATTGACGCGGGAAAGGTAGGGGTGCCCTTAAACTGCATATGCTCCACCCAGTGCGAAACGCCGGTGATTCCCGGCGTTTCATTCCGCGATCCTACCCGGTACCATATCCAATGGCTGATGATGGGCGCGGTATGGATTTCTTTTAGATGGACGATCAGCCCGTTTTCCAGACGTGTTTTCGTTACAAGGTCCAATAACTCACCTCAACCGAAGATTTCAGGGGTGCTAGGGGATGATCCGCGGACATAATCCACTGGGACTGGGCCCGCAGAGGGCTTCTTGCCAGGTATCGGGGACTTCACCCAGTAAATTATAGTATGGCTTGACCACCTCTTGCAAACCGACAAAGGGTTCGTTCAGTTCGGTCTGGCTCAGGGGGATATCTACTTCGACGTTCAGGCTGACCGGGATCTGCTGATCGACCGGGACGGTCAGGTTTAACGCGATCGGAAGTTGCGTCCCGGCAGGCAGGATGATATTCGCGTTTGCATTGGTAATTGTCAGGGTTCCAGAGCGAAAATCGTAGATGGTTGCTCGGGGGATGACGGTATTTTCCGTCAGGGTGACCATTGTCGTCGTGTTCAGCGGCAGATCGAACCTGGCTGGAACAGTGGTTTGGACCGGGATTGTGGTTCTAATATGCGCTTCATTCATCTTTACAAAGTTGCCATACAACCCACCCAGGAGCTGGTCCTGAACGAGTTTCTTCAGGGCAAAAAGCTGGCTGGCCAGTGCAATCAAGATCACAACCAGGATAATGTTAACGATCAGCGAAAACACACTGGCAATTGTCCAGAAGGCCGGGCCAAATTTTCCCGTCTGCGCCGGGCGAGCGTTGGACTGGAGTTGAGGGGCAGGCTGTTGTCTGGCTGGTTGAGCAGGCGTAAGTCTCTGGTAAGGCATGGCTGTTTCCTATATTGACACTTGTATCGCTTTGTATGGGCAACTTCGTCGCCCATACAAACTGAACGAAGTCTGAAAAACGGATGTATCATTTGACTGGCGCCAGGAGAGGTGCCAGCGCGCCAGATCTTTCTTTTGACTATGGTGTTGAATATAGCACAATGTCTGCGGATTGAAAAATAAAACTGTATAATTAATTCATTAATTGCGGAGGTCAGGATTGAGCGAACGATCATCAAGCCGGTTTTATGTGGCTGTCATTGGCGGTGGCCCTGCTGGACTGTTTGCGGCGCGTGAATTGGCGGGGCGTGGCATTCACGCGGTTATTTTCAACCGGGATATCAAGCCAGGTGGCCTGGCCGAGTATGGGATTTATCCGACCAAGCTGCGGATGAAAGACGGCTTGCGGCGTCAATTCCACCAGATTCTGGCCTGTGATGACATTGACTATTTTGGGAATACCCTGGTTGGCAGCCAGGCCGACCTGACCCTGGATTCTTTGCGGTCGCTGGGTTTCCAGGCGATCCTGGTCACGGTCGGGGCGCAGAGTCCCAAACGTCTGGGAATTCCGGGTGAGGATTTACTCGGTGTTTACCATGCCAAGGATATTGTTTATCACTATAATTTGCTGCCTCCCTTTGGCCAGTATGCTTATCAGATTGGTAAGCGCGTGGCGGTCATTGGGGTGGGCAATGTGATGGTGGATTTGGCGCACTGGTTGATCGAGGAAAAAATGGTTGAGCGGGTCGTCGCTGTTGCCCGGCGGGGTCCGCTGGAAGTGAAGTTCGACCGCAAAGAACTGGAAGATGTGGTGAGCTGCCTGGATAGGAACCGGTTGGAAGCTGAACTGAAGCGGGTGGCCCCATTCGTCGAGGCGGTTGGCCAGGATCCGTTCACTCTCCTCCGGACGGTCCAGGAGGTGGCCAGTAAAATAACGATCCGGCAGTGCCACAGCTGCCTTTGCATGCGATTCTTATCCACTTCTGTTGGCATCACCGGGGATGAAAATGGCCGGGTCAACGGTTTGGAGGTTGAGGAGAACCAGCTGGTTCTAACGGGCGATGGCGAGGTTCGCGCGGTAGGCACCGGGGTACTGCATACCTTGCCGGTCGATACGGTGATCTTTGCGATCGGTGATCTCGTTGATGGAAGTATCGGCATCCCGGCCGATCATGGTGAATACCAGGTAAACCCTCAACCCCGTTTTCCAGTGGATGGGACGAGTTATGAGGTCTATGATATGGCGCTCAACCAGCCTATTCCGGACGTGTTTTTGGCCGGATGGGCGCGGAAGCCTTCGGTCGGCCTGGTCGGCGTGGCTCGCAGGGATGGGGTTAACGCGGCTCATGCAGTGGAGAAGTACCTGAGTACACTGACACCAACCACTGAGCCGGTCATCGAACGGGTGCGCGATTATCTGCAGCGCATGCCAAAGCCGGTGGTAGATAAATTGGCTTTGCAGCGCCTGGCCGAACTGGAACAGGAGCGCGCTCGGCAGCTCAACGTGCCGTCTTATAAGTTCGCCACCAACCAGGAAATGCTCCAGGCGCTTGACATGGATTAAGGTGGGCCGAGTTTGGTGCCCCGTTTTTCTCCCCTGCCATAAGGCAGCAGCATCGAGAAACCCAGCGCAATAAAGACCTGCCCCACCTGGACGCCGCGCGCCTGCCATTCGCCAAAGAAGGGCAGGGTGGATAGGGGGTGGCTGCCAAAGCCAAAGATATCGGCCATCCCGGCAAAGACGGCGATGACATATCCGGTGGCGACCAGGCGCAGGCCAATATCTGCTGCGATGCTGGTCGGCTGTTCGCGCCACAGCGATGTCAGGCTGATGTACCCGCCAATGCAGATGATGGCCAGCCCGACCAGGAACACGGCGATTTGGATGAATCCGATGATCGGGCTCCGGTCGATTCCAAACATCCCGGGGCGGGCACCTACGAGAAAAACCAGGAACCCGGCCAGAGTCAATCCCAAACCGATTCGCGCGCGCCGGCGCCAGTAACGAAGTGGCCGCGTAGGCGGGTCGACCGCTTTGGGTGGGGAATCGGGGGATGGATTGGTGGAGGCGCTCATGATCCGGGCAAGTTCCTTTCCAATTGCCGGCGCCAGTTTCCGCTCAGGATATTGGCGATGTTTTCTGTAGTATAACCATATTCTTGCAATACCTGTGCCAGCTTCTGGAGATCGCTGATTGTATCGATTTCTTGCGGCACCGCTGGCCAGCCAAAACCGCCGTCGAAATCGCTGCCGATGCCAACGTGGAGTGCATCACCGGCTAACTGGCAAACGTGGTCGATATGCGCGGCTACCGTGCGCAGGCTGGTCTTCTGGCGGTCGTCCGAACTGGTCCAACCCGGGTATAAAAACCTGTTGTAAGGGATGACGCCCATCATCCCGCCTCGCTCGATCAGGCGCAAAATTGTCCGGTCCGTCAGGTGCCGCTCGCCTTCGATCCCTTTCAGAAGCGCCCTGGCGTTGGCGTGTGTGGCGACCACGTGGCCTTCGTACCGGTCAAGCGCCTGCAGCGCGGAAGCTTCGTTCATGTGGGATAGGTCGAGGGTCATCCCCAGGCTGCCCATGATGTCTAAAAGCTCCAGGCCTTCATGGGTAAACCCACCAGGCTCGTACGTGCCCCCACAGAAACGGATCCCGGCCCAAACCGGTCCGGCAATTCGCACGCCCATATCCCACCAGAACTCGATGTCTTGTGGGAAACGGATGCCTTCTGCGCCTTCTAATAGCAGCACGATCCCTACCGGGTGGGTGACGGCCGGGCGGGTATCCGGCTCGCTCTCTTCGCCAGCCGGGATAGGGATAGGAAGATGAGCCGGCTCCGCATCCCAGGGTTGCAACACGTTCCGCAGATCCTCCTGGTTGCAAACCAGACGGAACTGGTCGGAGTGATCTTCCGTCAACCTGCGGTAGTAGGTCAATTGTTGTTCGTATCGAACGCGGGCTTCCCCTGCATCCGCATAAGCCTGGGTTTCCCACTGCCTGGCATAGCGGCGTGGCGTGAGGAACAGCGTGCCAAAAATCAGGCCAACCTGGCCGCGCTGCATGTCCGGCCATCCCAACAGGGTGTGTCCATTGCGCTGCGGAACCACGCCGCCTTGCTCAAACTGGCGTGTTTGAGCTGCCGAGAGGAGATAATTCCTTTGGAAACTAAGCGCGTTATACGCCAGGTCCAGGTGAGCATCGATTATCAGGGGCATGGGATTGCGAATTCCATGAGAA
Organism: uncultured Anaerolineaceae bacterium; assembly: GCA_964490575.1. Classification (GTDB taxonomy): domain Bacteria; phylum Chloroflexota; class Anaerolineae; order Anaerolineales; family Anaerolineaceae; genus DSYU01. The sequence goes on along the minus strand of CAZBDC010000014.1, from coordinate 15,521 downwards.
AGAGAGCGCACCATGACCGGTGCGCTCTCACTGCTGTCACAGATGCTTACTGATCGGCCTCAGGTTCTTCGCTGCTTTCGCCCAGGTTTTCCATAACCTCTTCGAGCGACTGCCAGTCAAGGTCCGCGTAAGCTTGCGAGTCGACCCGGCGCAGGCTCAGGCCGATGCGATGGTTATCGGGATCGATCTTGATAATGCGCAGGGTGACGGTATCGCCCTCGTGTAGCACCTCTTTTGGATGCTCGATGCGCTTCTCGCTGATCTCGGAGATATGGATCAGCCCTTCCATATCCTCTTCCAGGCGGGCAAAGGCCCCGAATTTCGTCAGGCGGGTAATTGCTGCTTCAATTAACTGACCGACCTGGTACTTCGCCACTCGTTCATTCCAGGGATCTTGCTGGAGCTGGCGAATGGACAGGCCGATGCGCTTCTTATCCCGGTCGATGCTGATGACTTTGACCTTGACTTCTTGCCCGACTTTGAGCACTTCGCTGGGGTGCTGGATGCGATCCCAGGAAATCTCAGAAAGATGAACCAGGCCATCAGCGCCATTGATATTGACAAAAGCGCCAAAGTCGGCCAGGCTGGTGACCCTACCAGAACGCACTTCGCCCTCTTTTAGCTCGTCGATAACCCGTTCCTTGAGCGATTCGCGGGTCTCGCTGCTGGCGGCGCGCTCAGACAGGATCAGGCGGCGGCGCTCACGGTCCACTTCGATGACCATGACGTCGATTTCTTCGCCCACCATCTTGCTCCAGCGTTGTTCGGGGGTTTCCCCGCTCATGCCGGCGCGTCTCGACAGGCTGATCTGCGAAGCAGGCACAAACCCACGCAGCCCGTCCAGTGGAACGATTAAGCCGCCCTTGTTGTAGCCAATGATTGAGCTGTGGTAAGGCTCTTTCGAATTCAACAGATCTTCAGCCTTCTGCCAACTCACTTCTTCGCGCGCGCGCATATAAGAGAGGACGACATTACCATTTTGATCTTCCGGATTCAGAATGAAAACCGGGATCTCCTGGTTAACCTCAAAACGCTGCAACTCTTCCTGTGGGATCGCCTCAAGTTCTCTGCCACTGATGATGCCCTCAGATTTTGTCCCAATGCTTACCAGGATCTGAGATGGGCCAATACTGGCGATTACACCTGTGCGGGTTTCGCCCTGCTGTGGGAAATCCAGTCCAAGACCTTCATTCTCCAACAAGGATGCCATATTGTTGCTTTCAGCGTTCGTGTTCTCGGGCGTCACCCCCTGCTCAAACTGAGCCTCGTTCTGGTCCATACGGTGTTTGTACTCCGGTGAATAAAGATTAAGTTACATTATAAAAGGGAATCACCTAATTGACAACCCTTACGTCCAGATGATGTAAAATAAGGCGGCAATGCCCAGACCCAAAATGACCCCAATGACCACCTGGGCGGGGGTATGCCCGATTACTTCTTTGAGTTGTTTTTCTGAGATGGGATGGCCGCTCAATAGTTCATTGATCAATGTATTAATTTTCTCGGCGTGCCGCCCGGCTTCCCGGCGGACCCCGGCTGCATCATAGACCACGATCATCGCCAGGGCCAGCGCCAGCGCAAAGAGCGGCGAGTCAAACCCATAAAATAGCCCTATTGAAAGCATCACAGAAGTTACCAGCGCGGAGTGTGAGCTTGGCATTCCTCCGCTGCTGAACCACAGCCCCCAATGAATCCGCCGGTAAAGGATGTAATAGATCGGAACTTTCAAGAACTGCGCAAGCCCCCAGGCAAATAACCCGATGAAAAGCACCGGGTTGCCCGATAACTGTTGAAACATTTGCGCTTCTTTATACATGGCTTGCTTCTCTTTATGTCTCTAAATCCTCTGGTTGACTGAGCTGGCGAACCCGCAGTTCAGCCCGGTCCAGCAGGTTGGCGCAGTGTTGGGCCAGGGCCTGCCCACGTTCAAATAATTGCATGGCTTCGTCGAGTGTATTCTGATCGGACTCCAATCCATTCACGATCTGTTCTAGCTCGGCAAAGGCCTGCTCATAGCTCAGCGACTGTATGTCATCCGCTGTAGATGGCATGGTTCAATCTCCTTCGGGGGTATTGCCTGGGTTAGACCGGATTTTTTCGATCCGGGTGGTCAGCATGCCATCCCACAGGCGAATGTCGACTGCTTCGCCCACCTGCGCCTGGCAGGCGCTGCGCACCAGGCTGCCATCCTGGCGTTGGACGAGTGCATAACCTCGCTGCAGGATAGCTGCCGGGTTCAGCGCTCCCAGGCGACTCTTCAGTCCTTGTAAGCGGGCCCGGCGAAGCTGCAGGGTGTGGGTGAAAGCTCGCAAGCTGCGTTCTTGCCACTCGTCGATCTGCTGCCGCTCGGTGCGGATCCGCCCGGCGGGCGAAACTCGCTCCAGCCGCTGGCAGTAACCATCCAGGTCGATCTGGCGGTGGGCAATGTTCATCAGGGCGGCGCTACGCAGCCGGTCCGATAGCCCAAGCAGCTCGGCTTGCAGGTCTGCCCGGTTGGGGGTGGCCAGAACGGCTGCCCCGGTGGGGGTGGGAGCGCGCACGTCCGCGGCGAAATCGGCCAGGGTGAAATCGGTCTCGTGGCCAACCCCGGTGATCACCGGGACAGGCGACTCGACGATGGCCCGCACGACCCGCTCATCGTTGAACGCCCAAAGATCTTCCAGTGAACCACCTCCCCGTGCCAGGATGAGCAGGTCGGGTTGGGCCCACCGGCAGGCAGCCCGTATCGCTGCGACGATTTCTGCTGGGGCCTGGTCGCCCTGCACGGAGCACGGCGAGATGACCACCTCGACTAATGGATAACGCGTCCGCAGGGTGTTGAGCATATCCTGGAGCGCGGCCCCGGTTGGCGAGGTGACGATGCCGATGCAGCGCGGCCGTTCGGGGATCCGGCGCTTGCGCTCATCATCGAACAGGCCCTCGCTCTCAAGCCTCGTCTTCAGCCGCAGAAACTCCTGGTAAAGAAGGCCTTCGCCGGCCGGGCGGATGGCGTCAACATACAACTGGTACTGCCCGTCGCGTTCATACAGGCTGATCGCGCCGTGCGCTTCGATCGCCAGCCCATTCTGCACTCCCACGCGGATCCGCATGGCTGTGGAACGCCAGACCACGCAGCGCAGCGCGGCCCCGCTGTCTTTCAAAGTAAAGTACAGGTGTCCAGAACTGGGCCGCGAGAAGTTTGAGACCTCGCCGCTCACCCACACGCTGCGCAGCACTTCATCGCTGTCCAGTAGCCCGCGTAGATAGCGGGTCAGTTCGCTGACAGATAGTGAGGGGGGGCCAAATAAGGGAAGCTGTTCCATCTCCTTAAAATACCGCGCTTATGAGCGGCTGTCAATAAACAAAAATGTGAGGAGCAAATGCGCAGAATAAGTTACCCCTGCCTTAACATTACAAACAACTCGTCCATCCCTGGAAGGATCAGCCGCAGCAGGCGATGAGCGCGGCTGATGTGCCGGAAGTAAGTCGGGAGCGTTTCGGACGTAACCCTTTGGAAGCCAAATTGTTCATAAAATGCTCCCAATTGAGCCCGGCAGGTAAGGTGAAGCGGCCCCGGGTGATATTGGACCTGCGTCACCTGTTTAACATTTCTTCCAGAACCGAGCGGGTCAGGTTAGGATCCGCTTTGCCGCGCATCTGGCGCATGACCTGCCCCACGAACCAGCCGATCAGGCTGACTTTCCCAGATTTGTAGGAAAGGACCTCTTTGGGGTTCGCTTCCAGGATAGACTGCACGACTGCGCGGATGGCAGCATCATCGCTTACCTGCGCCAGCCCTTCCGCGCTGACAATCTCGGCTGGCGCGCGCCCAGTCTGGTGGACTTTGACCAGCAGCGCCTTGCCGGTTGAGATGTTGATGGTGTTGGCATCTACCAGCCTGATGATCTCAGCCAGGTGCTGCGGGCTGAGCCGCAGGTCGCCTGCATGGATTCCCAGGTCGTTGATCATGCGCAGCACGTCGTTCATCATCCAGTTGGATACCCGCTTGGGGTCCCCTCCGTAGGCCTGTACCGCGGATTCGAAGTAGTCCGAAAGTCCGCGCTCGGCCGTTAGGAGCTCAGCATCATACTCGGGCAGGCCATACTGCTCGCCGAACCGCTGGCGGCGCGCCAGCGGCAGCTCTGGGAGTTGGGCCAGGATCTGGTCTCGCCATGCGTCGTCCAGGCGAATCGGCAGCAGGTCCGGCTCACGGAAGTAGCGGTAATCGGCTTCTGTTTCTTTGGACCGCATCTTGTGGAGTTTGCCGGTTTCCTCGTCCCAATCCAGGGTCCAGGCCTCAATTCGCCGTCCCGCTTCGGTCTCGTGGATCTGGCGATCAATTTCGGTGTTAATCGCATCGCGCACGGCGTCGATCGAGTTAACGTTCTTGATCTCTGTTTTTGGGTTGAGGTAATCGGCGCCCTTGGGCCGGATGGATACGTTGGCGTCGCAGCGCAGGTGGCCTTTTTCCATATCGGCTTCAGAGATGCCGATCCAGCGCAGGAGCTGGCGCAGCCGGAGCAGGTATTGGGCGGCTTCGTCGGCGGTCCGCAGGTCGGGGCCGGTGACCATCTCCACCAGCGGAACCCCGCAGCGGTTAAAGTCGATCAGCCGGCGACCGTGTTCGTTCTTGGTTTTTCCGGCGTCTTCTTCAATGTGCAGCTTGTGGATTGAAACATGGCGGGTATAGCCCTCAGGCATGGGCAGGTCCAGATATCCGCCAAAGGCCAGGGACTGGTCGAACTGCGAGATCTGGTACCCTTTGGGCAGGTCGGGATAGAAATAGTTCTTCCGGTCGAAGAATGACAGTGCCCGGATCTGGCTGTGCATGGCCGCTGCCAGCAGCACGGCTTTTTCGACCACTGCCCGGTTGAGCACCGGCAGCACGCCCGGCAGCCCGGTACAGATCGGGCAGATGTTCGTATTGGGTGGGTCAAACCACGAGTCGGCTTTGCAGGAGCAGAAAATTTTGGTGGTGGTATTTAACTGGATGTGGGTTTCTAACCCGATGATAGCTTCATATTCTGTCATGCGTAAATCATCTCCCTTCCGGGCAGCGATAAAGATCGCTGTCGAGTTCAAGCAGCGCCTCGATCTCGGATCTCGCCATTCCATAAATTTCGATCGGCATCTGGTCCATAATGAACAGGACTGACTCTGTTTGGCACAAATGGTCTTTCAACGCTTCAGGGTTACCATAAAGATTCGGAACATCCGGTTTTCGGCCGGTCCAGAAATAGATCCCCATTTCCCCGGTGCTCACCATTTGCTTTTCACTGAGTTCTGGGTGGGCGCGGATATAATCGACAGTCTCGGATTGGTGCCAGCCGATGTTGGCATATCCTAATCCGGTGCGCATCATTTGCCTGGAAAAGTCAAATGTTCGGTACCCGTAGTAGAGGAGAAACAGGGCGATCAAACCGGTCAAACCCAGCTTAATTCCCCGGCCGGTTATTTGCCACACCTGGCTGCCGACCAGTGCCAGGATCATCAAGCAGAGGATCAGCGGCGGCACCAGGTAACGGGGATTGAAAACATCCAACTCGGTCAAGCCGCGTGCCAGGAAGAGCATGAGCAGGTTGAAAACCATCACAGCAGCCAGCAGAAACAGGCCGGTTTTTACCCGGTGGTCGCCTGCACCAATCCGGCGAGCCCGGTACATTCGCCAGGCAGCGGCTGCCACGAGCGCGCTGGCAAAAATTATCACCCCGCCAGCCAGGATTTCACGCCCCCTCAGCAGCCGGCCTGGGATGAACAGGCTCAACCAGTGATACAGAAACCAGACCCACTGGTCTTGAGTAAAGGGAACCAGGATGTATTTTTCGTAACGCACCGGGTGGCCGCTGACCAGCTGGTTGCGGATCCAGTAGGCGGCGACGGGGATCAGGCTGACAAACCCAAACAGAGCGGCCTTTTTGATTCGACTTGCAAGGCGAAAGGTTGGGCTAAAGAACAGCAGGATAAGCAATACCCCGCCAACCAGAGGAAGCGCGGCGTAACGAGAAAGGACCGCCAATCCTGCAGCCAGAGAGACAGCCCACCAATATCTCCACCTGGGGTTATTGAGATAGGTCAGGGTGAAATTGAGGCAGGCCAGCATGAGCGTTATGGACAATGCTTCGCTCATCACCCATCCATGGATCTCAACAACCACATCTGATAGAAGTACAAGCCCGGCTGCCAGCAGACCAAAGCCGGGCAGGCTTCCCATCTTGCGCATCAACCGAGCTATCAGGAATATATTGATTCCAAATAAGAATGCGTTTAGCCAGCGCGCTGCTTCCACAGGGTCCAGCCCGGTCAGGCCGGCAGCAGTTAAAACCAGCGGGAACAGCGGCGCAAAAATATAAGAGGGATGGAATCCATTTCCCGCCAACGCTTCACGGGCAGGATAGATATAGTAGTAAGAGTCATCGCTCAGATATGCCCCCAGGTGGGTATTAACCAGGACCAGCAAAACACCGGATGCCGCTATCAGTAGCGTCAGCGGCGTGTAGAACTTTTCAACTGCCTGAGAAGCCTTCATCGGTAAATGGGTCGGTAAAAGCCTCAAGATTGAAAAGGCGCGTGGGGTTGCCTGCCTGGTTTGCACGTCCTGGTTTTCCCGGGTTTACTGCAGCACGGCCGGGCGAGCCTTCCGCCAGGTTTCATCCTGCGTGGATATTTCGTATGCGCGCCCGATTTGCAGCAGGCTGGCCTCAGAAAAATCAGGCCCGAGCAGCTGGATCCCGACCGGCAGGCCCTCGCCGTCAAATCCTGCCGGAAGAGAGATTCCCGGAATGCCGGCGTGGTTGGCGGCGACGGTGAGCTGGTCGGCGTACTGCATCAGGACTGAATTTCCATAGACCGCGCCGATTGGGAAAGCCGTGGTCGGCGTGGTGGGAGTCAGCAGCGCGTCCAGCCGGTAAGCGCCGGCCGGATCGAAAGCCTGGTCAAAATCACGCCGGATCAGGGTGCGCACGCGCAGCGCCCGCTGATAATATTGCGCGCTGTACTGTGCGGCCGAGACATACATGCCCATGAGAATACGCAGCTTTGGCTGGCGGCCAAAGCCCTGCGCGCGGGTGTGCCGGTACATCGCGGGTAAATGCGCGACCGGGTCGGCGGTCCGGAACCCGTACTTCACCCCGTCATAGCGGTGCAGGTTAGAAGCCGCTTCGACGCGCGAGATGACGAAAAAGGCCGGGATGCCAAAGCGCGTGTTCGGAAGCGGCACATCCTCGATGATCTCGGCGCCCATTTCCTTCAACCGGCGGGCCGCCTCGTACACCGCGGCGGATATTTCTCCGGAAATCGGTTGCTGTTCGAAAGTCCCATCCGGGTTTGGATAGGTGATGCGGAAATAATCAGGCGAAAGACCAATGCGCATCCCGCGCACGCCCTGCTCCAGGCCGGCCAGGTAATCTGGGACGGCGACCCGCGCCGCGGTGCTGTCGCTTGGGTCAGGCCCGGCGATGGCCTGCAGCATCAGCGCCGCGTCGGTGACATCGCGTGTGAGCGGTCCTGGGCAGTCGAGCGAGGACGCGAAAGCGATCAGCCCGTAGCGCGAGACTCTCCCATACGTTGGTTTGATCCCCACTACACCGCAAAACGCGGCTGGCTGGCGAATCGAGCCGGCTGTGTCGGTCCCCAGGGAGAGGGCCGCCTCGCCTGCCGCGACCGAAGTGGCGCTGCCGCCCGAAGACCCGCCGGGGACCCGCTCGAGGTTCCAGGGATTGCGCGGGCTGGGTTGGAAAGCGCTGGACTCATTCGATGAACCAAAGGTGAACTCATCCAGGTTCACTTTTCCAACCATCACTCCGCCGGCTGAGAGCATACGCTCGACCGGGGTGGCGGTGTAGGGCGACCGGAAACTGGCCAGGATGCGCGAGCCTGCGGTGGAAATTGTGTCACGCACGCAGAAGATGTCTTTGACGGTAAAAGGGATCCCTGCCAGCAGCCCTGGATCTTCCCCTGCCGCGATCTGCCGGTCAACCGCCTGAGCCTGGGCGCGGGCGTGGTCTTCGGTGAGATTGATGAAGGAATGGACACGGCGGGTATCTTCGGGGGTTATTTCACCGGAGTCCAGGGCGCCTGGGCGTCCTTCGACAGCCTGGATGCGGCTCAAGGTCGATGCGAGGATTTCACTCGCCGAGACCTGGCGTTGGCGCAGCATCTGCGCGAGGTTATGGGCAGAAAAATCGCAAAGTTCCATGGGTCATTCCAGGCTGGTATGGGGAATATCCGGGACGATAATATAGCCGTCTTCGGCCAGCGGCGCCTGTCCGATGATATCTTCTGGGTTAGGGTAGGGGCGCCAGATATCCTCGCGCGGGACCGGGCTGGTCTCTGTGGTATAGGGGACCCCGTGCGATGTAATCGGGACCGTTTCTTCCAGGGGAATGGCTTCCAGCTCGTGAACAGCCTGCAGCTGGTTATTCAACTGCTGGCGGAGATATTCACTCTCGGCAGCATCAATCGCGAGCGCTGCCAGGTCGACCAGGTGGGCAAATGTTTCGGCGGATATGCGTTCGTTCATCTATCGTTTTCCCCAGGGTTGATCAGCGCCAATGATGCCAGGCGCCAGGATATGATTCTCCGTGAGTATATCCCAAGTTACTTCTTTTTTGTACTCCAGTTTATTGGGGATGCCCGGCCTCGACGGGGCGGGAGGGCAGGCCATGCTATAATTTCCTTCACAGATCGATCCCGGCCGTGATATGGAAAATAAAGCCAACCCACCCGCCGAACCAGAGAGAATATCTTCTTCCGAGCGCGAATTGAACCTCCCGGAGGGCGTTTCTCGCGTGCGCCTGCGGCTGGAGGTTCCGCCGGAGGCCCGGATCACCATTGATCTCGAAGCAGTCAATGCGGATGGCCGCCTTTTAGACCAGTATTCGGTTACCCTGGGGGATGGCATGCCGCGCCGCGCCCGGGCTGTGCCGCGCTGGCAGGCCCTGGGCCGAACGTGGGGTCACTCGATTGCCTCCGTTTCCACCTCGTCGCTGGCGGCCTGGCTGACCTGGCTCTCGCTCGGCCTGTATGCCCTGGTTCGCCTGGTTGGGCTGCCATCGTTTCCGATCTACTTTTTTACCGACGAGGCGGTTCAAACGGTCCTGGCGGCCGATTTCCTGCGAGATGGCCTGCGCGGTGGGACTGGAGAATTCCTGCCTACCTTTTTCCAGAATGGGGCGCAGTATAACCTGAGCGCTTCTGTCTACCTTCAGGTGATCCCGTATTTCTTTTTTGGCGAATCGATCTGGGTCACGCGTGGCGTGGCTGCCCTGGCTACTCTCATCGCTGCGGTAAGCGTGGGATTGATCCTTAAGAACATTTTTCAGTGCTCAAATTCCTGGCTGGCGATCCTTTTTCTTTCCCTTACGCCGGCCTGGTTTCTCCACTCGCGGACTGCCTTTGAAACCGGGCTGGCCACCACATTTTATGCGGCGTTTCTTTATTTTTACCTGATGTACCGGTCGGGTCAGGCCCGGCACCTGTACGGGGCGGTCGTGTTTGGCGCGCTGACGTTTTACGCTTACAGCCCGGCGCGGGTGGTCATCCTGCTGACTGCGTTGCTGCTGCTTCTCTCCGATGCCCGCTACCACTGGGCGCAGCGCAGGGCAGTCCTGGCCGGTTTTGGCCTGGCAGTCGTCCTGGCGCTTCCCTATTTCCGATTCCTGTACAACCATCCCGAGGCGAATGCTTTGCAGATGCGCCTGCTCGGTTCGCCATGGATGATGGCGATTCCCCTCCATGAAAAAATCAGCCTGACCCTGGGGGAATACCTGAATGGATTGAATCCACTGTACTGGTATCTGCCGCATACGCTTGACCTTCCCCGCCATACGATGCTCAATTATGGTCATCTCCTGCGCCCCAGTTTGCCGCTGGGCCTGCTGGGGGTTGGCCTGGCCTTCCGCTATTTCCGCCAGCCGGCGTACCGGGCGCTGCTCATCGCGATTCTGGCCGCGCCAGCCGGCGCGGCTCTGGTTCGCCTGGGGGTAACTCGGGCCCTGACGATGGTCATCCCGATGGCAATCCTGACCGCTTTGGCGGTTTCTGCGCTGTTCGAGTGGCTCTCCCGGCGTTGGAATTTCTCACCTCGCCTGCTTTCGCTGGGCGTTTTCCTGGTCTTATCAGCTGGGAATATCTTCATGCTGCGGGACTCGCTTGTGAACGGGCCTTTCTGGTACCGGGATTATGGCCTGACCGGCATGCAGTATGGCGCGCGCCAGGTGTTTGGCGAGATTGCCCGCTACCTGGAGGCCAGCCCCAATACACGCATCGTCCTTTCGCCGTCCTGGGCGAACGGCACCGACGTGATTGCCCGTTTCTTTTTTCCTGACCCGCTGCCATTCGAGCTTGGCAGCGCCGAGGGATACTACAGCACTGCCAGGCCGCAGGCCAGCGACCAGGTATTTATCATGATCCCGGAGGAGTTTCAAGAGCTTCCGGAAAACCTGTTTTCAACGGTCACGGTGGAGAAAGTTGTGCCCTATCCCAACGGGCAGCCCGGTTTTTATTTTGTCCGGCTGGAATATTCTCCGGATATCGAGGAGATCATTGCGGACGAGTTGGCCAGGCGGCGCCAGTTGGGCAGCCTGTTGGTTCCGATTAACGGTGAAAAGGTGATGCTCAGCTTTACCCAGCTGGATATGGGCGAAATTGCCCATCTTTTTGACGGCGATCCGCATACTCTGGTTCGCACCTTTGCGGTCAACCCGCTGCAGTTAATCTTCGATTTTCCATCCCCTCGCCGCCTGGAGTCGCTGACCCTGCGCATTGGTGGGTCGGCCACCCGGCTGTCGGTTCGAGCCTGGTCCGAGGGCCTGGCTGAGCCGGTTGAACTGGTGCGCCAATTTGCCGAATCGCCTATGCCGCGCGACGTCCAGGTCGACCTGCCGGGCAGCCAGGCAATTACCCGGCTCTATATCGAGGTGTTGAACGCCAATGATCCGAGCGATGGGCATGTTCATCTTTGGGAAATTACCTTCAGGGAATAGCTATGGAGCGCGATTTGGAAAAATACCCCGCCAGGCGCCCGCTTTCGTGGTTTGTTTTGCTGGTTATCTGCCTGTTGGTCTCCCTGGGCGGCTGGACAAGGATGGTGTACAGTATCCTGAACTGGTACTGGTTGAACTACGCCGGGGTGAAACCCGGACCGCTCTACCTGGTTGTGACCGGTGGGCTGTGGGGGCTGGTGGGCCTGGTCGCGCTGGTCTGGATGTGGATGCGCCGTCCTGGCTACCGTTGGGCCGGTTCGGCGGCAGCCCTGTTTTTCGCCCTGGCTTATTGGGTTGACCGGCTGCTGTTTGCAAACACTGCAAGCGGTATGCAAAATGTGATTTTTGCCGTTGCCACCACACTGCTTGGGTTGAGCTATGTCCTCATCACGCTGCGTCCATGCCGGCTCCGGCAGCCAAAAGGATTTCATAAAAAGCCGCTCGCGCCACTGCGGGCCACGCAAAACGATCGGGAGGATTGCTTCGTCGCAAAGCCTCCCCGCAATGACAGATCAAATAAGGATAAAGATGTCGAAGACTGAACAAGAAATCGAAGTGAAGTTCCCAATTCGCGATTTGCCTGCCCTGGCAGGCCGCCTGGACGCACTGGGTGCCCGCCTGGTAGTTCCTCGCGTGCACGAAACAAACCTCCGTTATGACACGCCGAACCGCGCCCTGACCGCGGCGCGCCAGGTGCTGCGGCTGCGGCAGGATAACCATGCTGTTATGACCTTTAAAGGCCCGGCTGCGCCAGGTGGTGAAGTCAGCGACCGCCAGGAGATCGAATTCCAGGTCAGCGATTTCACCGCTGCCCAACATTTGCTTGAAGCGCTGGGATACGAGGTTTCGGTGATGTATGAAAAATACCGGACCACATACGCGCTGGCTGAACTGGTCATCACCCTGGATGAGATGCCCTTTGGCTGCTTTGCCGAGATCGAAGGCCCGGATGCCGCCAGCATCCAGACCGCCGCGGCGGCTCTGCGCCTGGATTGGAACGCCCGCAGTACGGCCAGCTACCTGGGCCTGTTTAATACCCTGCGCACCGAACGCGGCCTTCCGGCGCAGAATCTCTCTTTCGCCGAGTTTGAGGGTGTCCTGGTCAGAGTCGAGGAACTGGGGCTGCGTTACGCTGACCTGTAACTCGCTCAGGCCCGCCTTTTCTTTCCCAGGGAAGCCAGGTAAATCACGAACAGGTTCTCGCCGTCCAGGCCAAGTTCCTGGTTGAGATGCTCATCGTCGAAGGCGGCGATGGCGCATACGCCGCAGCCCAGCGGCTCGGCGGCCAGGTAGAGATTCTGGCAGACGTGCCCCGCGTCGAGGTGAAGGTAGCGGTAGCCGCGTTCCACATATCGCCACGTCATTCGCTCGGCGACGGCCACCCATATAAACGTCACCGCGGAGGTCAGGACCTGCCTTTGTTCGTAGCAACCGCGGGTAATACGCTGGTTGATGTCCTCCGGCGCGTCCAGGCGAACCAGGGCATGCTGGCTGGCGGCAAAGCGGTATAGTCCCGGCGCGATTCCGTCGACCCGGTTGATCAATAAGAGCGTTTCAAAGGCGTGCCGCGCGCCGGCGGAAGGGACCGTCCGCAGGGTTATGGGCCGGCTGGTGATCTCTTTTACCCCCTGGGTGAGCCACAGCAGGGAGGATAACTCAGCCTGGCTGAGGCTCTCCTCACTGTAGCGGCGTCCGGTGCGCCGGCGCTCGATGGCTTCTCGCAGGTCCATGCCTGGCAGGTCAAGCGCCTGCGGCCCGGGCAGTGGGAGCAAGGCGGCGCCCGGCGGCAGGGGCAGCTCCAGCGGCGGCTGGGTTTGCCCTAAATCTTGCGGCGATTCGGATAAATGCCGCGCATAGGTTAATTTCATAAATTCCAGGCCGGTTTGCTTCATATCTGTCTCCTTTATTTACAGCCAACCCGTCAGTTGCGCCAGCAACCGGGTATATTCGATGAAGTTGGGCCAGGCGATATCCGGCGGCACGCCGTGGTCGCAGCCCGGGATAAAGCCGCCCTCTTCCAGCAGGGGCGGTACAACTCGCATCACTTCGCCATGCATGGTTTCTCCTCCGGCTGCGATGGCTCGCTTGTCGATCCCTCCCAGGAAAGCCATTTGTTTTCCATAAATTCGCCTGTACAGGACGATATCATTCTCAGCCGCCACTTCGACGGGAAAGTTGCAGTTGAAACCCGCCTCGATCCAGATCGGCAGAAGCTCTGCGGCATACCCATCTGAGTCGATCGCGATGACCGGGCAGCCGTTTTCCCGCAGGGCATTTGTCCAGGTTTGCCAGATCGGCAGAAGAAATTTGCGCGCCATGCGCGGCGAGATCATGCTGTGGAGCTTGTAGGCCATATCCTCGTTTACCATGACGATGTCGGGCTGGATCTGCGCCAGGAGCGGCTTCAGAACATCCAGGACAAACTGGCCCCACGTATTTACCATTTCCTGTACGAAACCCGGGTCATCGATCAGCAGCATGCACAGGTTTTCGAAGCCGCACCACTCGCGCAGCTGCCAGAACGGCCCCGGAATCGTGATCTGAAAGGGGACCGTGCGGCGCGCCAGCCTGCCCGCGACTTCGGCCAGGATGCCCGGCAGGCGCTGGGGGTGGTGAGGGTCGTATCGCCACTGCATCTTCTCCTGCCAGTCGCGCCGGCTGGTGACCGGGAAGCTGTGCCACTTGCGGGTCACAAAATCTTTGGCAGAGCGGATGTAAGTATAGTCATATGTATCCGCAATTTCGGTGATTGCGCCCATCCAATCCTGTACGATGTAGTGCCCATCGCGGTGTGCGAGCACTTTTTCCTCAAACACAGGGATCATTTTGAAGGTGGTATCAAGGTTGAAGCGCTCTTCGATCGCTGGCCGGTAGGGAATGCCCAACTGTTCCATCAGGAAGGCATACCAATCAACTTCCTCGGGCAGGCCCTGGCTGTGCCAGGCTTTCAGGGTCGATTCCCGCGGCCAGCCCGGCGAGAGCGGAACTTTATCGACCGGCTGGAAGGTTAATGCTGCGCAGTAGCGTTCGCGATCATTCATTGATGCTCCACAGGTATCGTTATCTGGTTTTGCCGCGCAGGAGGCGGCGGCGCACTACCCCGACCAGCAGGCTGACCTCCCGCACCCGCAGGATTGCGAGCAGCCCGCCATATACCAGCCCCCCCAGGAGGATTCCCCCGCCGGCCAGCAGCCAATCTGGCTGGGTGGCGCCCAACCTGGTCCACGCGTACACGGCTCCGCACAGCCCGGCCGCGGCCGCTGTGCTGGCCAGCGCCGCCCGCAGAATCTGGTTCCCCTCCAGCCCGCCCAGCCGCCGGCGCATCCACACCAGCAGGGCCGCCATTTCTAAGGAGGTGGCCAGCGAGTTTGCCAGCGCCAGCCCGCCGTGCGGTGCCAGCCCCCAGGCCTGGAACAGCCGGACGAATGCCAGGCTGAAGAGGACATTCAGTGACATGGCTGCCACCCCGACGGTTACGGGGGTGCGGGTGTCGTGCAGGGCATAAAAGGCGCGGCTGGTGATTTCGACCAGGCTGTGCCCTACCAGCCCAACTGCATACCACAGCAGGGCCCAGGAGATCATCTGCGAGCAGGCTGCTCCGCAGGCGCCGTCCTGGTACAGCAGGTTGACGATCGGCTGGCGGAGGATGACCAGGCCCAAAGAAGCTGGCACTGCCAGCAGAAGCACGCCGCGTAGGGTCGCTGCCAGGGCGGCGCGCATTTCATCCCGCTGCCCCCGTGCAACCTGGGCCGAAAAGGTCGGCATCGCCGCGATGGCAATCGACTGGGCAATGGCCACCTGCGGCATGAGCATCAGCGCGAACCCCTGTCCAATCGCCGAAACGCTGCCGGCGGGCAGGCTGAGGGCGATGACGGTGTTGACAATGAAGTTCAACTGGACGATGGCAACCCCAAACAGGCGCGGCCCCATTAACCGGGCCACTTCGCGCACCGAGGGATTATCCAGGCCGAGTGAAGCCGTGTACCGCCCACGCAGGCGAGCCAGGTTTGGCAGTTGGATCAGCAGGTGCAGCCCGGCGCCCAACACGGCTCCCCAGGCCAGCCGTTCGACCCCCATCTGCTCTGGCAGGAGAATCACGCCCAGGATCCAGCCGATGGAATACATGGCCGGTGCAATCGCCGGCACCAGGAAGACCTGGCTGGCATTGAGGATTCCCATCACCAGCCCGCTCAAGCCGAAGATGACGACCGAGGGAAGCAGGATCCGCAGGAGATGCACAGTCAGGGTCTCTTGCACCGGGTCCTGGGCCGGGTTGAGGGCGAAAAGCCCGTAGCGGACTACCTGGGGAGCAAAGATGGCTGCCAGCAGGCTGGCCAGAGTCAGCACAACGATCAGCAAGTTGGCAATTGCCGAGGCCAGCTTCCATGCACCTGCCCGGTCATCATGGGCCAGCAGGCCGGTAAAGGTCGGGATAAACGCTGAACCCAGCGCGCCGCCCGCCATCAAGTTGAACAGGGTTTCCGTGATCCGGTTGGCCGCGTAAAACGAGTCGAGATCGGAAGAGCGTCGTGTAGGGAAAGAGTGTAGGATAGGGTGTAG